>NZ_JBFBAG010000056.1:0-72574 GCF_040682155.1 Amycolatopsis sp. NPDC051371
GCTAAGCCTGATAGCGCCGATGGTACTGCAACCGAAGGGTTGTGGGAGAGTAGGACACCGCCGAACTTACGTTGGGATAGGCCCCGGTTGAGAACCCATGGTTCTCCCGGGGCCTTTCTCATGCCCGCACCACTCTCCCCGACCCTCAGGCCCGCGACCCGACCCTCCCAATCACACGTGATGCCCCGCCAATCACGCGAGATGCCCTCCCAATCACGCGAGATGCGCGCCCAATCACGCGAGTTCCGCCTTCAATCACGCCAGTCACGTCCCTGATCACGCGACTGACGGCCCGGGTCACCCAGTGGACCTTCGCCACCCGGTGCTGGCCCGACCCGGGACGGAACTGGTGTGATCAGAGCCGGAACTCGCGTGACTGATACCGGAACTCGCGTGATTGAAGACGTAACTCGCCGCCATCGCCGGCCGACTCGTGTGCCCGAACGGGCATCACTCGTGATTGAGGGGGCATCACGTGTGATTGGAGGGGCATCACTCGTGGTTGGCGGGTCGAGACGGCTCAGGCCGGGCGGCGGAGGAGGTACGTGTCCATGATCCAGCCGTGACGTTCGCGGGCCTCCGCGCGAACGCGGCGGATCTCGGCCGCCAGGGCCGGGGTTAGCGGACCTGAGAGCAGGATTTCGTCGGGCGTTCCTACGTACGCGCCCCAGTAGATGTGCAGACCCTCGGACGCGAAGCGGTCGAACGTCGTGTGGGCGTCCAGGAGGACGAACACGTCGTCCACGGCGGAAGGCCAGCCTGATGCCAGCCGGCGGCCCGTCGTCAGCTGTACCGCCCGGCCGATCTGGTTCATCGTCGTCCGGTGGCGGGCCACCAGCGCCGAAATGCTGCTGATCCCCGGGATCACCTCGTACTCGAACTCCACGTTCCCCCGCGCCAGCACCGCCTCGATCAGCGCGATCGTGCTGTCGTACAGCGACGGGTCGCCCCACACCAGGAACGCACCCGTCGACGACGGGCCGAGTTCCGACAGCAGGACCTGCTCGTAGACCGCCGCCCGTGCCGCGTGCCAGTCCGCGACCGCCGCGCGGTAGTCGTCGGGAGTACGGTCGCGGGGCGGGTCCGCCACCAGCACCACCCGGTACCCCGGCCGCGTCACGAACCGGTCGAGGATCTCCTGGCGCAACCGGACCAGGTCGGCCTTCTCCGCACCCTTGTCGAGCACGAAGAAGACGTCGACGCGGTTGAGCCGGTCGATCGCCTGCACCGTGAGGTGCTCCGGGTCACCGGCGCCGATCCCGATCGCGTAGAGCTTGCGCATGGCGCGAGTCTGACGGGGGCCACGAGTGAACCCCTACCCCCGATGGGTATAAAGGAAGGGAACGAGAGGCTGCTGATGACTCAAGCGAGCTACACCGTCGAGGGCATGACCTGCGGACACTGCGCCACGTCGGTCCGCGAAGAGGTCTCCGAGCTCGAGGGCGTCCAAAGCGTGGACGTCGACGTCGAGAGCGGACGCGTCACCGTGACCAGCGCCACCCCGCTGGCCGCCGACGCCGTCGCCGCGGCCGTCACCGAGGCCGGCTACCGCCTGGTCGCCTGAGCCCCATGACCACCGCGCAGTCCGCAGAGAGCGTCGAGCTCGCCATCGGCGGCATGACGTGCGCGTCCTGCGCCGCCCGTGTCGAGCGCAAGCTCAACAAGGTCGGCGGCGTGACCGCGACGGTCAACTACGCCACCGAAAAAGCCCAGGTCAGCTACCCGCGCGAGCTCTCCGTCGACGACCTCAGAGCCGTCGTCGAAGCCGCCGGGTACTCCGCGCGGCTCCCCGAGCCCGAAGAGCCCGATGAGACGCCTACGCTGCGCAAGCGTTTGCTTCTTTCGGCGGTGCTCACCGTTCCCCTGGTCGCGCTCGCGATGGTCCCGGCCTGGCAGTTCGACTACTGGCAGTGGGTCTCGCTCGTCCTCGCCGCCCCGGTCGTGACGTGGGGCGCGTGGCCGTTCCACCGCGCCGCCGCGGTCAACCTGCGCCACGTCACCGCCACGATGGACACGCTGATCTCGCTCGGCGTCCTCGCCGCCGTGGCCTGGTCGCTGTACGCCCTCTTCTTCGGCATGGCCGGCGAGATCGGCATGCGCCACGGCTTCGAGCTGATCAGCTCGGGCATGGCCGGCGACAGCCTGTACTTCGAGGTCGCGGCCGCGGTCACCACGTTCATCCTGGCCGGACGCTACTTCGAAGCCCGTTCCAAGCGCCGCGCCGGCGCCGCCCTGCGCGCGCTCATGGACCTCGGCGCGAAGGACGTCACGGTGCTTCGCGACGGCGAAGAGCGCCTGATCCCGGTCGGAAGCCTGCAGGTGGACGACGTCTTCGTCGCCCGGCCCGGCGAGAAGATCGCCACCGACGGCGTCGTCACCGATGGCCGTTCCGCGGTCGACACGAGCATGCTCACCGGCGAGTCAGTCCCGGTCGAGGCCGGCCCCGGCGACGCGGTCACCGGCGCCACCGTCAACGTCGGCGGGCGGCTGCTCGTGCGCGCGACCCGCGTCGGCGCGGACACCCGGCTGGCGCAGATGGCGCGGCTGGTCGAGGCGGCGCAGACCGGCAAGGCCGAGGTCCAGCGGCTCGCGGACCGGGTCTCGGCCGTGTTCGTCCCGGCCGTCGTCTTCGCGGCGCTGGCCACGCTCGTCGTCTGGCTGGCGACCGACGGGAGCCCCGAGCAGGCGTTCACCGCGGCCGTCGCCGTGCTGATCATCGCCTGCCCGTGCGCGCTCGGGCTCGCGACGCCGACGGCGCTGCTGGTCGGCACCGGCCGCGGCGCGCAGCTGGGCATCCTCATCAAGGGCCCCGAGGTGCTCGAGTCCACCCGCCGCGTCGACACCGTGGTCCTGGACAAGACCGGCACGGTCACCACCGGCCGGATGACGCTCGTCGAGGGTGACGGCGAGGTGCTCCGGCTCGCGGGCGCCGTCGAAGCCGCGTCCGAGCACCCGATCGGCCGCGCGATCACGGACGCGGCGAAACAGCGCTTCGGCGCGCTTCCCGCCGTCACGGACTTCCGCAGTACCCCGGGCATCGGCGTGACCGGCGTCGTCGAGGGGCGCACCGTGACCATCGGCCGCGCGAAGGACGCCGAGCTGACCACGGTCGCCGTGACCTGGGACGGCGAGGTCCGCGGCACGCTGACCGTCGCCGACACGATCAAGCCGACGTCCGCCCGGGCCGTCGCCGAGCTGCGGGAACTCGGCCTGAAGCCGGTGCTGCTGACCGGCGACAACGCGGGCGCGGCCCGGGCGATCGCCGCCGAGGCCGGGATCGACGAGGTCGTCGCCGAAGTGCTGCCCGAGGGCAAGGTCGACGTCGTCAAGCGGCTGCAGGCCGAGGGCCGCGTGGTCGCCATGGTCGGCGACGGCGTCAACGACGCGGCCGCGCTCGCCCAGGCCGACCTGGGTCTGGCCATGGGCACCGGCACCGACGCGGCCATCGAGGCGAGCGACCTGACGCTGGTGCGAGGCGACCTGCGCGTGGCCGCCGACGCGATCCGGCTGGCCCGCCGCACCCTCGCCACCATCAAGGGCAACCTGTTCTGGGCGTTCGCCTACAACGTCGCGGCGTTGCCGCTGGCCGCGCTCGGCCTGCTCAACCCGATGATCGCGGGCGCGGCGATGGCGTGCTCGTCGGCCTTCGTGGTGAGCAACAGCCTCCGGCTGCGCCGATTCCGCTGAACCCCCGGAGGGTATAGTCGGTGGTGAGGGATGCCGACGACGGGGACAGGTGCGCGATGACGGGTTACGGCACGGAGCGGGAGGCCTATCTCAAGCGCCTGCGCCGGATCGAGGGGCAGATCCGCGGGCTGCAGCGCATGGTCGAGCAGGACAAGTACTGCATCGACATCCTGACGCAGGTCTCCGCGGCGACGAAGGCGTTGCAGTCGTTCTCGCTGGAGTTGCTCGACGAGCACTTGGCGACGTGCGTGGTCCAGGCGGCCGCGAACGGCGGCGAGGAAGCCGACCTGAAGGTGCGGGAAGCGTCGGACGCGATCGCGCGGCTCGTGCGCTCATAGCAGCGCGGCGGCCCAAGCGCGGGGGGACGCCGCCGCTCGGCCGGTTGCGTCCCGACCTCACCGCACCAGCACGGCCAGCGTGAGGCCGCTGGCGTTCGTCACGAAGTGCACGATCACCGACGCGAGCACGCCGCGGCCGAGGTGGCGCCACCAGTGCAGGAAGATCCCGGCGACGGCCGCCGCGGCCATCGCCAGCACCTGCAGCACCACCACCGGCGTCGAGCCGAACACGGCATGCACGGCGGCGTTGCGGCCGATCGCGAGCGCCGGTAAGAAGTGCCACAGACCGAACAGCGCCGCCGCGCCCAGGATCGGGGGCCAGCGCCAGCGGTCGTCCCGGGCACCGAGCAGGGCCGGCAGCACTCCGCGGAACGCCACCTCCTCGATGAGCACCGTGCCGAACAGGATCCGGCCGCACGTCAGCCACAGCAGCTGCCCGAGGTCCGGGTCGCCGACGCGGCCGTCCTGGTACACCGTGCGCAGCGCCGGCACGGCCAGCGCGATCCCGAACACCACGGCGATCAGCCCGGCTCCGGCCAGGCCGACCAGTGCGGGACGGCGAAGCGTGCTCAGCCCGAGGCCGGTCCAGGTGCACCCGGCGGCGCGGCCGAGGGCCACCAGGACGAGCGCGGCGACCAGCCCGCACACCGGGTACGCCCAGCCGGGCAGCACGCGGTTGGCCAGCGTGGTCGACGCGGCGAGCGTGACGACCGCCGCGACCAGCACGAGCACCCGCCGGACGGTCCAGGTCAAGGGATGATGTCCCGCGAGTCCAGGGCGTCGGTCAGCCGTTCGCGCAGCTCGGCCGCGGTGGCCGCCGGATCGATCGCGGACGGCGGGGACAGCACTTTCGAGATCCCCGTCGACAGGTTGTTCTCCGGCGAGACGTACAGGTTGATCTTCGTTCGCCTCACGTTCCGATCATGGGCGCTGACCGGCCGGCGGGCAAGGGGTCAGCCGACGGCGTCGGTCAGGTCCGCCGGGGAACGCCGTTGCACGGGCACTCTCTTCGACATCGGCAGGGTGGCCTCGGGATCGAAGGGCGCGGGCCGGTCGTCGAGGGCGACGGCCGCTTCGGTCAGGAGGGAGCGGCAGCCGGTGAGGCTCGCGTGGAGCTTGTCGCGGACCTCGGTGAGGGCGGTGACCTCGCGTTGGGCGGCTTCGACCAGGGATTCGCCGTGGCGGGTCGCTTCGGTGACGAGGCGTTCGGACTCGGCTTCGGCGGTGGCGACGAGCTTTTTCGCCTGGGCGTCGGCGGCCGCGACCTGCCGTTCGGCTTTGCTCTCGGCGGTGCTGACCAGCTTCTCGGCCTTGGTCTTGGCGGTGGTGACGAGCTGCTCGGCTTTGGCCTCGGCGGTGGTGACTTGCGTTTCGGCCTCGGTCAGGAGCTTCTTCGCCTTGGCTTCCGCGGTGGCGACGAGCTTTTTCGCCTTGGCATCGGCGGCCGCGACCTGGGCTTCGGCCTTGGTCCGGGCGTTCGTGACCAGCTGAGCCGCCGTGGCCCGGGCGGCCGCTTCCTGCTCGGCCAGCTCGCGCATCGCGGTGGCGCGGCGGAGCGTCATCGCACGCGTGTGATCCTCTTCCTGCTGGGCCCGGCGGTGCGCGGCGGTCTCGTCGAGCTCGCGGCGGCGCTGCTCGGCCGCGCGCAGGAACTCCTCGTGCTCGACGCGGCGACGTTCGGCCTCGGCTTCCGCTTCGGCGACCAGCCGGCGTTCCTTCTCGGTGAGGCGGACCGCCTCCTGCTCGGCTTCGCGCCGGATGCGCTGGGCCGTTTCCGTTGCCAGCGTGGTGATTTCGGTCGCTTCCTCGCGGGTCAGCTCGATCATCCGGCGCGAGCGTTCCTGCAGCGCGTCCGGTTCGATCGGAGTGCGGCTGATCCGATCGATCTTCACCCGGAGTTCACGGTTGTCCTCGACGAGTGCGCCGATGCGCTGCCGCGCGGAGTCGCGTTCGGCGGTGAGTCTGCGCATCTCGGCCTCGGCCCACGCGACGTACTCCTCGACCTGTGCGCGGTGAAAACCGCGCCACGCCAGGTCGAATCCGGGCAACGCGAGCGCCGCGTCCTCGCCACCGCCGGGGGCCATGCCTCACCTCCGAATTGGATGGTTTCTCCTCGGCCGCACGTTTTCCTTGCGGTACCGGGGAATTCCGTCTGCTCCCCAGTGTGCCGCAAACCCGCCCCCGCGCGCTGCCCGGGCGGGCGATCATTCGTCGAGCGGTTCCCCGGGACCGGTGGACGTGCTCCGGACGCCCGGCAGTTCGGCGAGTTCGGCGGCGAGGTCGTAGAGATCACCGCGACCGTCGAGGCGCAGCGTTACGACCGCGATCCGTTGCCCCTCCTCGGAAGTCGACTCGTGGTCGACGTCGACGTGCTGCACGCTCCAGCCCCGCCCGGTGCAGACGGCGAGCGCCGCGCGCAGCACGCCGTGGCCGTCGAGGTAGCTCAGCTGCACGACCGGTGGCTCGCGGCGGTGCCGCGCGACGAACCGCTGCAGCGGCGGGAAGCCGCGGGTCACCACGAAGTGCGCGATCGTCGTGCCGGCGGCGAGCACCGGCAGCCCGGCGCCGCACGCCGTGCCGACCGCGGCGGTGAGCCAGATCGTCGCCGCCGTCGTCAGGCCGCGCACGGCGTCGCGGCGGACGAAGATCAGCCCGGCGCCGAGGAAGCCGATGCCGGACACGATCTGCGCGGCGATCCGCGACGGGTCGAGCGAGACGTGGTCGCTGCTCAGCAGGTCGGCGAAGCCGTACTTCGACACGAGCATGAACGCGGCCGAGCCGACGCCGACCAGGCTGTGCGTCCGCAGCCCGGCGGCCTTCATACCGGCTTCGCGCTCGAGCCCGATCGCGACGCTGAGCACCAGCGCGAGCAGGACGGGCGGCAGCAGCTCCCACTGCGCCGAGGTCGACCACAGAGTGGGCAAGATCACTACCTCCTGGCGTCTCCGGTGCCGGCACGCGAAGAGACTCGCCGGGGCCGTCACCTGGGCATACTGGGCCGAAGGCACCGATCGTGCCACGTGAGGGGGACGCGTGAGAGCCAGCCGGCCGACCCCGGACTTCGTGGCCTACCCGGAAGTGCGGTCCGGCGTCCGCGCGCTGCTGGCCGGCCGGACCGGCGCGGACCGGCGGCCGGTGCCGGCGTGTCCGGAGTGGACCGTCGCCGACCTGGTCGACCACCTGGTGACGATCGCGGACCGGGTGCTCGAACGCCACGGCGGCACCCCGCCGGCGGCGCGGCCGGTGACGGTGCCGGAGCTGCTCGACCACTGGGACGACGTCGGCGACGAGCTGGACCGGCGGCTCGCGGCCGCGGGCGGCCGCAGCGGCGAGGTCATGGTGATGGACGCCTACACCCACGAGCTGGACCTGCGCGCGGCGCTGGGCGTGTCGCCGCCGGTCGAGCACGCGGCCTGGGCGCCGAGCTTCGAGGTGCTGGTCCGGGGTTTTTCGGGCTCGGTCGCCGGACGTGGGCTGCCGTCGTTGCGCCTGCGCACGACGGGCGGCTCGGAGTGGACGGCCGGGGCGGGCCGGCCCGCGGCGACCGTGACGGCTCCGGCGCACGAGCTGTACCGGGCGTTGGCCGGGCGACGGTCGCCGGCCCAGCTCACGGAGCTGGCGTGGAGTGCCGCGCCGGGGCCGTGGCTGCCCGCGTTCACCTGGGGTCCGTTCAGCCCGCCGCCGTCGGCGGGCGTCTGACCGCTCAGCCGCCCGGCGGCGTCACCGTCAGCAGCGCCGCCAGCGCCAGCACCACGACGCTGAGCAGCACCTCCACCGCCACCGCCTGCCGGAGGCGGCGCAAGTCCGCCGTGATCGTCTTGGTCGTGCCCTCCGGCCGCGGGGTGATGCCCCGGCGCACCGCGCGGCGCGACCGGCTCGCCACCCCCAGCAGCAGCACGAAGCCGGCGATCTTCAGCAGCACGAGCAGGCCGAACTCCGTCGTCCAGAGGGTGGACAGCGACGGCATGATGCGCAGCGCCAGCACGGCGCCGCTGATCGCGATCGCCGTCACCGAGCCCGCCGCGACGCGGGAGAAGCGCGCCGCGACGGGAGCGAGATCCTCGTCGGGCGCGGGGCGGTACAGGCACAGCGCGAGCTGGGCCAGCCCGCCCGCCCAGACGGCGATTGCGCCGAAGTGCACGAGATCGGCCGAGACCGAGACGAACATGATCGGGTCGGTGACCGGGTGGCCGGTGGCCGAGAACGTCAGCAGCACCAGGAAGCCGGTCACCATGGCCGCGTTCTCGTAGCGGGACCGCAGCCGGTCCGGCAGCCCGGGCCGCAGCAGCCGGGGCAGCACGAACGCCAGCGCGGCCACCGCGGCCAGCCGGAGGAGGAGCAGCTTCCCGTAGGCGACGCGCAGCGTGTCCGCCAGCAGCCCGGTGTCGAACACCGCCTCGAGGTTCCGTCCGGCCGCGTACGGGCCCTGCAGCACGAACGCGGCGGCGGTGGTCACCGCGACGAGGCCCGCGCCCCAGCGCAGCAGCCGCCGGGCGCGGCGGTCGGTGCCGGCCGCCGGCCGGCACAGCACCACGAAGGCCAGCCCGCCGAGCAGCACGACCCCGAGGTAGGCGAGCCAGCGCACCGCCGTCGACACGACGTTGACGGCCGCGTCGGTGCCGGTCGCCGCGGACACGGCGCCGGCCGACGTCACCAGCGGGCCGGTGCCGACCACGAAGGCGAACGTGCCGCGCACCGGGTGCGAGTCGGCCGAGACGAAGGCGTATTCGACGAGGTAGCTGGCATCCGGCAGGTTCGGCTTCACCCGCACTGCGAGCTGCTCAGCGACGTCGCCGGGCTGGAACACTGGCCCGGAGTCGACCTGCGTGCCCGCGAGGTCGACGACCTTGATCGACCCGGGCTGGATCCCGATGTTCTCCGACAGGGTGACCGACACCAGGGACGGCGCCGCGCTCAGGCGGGCGCCGTCCCCCGGGGTCGACGAGACGATCTCGACGTGCGCGGAAGCCGGAGTGGCGCCGAGCACCAGCCAGCCGAGGAGGAAGGCCAGCAGGGCCAGCGCACGCTTCACGACGCGGCGAGCTGGGGCTGCCTCGGCACGCCGCAGTAGCAGCCGGTCTGCTCGCGTTCGGCGGCCGAAGCGCGCCGGTGCAGGACGACCGCGATGATCATCGGGATGGTGACGATCGTGTTGTAGAACAGGTGGAGCTCCACGCGGGGCACGAGCAGCTGGATGATGCTGGTGGGCACCTTCTGCCCGGCCAGCCGCCAGCCGCTCTGCGCCTGGATGAACAGCAGCAGGTGCTCGATGTGGTGCCAGAACTGGATGGCCAGGGCCAGGTTCCACCACTGCCGCGACCGGCCGGCGAACCCGTGGCGCAGGATCCACAGGAACACCAGCATCACGAGCGCGTAGCCGTAGTGCAGCCACTCGGAGCTGATCAGGGCCGGGAACGGCATCCCGAGCACGCCGCGCGCTTTCGGCGTCGGCCAGCCGAGCACGTAGATCTGGAACGCCTGCACGATGTGTTCGGCCCAGTGCCCGATCACGATCACCATGAACACGGTGAGCGCGCGGTGGTGGTACTTCCCGTTGAGCGTCCCCAGGAAGCCGGCCGGCCGAACGAACTCGGAGGTCGACATGTAGTGCCCCTTCTTGAAGGACCGGAAATCGGCTTTCCCGACGATAGAGGCACGAACCGCGAATTCCGTTACTCCGGATTGCCCCATTCCGCGTGGCCGGTTCGGCCGGCCGGTGGATGGCGGTCGGGCCCGGCACCTGCCTGTGACAGCTGGTGCCGGCCCGTGCCCCGCGCCGGTGGGGGTCAGTGGAACGCGATGCCGTCGGCCAGGTCTGGCTTCGGCGGGATGCGGAACAGCTTCGTGAACAGTTCGAGGTGCGCGAAGTCGCCTTCGATCCGCACCTTCCCTGACGCCAGCGCCTCGGACGCGGTGAGCTGGCCGTTGACCAGATCGATCAGCTCAGGCCCCTGGGGCTCGATGACGAGGTCGACGGCGGGGTGCTCGCCGGCGCCGACCTTCAGCGTGCCGTTGTCGATCATCGCGTGGACGACCAGGGAGTCACTGTGGCGCAGGAGGTAGGTGACGTGCACGCCCACCGCCGCGTCCTGCTGGAAAGTCGTGTAGAGCGAGAGGATCGCCGCGTCGTTGGTGAAGACGTCGCCGTCCTTGGGGTGCCCCAGCGACCGGGCGCCCCAGAGACCGAGGTCGAGCAGGATGTGGTCGAGTTCGCTTCCGTACTCGGTCAGCTCGTAGACCAGGCTCGCGTCCAGCTGGGGGAGCACGCGCCGCCGGATCACCCCGGCCTGCTCGAGCTCGTTGAGCCGGGCGGACAGGATGCTGGCCGGGATCCGCGGCAGCCCCTGCTGCAGCTCGGTGAACCGCTTGGGGCCGAGCACCAGGTCCCGGATGACCAGCATGGACCAGCGTTCCCCGACGATCTCGAGAGCACGCGCAAGGCCGCAGAACTGTCCGTAGGTGCGAGTGGTCGTCATACTCGGTCCTCACTTGTGGTCTTCGTCGGACGAGCCGGGGGCGGAGTCCGCGGGTGCATTGCCTCGGGTTCCAGGTTGACGAACCGCAGGCGGCGCAGACCAGTGCAGGACACATCCCTCCTCCATGCGTTTCGCGTGAACCCGTGTGCGTTTTGCATATCCGGTTCGGTGCGCGGCGCACTGGCCGCTGGTCGGGGGGCCGGACGAGAATCTGAGTTCTCGGATCGCGCGCACGGGAAAAGGAGCGCAGATGACCGGTTCGACCCTGCAACCCACACCCAATCCGGCGTCGTCCGCCTCGTCCCCGGCCGCCGGCACGCCGGTGCTCGCGTTCAAGCGGCACCTGCGCGCGGAGGTCCGCGCCGGCAAGGGCGCGTATCTGTTCTCCGAGCAAGGTGTCATAGCGATGCGGGGAGCGCGCATCGAGTGGCTCGCGCCCCTGCTGGATGGCACCCGGGAACTCGCCGAGGTGCTGCGGGCCCGACCGGACGGCATGGCTCCCGAGGAGGTCGCCGCGATCGTGGCCCAGTTGGTGGACGCGGGACTGGTGTCGGTGCGCCCGGCTCCGGAACCCGCCGCCGACGAGCGGGCGCTGGCCTACTGGGATGCGTGCGGTGTCGACGCGGCCTCGATCGCCTCGCTGGACAACCGCCGTGCGGTCCGGCTGTTCGCCGTCGGGGAGGACGTCGACACCCGGCCGGTCGAGCGCGCGCTGGCCGATGCTGCCCTCGAGGTCGCGCCGCCCGGGACGGCAAGCGAGGCGGTGGACCTGAGCATTGTGCTGTGCACCGACTACCTCGACCCCCGGCTGGCCGAGTTCGACGCCGAGCACCGGAGGTCCGGACGGCCGTGGCTGCTGGCCCGCCCGTTCGCCGCGCAGGTGTGGATCGGGCCGATCCTGCGTCCGGGGGAATCGGCGTGCTGGCACTGCCTGACGAACCGCCTCTGGGGGCACCGGCACGCGGAGGCGTGCGCCCAGGAACTGCTCGGCCACGAGGGACCCGCGCGCCGGCCCGCCGCGGCACTGCCGTCGCTGACCGCCGCGGCGGCGCACCTGATCGCGCTCGAGGCCAGCAAGTGGCTCGCCGGTCACCGGCACGGCGGCCAGGACAGCGTGTGGGTGCTCGACACCCTCGATCTCCAGGGCGAGCTGCACGAGCTGCGTCGCAGGCCGCAGTGCCACGGCTGCGGGGACACCTCCCTGGTGGCCGCGCAGGCTGCGCGACCGGTTCGGCTCGAGCCGGCCCCGAAGGCGACCTCGACCGGCGGAGGGCACCGCACCGCCACACCGGCGCAGACGCTCGAGCGCTACCGGCACTTGGTCAGCCCGGTCACGGGGATCATCAAAGAGATCCGGCGCGATCCGGCGGCGCCGCCGTTCGTCAACGCCTACCGGTCCGGGTTCAACGTGGCTCGCGGGATGACCGGGATGGCCGGCATGGAGGCCGGGTTGCGTGGTGAGAACGGCGGCAAGGGCGTCAGCCCGATCGACGCCGAAGTCGGCGCGCTCTGCGAGGCCGCGGAGCGCTTCTCCGGCAACTTCCAGGGTGACGAACTGCGGGTCCGGGCGTCCTTCGAGGAGCTCGGCGCGGCAGCGGTGCACCCCAACGACTGCATGCTGTTCGCCGAGCGCCAGTACCGCGAGCGGGCGGCCTGGAACGCCGCGCACGGGGTGTTCCAGCACGTCGGGAGCCGGTTCGACACAACTGAACGCATCGACTGGACCCCCGTCTGGTCACTGTCCGGTACGCGGCGGCTGCTGCCCACCGCGTACCTGTACTACGGAGTGCCCGCCCGGTGCGGCATTCGGGGCGTGCGTGCGGACTCCAACGGCGCGGCGGCCGGCAGCAGCGTCGAAGACGCGATCCTGCAGGGCACGCTCGAACTCATCGAACGGGACGCCGTCGCACTGTGGTGGTATAACCGCACCCCGGTTCCTGGGCTGGACATCGGCTCCTTCGGCGACGTCTGGCTGAACGAGGTGGCCGGTCACTACGCCGGCCTGGGCCGGGAGGTGTGGGCCCTCGACGTGACATCCGACCTGGGGGTCCCGGTGTTCGTCGCGGTGACCCGCCGGACCGACGGGCGGCACGAGCACATCATGTTTGGTTTCGGCGCCCACCTCGACCCGCGGATCGCGTTGCGGCGGGCGGTCACGGAACTGAACCAGATGATCCCGGATCTGCTCACGCACGGTCACGACGTCGACGATCCCGACGCGGCCCACTGGCTGGAGTACGCGACTGTTGCCAACCAGCCGTACGTGCGTCCCGCTGCCGGGCAGCGGACCCGGGTGCTGGGGGACTTCGATTTCGTCCACCGCCCGGACGTACGCGACGACGTCACGGCGCTCGGCCGGACTCTGGCGGCAGCGGGCAGTGAGCTGCTCGTGCTCGACCAGACCCGGCCCGACGTCGGACTCCCCGTTGTGAAGGTACTGGCACCCGGTCTGCGTCCGTTTTGGGCCCGGTACGCGCCCGGCCGGCTGTTCGACGTCCCGGTGCGTCTCGGCCGGCTCGCCGAAGCGACTCCCTACGAGCGGCTCAACCCGTTCCCGATGTTCCTTTAGCACACTGAGTGTGCAGAACGACTTTCCTCATCGTGGGGATAGGAGATTGCGGTGGCTGCCGAGAGCCCGGGAGGGCCCGTCGAAACGGTCCGGCTGTGGTCGCTGACCGAAGACACGCTGGTCGAGGCCGGTGACGACGGATCGCTCATCGCGGTCACGTGGTGGGGTGAATACGAATTCTTCGCCACAGTCGATGGCGTACGTGAGTCGCTGAGCCGGCTCCTGCTCGGCCCGGTGTCGATGGCGAATCTCGAGGTCTCGGGCAGCGCGGGCGGCGACGCGTGGCGGCGGTCGCTGCGCAAGGTGCTCACGCGACTGTCCGGCTCCGTCGTGCACTCCCTCGCGCTCAACGACGGCCGGGGACCGATGCTCTCGGCGATCCCCGTGACGCAATTCCCGGTCTTCTCCGACAGTCCGCTGCCTGCGGGGCGGCAGGTGCGGCTGTCCCGGTTCACGGCGTTGCGCGCCGACCAAGGTGCGTTGCTGGCCGAGTCACCGGGAGCGCGGTACAAGGTCGCGTTGCTCCGGCCGCCCGCGATGCTGATCGCTTCGTCCTTGGCGGTGCCCACTACGGTCGAGCAACTGGCCGCGGCCAGCGGGGCGGCCGCGACGGTGGTCACCGACGTGGTGGAGTTCCTGGTCGCCGCCGGCGTCGTCCTGCTCGGGGACGCCGATGGCCGCTTCACCGAGCACGGCGATCCGGAACTGGCGATCTGGTCGCACGACGACTTGATGTTCCACGCGCGCAGCCGGACCTGGCAGAAGGGCTCACCACCCGAGCCCGGCTCCGTGCGGATCGGCGGGGAGCCCCCGGTGGTCAAGCCGGTGACCGCGGGGCCGACGTTCCCGCTGGAGCGGCCGGATCCAGCAGCCCTCGAAGTAAGGGATCCGACCCTGACCGCGCTGCTCGAGCACGACCACCTCTGCCCGGATTTCGGTGAGCGCGAGCTGTCGGCGAGCCAGCTCGGTGAGCTCCTGTTCCGCGCCGCGCGCGTCAGATCGGTGGGTCCGGCGCACCTGCCCGGCGGCCCTTCGCACGAGGCGTCGCAGCGACCCTACTTCAGCGTCGCCTGCCTCTACGAGCTGGAAATCTACGTCGCCGTCAACCGCTGCGCCGATCTCGCGCGCGGCGTCTACCACTACGACCCCCTGTGGCACACGCTTACGCTCATCAACGACGACACGGCGGTGCTGGACGGCCTGCTCGACATGGCGATGATCGCAGCGGGCGGGCACCGTCACCCATCGGCCCTGCTGACCCTGACGGCGCGGATGTCCCGGATCTCCTGGGCGCTCGGCGGGGCGGCGTATGCGACGACGCTGCTCCACGTGGGAGCGTTGCAGCAGGTGTTCTACCTCGCCGCGAAGGCGATGGGGCTGGCCGCGCACGCGGTTCCGGTCGACGCAGGCGACCGCGTCGACCGGGCGCTCAAGCTCGAGTGGCCCGCCGAAGTCAGTGTCGGCGAGTGCGTCCTCGATTTTCCGACATAGCCTCGAAACTGGTAAAATCCCCCGCCACGACGGCCAGAACCCCCTGAGGACGGCCGTTCGCTTGCAACCGGGGACTGGGGGGCGTTCCGGGGAGGCGCTGCGGTGGTTGCGACTGCGAAAAGACCGGACGCAAGTGCCCGATCGGCCAGTTCCGGCCGGGCAAGGGGAGCAACGTGGCCGAAGTCCTCTTCGGAAGCCGCCGAGCGGCTGCCGGGTGAGGCCTTTCCGGCCCACCTCGTCTACGCCGTGCACGCGGGGGTCTGCCTGGGCATCGGCCTTCTCGTCCTGCTGGGGCCGTTGCGGGACATCGGTTCGTGGCCTGTCGCCTTCGGCGCGTGCGGGTACGCCGTAGCTCTGATCGCCGTGCACCTGATCGGGTTCGGGTACGGGCGCATCCGGTTCCGCGGTCTCGCGCTGGCGCTGCAGGCAGCCCTGGGCCTGCTGCCGGTGGCACAGCTGGGTGCCGCTTGGAGCGTCATGAGCGGCTACTTCGTGGGCAGCCTGTTGCTGGTGGCCAAACCGCTGGTGGCCGGGTCGGTCCTCGTACTCGTTTCGGGTGGCGTCGGCCTGGTGTCGGCTCGTGCCGGCACCTCGATGGTTTCGATCGCGGACGGCATGCACGATGCGACGCTCACGGCTGTTGCCGCGGTCGCGGTGTTCGGCATGGCCTGGTTCGTCCGGCTGGCCGTCGAACGAGAGGACACCCGGCGCGAGCTGGCCGCCCGGGTGGTCGCCGAGGAGCGTGCGCGGTTCTCCCGCGACACACACGACCTGCTGGGGCTGAGCTTGTCGGCCATCACCCTCAAGGTCGAGCTGACCCGGCGGCTGGTGGAGTCCCGGCCGGCGCAGGCCCAGCAGGAGCTCGCCGAGTTGGTCACCATGTCTCGCAAGGCACTCGCCGACGTCCGTTCGGTGGCAGCCGGGCAGCGCGAGCTCTCCTTCGAGGATGAATGCCGGTCCGCGGCCGGGGTGCTGCGGTCGGCCGGGATGATCGTGCACTTCGAGCGGAAGCTGCCCGACCAGCTGCCGGACCCGGTGGCCACGACGTTCGCCACAGTCCTGCGGGAAAGCGCTACCAATGTCGTGCGGCACAGCAAGGCGTCGTGGTGTGAGATCGCTGTCGGCGCGACGCGCGGCAAAGCGTGGCTGCAGGTGGCCAACGACGGCGTCCTGCCGTCGGAATCCGAGGACTGCGAGGAGGCACACGGCCGGGGGTTGCGGAACCTCGAACACCGCGTCCACTTGCTCGATGGCGAACTCACGGCCGGGGCCCGCCCCGACGGGACCCACCTGGTCCGGGTGACCGTTCCACTGGAGCGGTTCGCGAGTCACCGCCGGCCGGTCGCCGGAATTTCGGCGTGTCTCAAAGCCATTCGGCGTCGGTGGCGATCCGGATCGCGTGCACCCGGTTGCGGGCGTTGAGCTTCGTGACGGACGCGGCGAGGTAGTTGCGGACGGTGCCCGGAGACAGGAAGAGATCGGCGGCGATGTCGGCGACGTTGCGCCCCCGCGCGGCGAGCGCGAGGATCTCCAGCTCCCGTGGCGTGAGTGGGCAGTCGTCGGCCTCCCAGGCGGACAACGCGAGCTCGCTGTCGATGACCCGTCGGCCCACGGCCACCGAGCGCACGGCGTTGGCGAGTTTGTCCGACGGCGCGTCTTTCAGCAGGAAGCCGTTGACCTTCGCATCCAGCGCGCGACGGACCGTGCCCGGGCGGCCCAGGCTCGTGAGGATCAAAGTGTGACAGCTCGGCAGGTGTTCGTGGATCTCGGAGGCCGCCGTCAGCCCGTCCTTGCCAGGCAGGTCGATGTCGATGACCGCGACATCGGGCTGGGAGGCCTTCGCAGCGGGGAGGATCTCGTCGCCCGAGTCCACTTCGGCGACGACTTCGATGTCCGACTCCAGGCTCAAGAGGGCGACGAGGGCACCGCGGACCATGTCCATGTCCTCGGCCAGCAGAACCTTGATCACGTTGTGTCCTCGCTTCCCCCAGTCGAGCGTTCCCCGCGCGAATTGTACGCCATTGGGCGATCACACCGAAGAATTCACCGGCCGCCGCGAGCTGTGCGGAGACCGGTGAACGGGCTTCCTCGATTTTCGTCGCGACGGCGGAAGTGTGGCGCCGAAGGCGGTGCCGAAGTTCGGGAATCCCCTTTCCCGGGACATCCATGGGCGGGCACCCGGGCTCGGTCCCACCGGTGGTTCAGACCGCGACCGGACGAAGGGCCGGTGCGCTCCGCAGGTCGGGCAGTGCCAGGAGGACCGGCGGGTCGAAGCCGGTCCGCGGTCGCAGGTGGATGTCGGCCAGCGTCGCCCTGACCCCCCGGTGCACCGTCACGGGCCCGGCCAGCCCAGTCAGCGCCCGGGGCCCGCGATCGTCGTGCGGGCACGACCCGTAAGAGTGCGCGATGACGTACCACGAGCCCAGGGGCAGGCCGGTCAGCGTGTACGGGCCGGCATCGGAGAAAACCGCGCACCGAGCGGGCGCGCCTTCGGTGATCTTGGCCGGGAACAGCCCGACGAACACCGGCCCCGTCGTGTCCTGCGGGCGGAGCCAGATGTGGCCGCGCACCGTGGTGTCCGACACCGGCTGGTCGGTGCGCTCGGCAACCTGCGGGGCCAATCCGCGCAGCTGCCGGTAACCGGTGGGGGACAGCCCGACGCTGCCGCTGAACCGGGCGCTGAACGTGCCGACGCTGTTGTACCCGACCTGGTGGCTGACGTCCGCCACCGAGATCTCGGTGGTCGCCAGCAGTCGTTTCGCCTCGGCCAGTCTCAGTGCCGACAGGAACCGCCCGGGGGACAGTCCGGTCGCCCGGAGGAAGACGCGGGTGAAGTGGAACTTGCTGAACATGGCGGCCCGGGCGAGGTCGTCGATGGTGAGGCGTTCGCCCAGGTTGTCCCGCATGGTCCTGACGGCTCGCGCCACGGCCTGCCGCACGATCTCGTCCATGGTGACCGTCCTTCCGGTCGACAATGCCTGCCGATCCACGTCCCCTGCGAACGTGATCGGCGACGGCAATTCGGTATGGCTGAACTGTAGGTCGGGACACGTCTACTTCTTAAGTGCTCAGTGCACCGTTACGAATGGATTTCACAGGGCGCGGATATGCGTTTTGCACATGCCCGCTCCAGAGGTGTGAAAGCGGCCGCGAACGGACATGTGTTCCCGTGATGACGGACCTCGGCTTGTCACGAAGAGTGTTCGATCGCCTACCATGAGCGCTCAAATTGCGCCATATGGTCCCGGATCGTGCCGCTTGAGCCCCCAATCGGATGCAGGGACGCAGCTACCCGGAGTAGTCATAAAACACGATTCTCCGATGATGTGAACACTGGCTCCCGAGTACTCGGCGGCGGACTATTTGTGGCACGTGAAGCAGCACTTTTCGCCACTGGGAGACCTCAATGCCTACGCAGTTTTCCGTCGACGTCCGCGCTCTTTTTGCCGATCTGGGTATCGAGACCGAAAAGGTGGTCGCCATCAAATCCGACCTGGTGATCGACAGGTTCGACCGGCCGGCCGCCGCGGCCCCGGTCCGCGACTCGATCGGTCTGACCTTCGCCGACTCGCCGTATGGGATCGAGTTGGCGGCCTAACTGGCCTGGACCAGTATTGTCACTGGTCCGGCGCGTGCGAGCCGGTCATGGGGACGTTGGGACGTCCCGGTGACCGGCTCACGTGCGTCCGTAGAGGTCGCGCCGGCGCACGTCTTCGAAAAACCTTCCCTGCGGTCGGTAAACTGCAGTTTGCCTTACCAGCCGTAGCTGCGCGGGTGCGCAGCGCGGGACCTCAGCGTATTTCGTGACTTTCTTTCGGCCATCTCGTGCGGATATCCCCGAACGGCCGAACCGGGAACTCAGGTCGAAATGTTTAACTGGATTTCTGGGGAGAACTGGGGAGTTCGTGGAGGCGGAGGCGCTTCGTGATCAAAGTGCTCGTAGCCGAAGACATGCACATCGTCCGTGGGGCGCTGGTCGCACTGCTGCGCTTGGAGCCGGACATCGAAGTCGTAGCCGAGGTGGCCTCCGGTCCGGAGATCCTGCCAGCCGCCCGGTCCACGGCCGCGGACGTCGCAATCATCGACATCGACCTTCCGGGCAAGGACGGCCTCACCGTGGCCGGTGAGATGCACGACCAGCTACCCGGCTGTCGCACCCTGATCCTGACCAGCCTCGGACGGCCCGGGACGCTCAGACGCGCGCTGGAAGCCAAGGTGAGTGGCTTCCTCCTGAAGGACGCGCCGCCGGACAACCTCGCGAACGCTGTGCGGGGAGTGGTCGCCGGGCGCCGAATGGTCGACGGAGACCTCGCCCTGGCGGCCTGGGACACCGTCGACTGCCCACTGACCGCTCGCGAGCTGGACGTCCTGCGCATGACCTCGGAAGGATACGGGACGGTCGAAGTGGCGGCCCGGCTCTACCTGTCCGCCGGCACGGTCCGCAACTACCTCACGACCGTGGTGGCCAAGCTGGGAGCGCGCAATCGCGTCGACGCGATCCGGGTGGCCCGGGAGTCCGGCTGGTTATAGACCGGCCCTGGTCGGCGGGGCCGAGGTCGCGAAGCCGGTCCGTTCACCAGGAGCCCGGTCCGGGGGTCCCTAGGTGGTTGTCAAGTCGCGGCGGGGCTGGGGTGGGTTTCGGGGTGTCGGTAGTGGGTGCGGTTGCGGAGCATGGCGTAGAGGACGTCGCATCGGCGGCGGGCCAGGCCGATGAGGGCGGCGTTGTGCTTCTTACCCTCGGCCCTCTCGCGGTCGTCGTAGGCCCTGCTGGTCGGGTCGGACAGGGCGGCGGACGCGGCGAGGAAGAACGCGCGTTTGAATTGGCGGTTGCCGGTCCGGGCCGGGTGCTCGCCCTTGATCGACGATCCGGAGCTGCGGTGAGCGGGGCAATGCCCGCGTGGGCACCCAGATGCGCCGAGGACTTGAAATTCGAGGCGTCGCCGACATCGAGCAGGATGCGAGCGGCGGTCCTGACACCGATGCCGGTCATCGAGGTCAGGACCCGGCAAGAGGGTGCGCATCAAGTATCCCCTCCACCTGCTCAGCAACCTATTTCCGTTGCTGACGGACCGTTTTGAGACTGTCGGCCAGCCGCGGCGAAACAGTGTCTGCGGCGGCGGTGCCTGGTACGTGACGGTTTGCTCGCCCAATGCGGTCATGATCGCCCCGACCAGTTTCTCGCCGATGCGGGGCGCGTGGGCCTTGGGGATCGCGGTGAGTTTGCGGCGGCCGGCCTGGGCGATGCCAGCCGGACCGCCGCAACGCGACAGGATCTCCAGCACCGCCGGGTGACTGATCCGCGATCCGATCGTCCACTCCAGCGCTGGGTGGATGCCGGCCAGCAGGCCCACGGATCCGGTTGCTGATCCGGGTGGCTTCGCGGCTAGGGTCGTCGTCGAACCCGACCAGCACCTTCAACTCGGCCTAGGCGTCGTCGCCGATGACGGCGCATCGCCAGCCGAGGTAGATAAGCGACCTGGTGCCCAGCCGCGCGGGCGACCGCGACCGGCTACGCCCCGGTCGTGGCCGGCTGGTCCACCACGACCAGCCGCGGACCGTGGCGGGCGAGCTTGCCGAACAGGCCCGCAGCTTGGGTTCGGTGTTGGGTAGCGGTCATCATGCAACCGTTTGCAGTCGGGATCCAGGCCGAGGAACACACTGAAAGTGCTGCTCATCTACCATGCCCTCTGTTCGCCGCGGGTGGCCACGGGCTGGGCATCGATGGCCGGTCCCCGTTACGACGAGACCTACCGGTTGGTGGCCGTGTCTCTATCAGTGGCCCTCGATGCCATCAGACCCGGTGACACCACCCCCGGATCATGGAAGCGCTGGGGGCGTTAGTCATGCCGGGCCTGGTGACCACAGCTCCTTGATCGGGAACTACGAAAATAACCGGGGGCAAGCCCTGGGAGAGGATCCTGTCACACCGGGACGACAGCGCGCAGGCGGAACCGGCCGTCGGACTCCACGCCCGCGGTGAGCTCGCCGCCGAGGTCCGAAACCCGGTCCGAGAGGTTGCCGATGCCGCTGCCGGACGGACCTCCGCCGGACCTTCCGGAACCGTTGCCCGCGGGGTTCGCGGGCCGCCCCGCCGAATCGCCGTCACGCTCGACGCCGTCATTGACGATCTCCAGTGTGACACCGTCGTCCGCGCGGCGGATCGCGATCTCGCAGGTCTCGACCCTGCTGTGCCGGAGCACGTTCGTGACACCTTCGCGCAGCACTACGGCCAGCACGGTGCGCACCGTGGCGGGCAGCTCGTCCTGGATCATCTCCATCCGGACCCGGACATCAGCCGCGGTCAGCACCGACTGGGCCGAACGCGACTCGCTGTCGAGGGACAGCTCCCGGTATCCGCTGGCCACCGACCGGACGTCGGACAGGGCTTGTCTGGTCAGGCCGAGTATCTCGATGAGCTCCTCGGTCGCCCGATCGCGGTCGAGGGGCAGGACCCGCGAGGTGAGCTCGCTCTTCAGCGCGATCGCCGAAAGGCTCATGCCCAGCAGGTCATGCAGGTCGCGGGCGAACCGCAGCCGCTCTTCGGCGACCGCCATTTCGGCGAGCCGCCGCCTGCTGTGATCCAGCTCGGCCGCAAGCCGGACCAGCCACAGCATGCCGAACACGATCAGGCCGCTCACCACCGCTCCGGTCGAGAACTTGATCGCGTAGAGGGTGCCCTGACCCGCCTGGCCGGCGATGTACTGCAGCCACAGGTAGACGCCGGTGTTCGCGGCGAACAGCAACCATCCCGCGATGGGGGGCAGCACCAGGAGGCCGCAGCCCATGAGCAGGGACGGCAGGCTCACCCAGTCGTGCTGCAGGGGCAGCAAGGGGAGGTAGATCAAGCAAGCCTGGACGAACAGCATCGCGATGCTCTGCCCGGAGCGCAGCCGGGTGCCCGGCCGGTTGAAGTAGGCGAACTGAAGGGTCAGCAGGGCGGCCACCGACCCGATGACCAGCGCGATGTGCCAGGGGTTCGTGGTCAGGAGCAGCTCGTGCAGCACGGCCGCCAGCCCGATCAGCCCGAAGCTGATCGGCAGCAGCACGCGGATCCGCCGGGAATCGGCGGAGGTCCGCTCGTCTTCCTCGTCGGCCGTGACCACCGGTTCCACCTGCTCCGGCAGCGGCAGCTCGACGCGCAAGCGGAACCGCCCGTCGTCCCCGAGCCCGGTCGTCACCATGCCGCCCAAAGCCGCGACCTCGGCCGGGAGCCGGGCGAGCAGGTCGGAATCGTCGGGTAGGTCGTCGGGGTCGACACCGTCGTTGACGATGGCGAGGCTGACCTGCCCGCGGTTCCGGCGGACCTCGATCTCGCAATGCTCCACCTTGCTGTGGCGAAGGACGTTGGTGACGCCCTCGCGCAGCACCTTCGCCAGCAGCGTGCGGGCCTGGACCGGCAGCTCGTCCTGGTCGAGGTGGATCTGCACCGCGATGTCAGACGCGGTGAGCAACGACTGCGCGGTGCGGAACTCCTTCTCCAGCGACAGCTCGCGGTAACCGTGCGAGACGGCCCTGACGTCGGACAGGGTGCGCTGCGCGATGGCGGTCATCTCGGCGAGCTCGGCCTGGGCCTGCTCGCGCGACTTCCGCAGCAGGCGGTGCACCAGCTCGCCCTTGAGGGCGATGGCCGAGAGGCTGATGCCGAGCAGGTCGTGGAGGTCCCTGGCGAAGGCGAGTCGCTGCTCGGCGACCGCCCGCTGGGCCAGCTCGGTGCGGGCGCGGTGCAGCTCTCTGATCGATCGTGCGAGCCGGGTGAGCAGCGCGAACGCGAAGCTGTAGAAGATCGCGCCGACGACCGTGTAGACCGCCAGGAGGAACGGGTCGTAGTGCAGCTCGACCCAAAGGAGGCCCCCGATGTTGAGGACGAACAGCGGCCAGGCGAACCGGGGACGCAGCACCAGGAGCACAGCGCCGCCGAAGAACACCGGCATCGCTGCCCAGAGGGCGTGGAACGTCAGAACCGGGACGTAGCCCAGCACGACCAGGGGAATCAGCAGCAGCTTGCTGGCCGTGGAGTCGAGCGGCACCGAGGGCCGGCTGTAGTGGAGCAGCTGGATCCCCAGCAGCAGGACGACCGCGACGATCGCGTAGCCGGCTTCCGCCGGCGTGATCGGCAGGGGCAGCAGGTTGGCGAGCAGGAGGAACCCGAAGCTCGCGACCACCACCGTGATCATCACCGCGGCCAGATACGCCGCCAGCTTCGGACGCCGGTCCACCCCGCTGGTACCGCGCGCCTCGGCCACGGCGGAGCGTCCGGCGGAAGGGTCGAGCGCGGCCACCGGGGACATGGGCAGCGATCCTCCGGCAGGTCGGCGACGCACAAGTCCGGCCGAGTGGTCCGGGCTGAGCTCGGTCTGCATGCTTCGGGCCAATCTTATCTCATGTCGACGGCTGGTCGTTATGCCGAAGAGTGGCCGTGCCGCAGCGCCATCCGGCCGGATGGATCGGGCTCTCCCCGGAGCGGAGCCGGTCTCAGGCGAGGGGCCGGTCGCCGGCGACGCCGGCCAGGTCGAGGAAGTCCAGGTGCGACACGACGATCGATCCCAAGTGCCGCACAATGCTGCGGTCCAACGCGAAGAAACTGAGCCCGGGCGCTTCGTCGCGCTCCTGGTGCCCGGCGTCCTCGAGGTACCAGGTCGCCGGGAAGTCCGCGCCGAATCCCGTGCCCTGGGCCGAGTAGGCGGGCAGGCCCCACCCGAAGTGGCGGCCGTACTGCTCGAGTTTCGGGTACGGGGCCTGGGAAACGATCACCAGCCTGGTGTCTGCAGCGTGCAAGGCGGCGGCCACATCCTCGGTGGACTGGACGGCACCGGGCCGGCTGCGGTTGGGCATCGTGTGGTGCACCGCGAGCCGCCGATGTCCGTCGAACAACCCGGTCAGCGTCACCGGTCCGGCAGGCCCGGCGAACCGGTACACCGCCGGCGGCACGGGCCGCGGCCGCAGCAGCCTGGGTTCGGTGAGCTCGGGCAAGACCAATTCGGTCATGATCGCCTCCGGGTGACAGCGCCGTTCACTGTCCACCGGGTATCTTGCGGCCTGCGACCCGTGAGGTCACCCGTTCGACGGCGAGGACAGCAAGGTGGGAGGCGCGGTCGCGCACGCCGGAGGTCCGGAGCCTAGGCTCCGGACATGGCGAGATACTTCGACGTCCATCCGGAGAACCCCCAGCGGCGCGCCGTCGGCCAGATCGCCGACCTCGTGCGGCAGGACGGCCTGATCGCGTACCCGACCGACTCGTGCTACGCGCTGGGCTGCCGGCTGGACAACCCGGAGGGTCTCGACCGCATCCGGGTGATCCGGCGGCTCGACCGCCGGCATCACTTCACGCTGGTCTGCCAGGACTTCGCGCAGCTCGGACAGTTCGTGCACGTGGACAACGCCGCGTTCCGCGCCATAAAGGCGGCCACGCCCGGCAGCTACACGTTCATCCTGCCGGCCACCAAAGAGGTGCCTCGGCGGTTGATGCACGAAAAGAAGAAGACCGTGGGCGTGCGCATCCCCGACCACGTGGTCACCCAGGCGCTGCTGGCGGAGCTGGGCGAGCCACTGGTATCGAGCACGCTGCTGCTGCCGGACGTGACCGAGCCGCTCACCCAGGGCTGGGAGATCAAGGAGGAGCTGGACCACGCCCTCGACGCGGTCGTCGACTCGGGTGACTGCGGAGTCGAGCCGACCACGGTGGTCGACTTCTCCTCGGGCGAGGCCGAAGTCCTCCGGCGCGGAGCCGGGGATCCGGACCGGTTCGCCTGACTCTCAGTCCACTTCGGACGTCCAGAGTGGATCCCGTCGGGTCTGGGCCAGGGACGCCCAGCGGGCGGCCGCCTGCCCATCGGTGGTGATCGCGAGGCTCGCGAGCGGACGGTGGCCGGTGAAGAGCAGGCAGAAGTCCTCGGCTGGGCCGGTGATCCGGTCAGTGGTGTCTTCCGGGCCGAAGGTCCACTGGTCGCCAGACGGTGCGGTGAACTCGAACCGGAACGGCTCGGCAGGCGGCTCGCCGTGCCCTGCGTACACATCGTCGCGTGTGCGGACGCCGTAGTAGGCCACGTGCCCCACGCTGTCGTTGCGGGCGAGCCGGACGCCCAGCGCGTCGGCGATGTCCTGGCTCCGAGCGAACAGCGCCGTCAGCAGCGCGGCCGCGACCACCGACGGCCGCGCCGGTCCGCCGGGCCACGGGATCTCCCCGGACGCGGCGGCCAGCAGTTCGGTGGCCTTCCGGTGCTCCGACAACCACCCGAGCACGGCGTCGCCCAGCGTCCCGGAGTTCGTGATGCTGGGTGCGGCCGCGCTTTCCTCCCCCTCGACGCTCAGCACGACCCGCCGCGCGACGACGGTCAGTTCGGCCAGGTACCCGGTGACCGTGCGGCCGACGGGCAGCATCACCGTTGCTTCGTGGTCGCGGATCAGGTCCGCGAGGATGTCCGCTTCGGACACCAGATCGGTGTGCACGTCTTGCATGGGGGAGCGTCCTTCCGGACCGTGATCGGGGCTGAGGCGTCGATGCTGCTCCGGTGACACGGTCCGTGGCCACTCGTGGCGTGCGGTGCCGGATCGGCTATGTTCGGCACTAGCGGTGCCTGACGCAGGGAGGCCGGAATGAAGTACCTGCTGGCGATGTACATGAACCCGGACGTGTGGGACGGGTTGTCGGACCAGGAGAAGGACGACGTGATGACCGGCCACGGCGAGTTCATCCGCCGCATCCGCGAGTCCGGCGAGATGATCAGCACGCAGGCCCTCGGTGCGCCCGCCGACAGCGCGGTGGTGCGGGTCAAGGACGGCGTGCCTGCGATCACCGACGGACCCTTCGTCGAGTCGAAGGAGTTCCTCGCCGGCTACTACCTCGTCGAGTGCGCCGGCCCGGAGCGTGCACGCGAGGTGGCCGCGATGATCCCCGACGCCAAGATCGAAGGGCTCGGCATCGAGGTCCGGCCGGTGGTGTTCTTCGCCGACGCGGAGTCCGAGTCCGAGTACAGCGGCGGGTGACCGGACTGGCGGATATCGGCGAGCTGCTCCGGCCGCTCGTGCCGCGGGTGCTCGGCGTCCTGGTGCGCCGGTACGGGCAGTTCGACGCCTGCGAAGACGCGGTGCAAGAGGCGCTGATCGCCGCGACGCAGCAGTGGCGCGCGGACGGCGTCCCGGACCATCCGCTCAGTTGGCTCGTCGCGGTCGCGGCCCGCCGGCTCACCGACCACTGGCGCAGTGAGAGCGCGCGCCGCCGCCGGGAAGAGTCGGTCGCCGTGCGAGGGCCGTCCGACGCGTCGGTGGTGGCCCCCCTGGGCGAGATCCCGACGTCCGGTCGTGACGACACGCTGACGCTTTTGTTCCTGTGCTGTCACCCCGCGGTTTCCCCGCCGTCGCAGGTGGCGCTGACGCTGCGCGCGGTGGGGGGCCTCACGACCGCCCAGATCGCGAAGGCGTTCCTCGTGCCGGAAGCGACGATGACCCCGCATCACCCGCGCGAAGGAGAGCATCGCCGCGGCGGGTTCGACGTTCGACGAGCTCGCCGCGGCGGAGTACGGCGAGCGGTTGCGGGTCGTGCTCCAGGTGCTGTACCTGATCTTCAACGAGGGCTACACCGCGACGTCGGGTACCGATCTGCAGGTACCCGAACTGGCGCACGAGGCGGTCCGGTTGACCAGGGCAGTGCGCGCCGGGCTGCCGGACGACGGCGAAGTGGCCGGCCTGCTCGCGCTCATGCTGCTCACCGACGCTCGCCGCTCCGCCCGCACCGGTGCCGGCGGGACGCTGGTGCCGCTGGCCGAACAGGACCGCGATCGCTGGGATCGCACGATGATCGCGGAGGGCACCGATCTGATCGGCCGGACGCTGGGGCGTGGACCGGTCGGCGCGTATCAGGTCCAGGCGGCGATCGCGGCCTTGCATGACGAAGCGTCGAGCGCCGAAACCACGGACTGGGTGCAGATCGCGCAGCTGTACGAGGTGCTGCAGGAGCTCACCCCTAGCCCGGTCGTCACGTTGAATCAGGCGATCGCGGTGGCGATGGTCGACGGCCCGGCCCGGGGCCTGGAACTGCTGGAGTCCATCGCGGACGACAGCCGGATGAAGGAAAACCACCGGCTCGACGCGGCGCGCGCGCACCTGCTCGAGCAGGTCGGCGACCGGCAGGCGGCCCGCGAACACTACCGCAGGGCGGCGCGGCGGACGGCGAGCGAACCCGAACAGCGTTACCTCCGGGAACGCGCCGACCGCTTGGCATGAGCGAAGCCGGAGGGATCGGGTCCCTCCGGCTTCGCGGTGCGGCCGTCGTCAGCGGAGGACGACGCCCCCCTGGGGTTCCGGTGCCGCGGTCAGCCGGAAGAGGCGGGTGAAGACGTCCAAGTCGGCCAGGTCGCCTTCGACGGAGAGCGAGCCGGAGGCCAGCGCCTCCGCCGGGGTGAACTGGCCCCCGATGACGTCGAGTAAAGCCGCGCCGTGCGCCGCGCGGATGACCAGGTCGGCTTCGTGGTACCGGCCTTCCGAGACCTTGAGCGATCCGTCGTCGACCATCGCGTGCAGGGTCATCGTGTTGTGGTACTGAATCTCGAAGGTGATCTGGACACCGGCCGCGGCGTCGCTCTGGAACGTCGTGAACAGGGACAGGATCGCCGCGTCCAGGGTGAAGACGTCGTCCGGACCGGGACGGCTGAGCGAACGCGCACCCCAGAGGCCGAGGTTCAGGAGGATCTGGTCGAGCTCGCTGCCGTACTGGGTGAGCTCGTAGACGAGGCCCGCGTCGAGGTCCGCGCGGACGCGGCGACGGATCACCCCGGACTCTTCCATTTCGTTGAGCCGCGCCGAAAGGATGCTCGGCGGAATCTTGGGAAGGCCGGCTTGGAGCTCGTCGTAGCGCTTCGGGCCGAGGACCAGGTCGCGCACGATGAGCAGGGCCCAGCGTTCACCGACGAGCTCCATGGCCCGGGCCAGTCCGCAGTACTGTCCGTAGGTGCGGGTGCGTGCGGTCATCCGATCCTCGCTTCGTTTCGTGCGGGTGGGGCGGTGGTGGTGTGGTGCGTCAGTGGTCGCCTTCGGAGATGAGGTCGTGGTGCAACAGCTGCAGCTCATCGCAAGGCTCGACGCCGAGCTCGTTGCTGAGCCGCCTCCGGAGATTGCGGTAGACGGCCATCGCGTCGGACCGGCGGCCGCTGCGGCCCAGTGCCCGCATCAGCTGCCCGTGCAGCGTTTCGTCAAGCGGATTGTCGGTGGTCAGCGAGCGCAGCTCCCCGATCAGCTCGCGGTGGTTCCCGCTGGTGATCTCGGCCTCCATCAGCATGTGCAGCGCGTTGCGTCGCTGTTCCTGCAGCTCCATCGCGTAAGCAGCCAAAATCGGTCCACAGTGGACATTGGCGAGCGGCGATCCGCTCCACAGGTTCAGTGCCGCGCGGAGCCGCGCGGCCGCCGCTTCGTGCTGGTCCTGGCGCAGCAGGTCATGCGCTTCCTGCTGGAGCCGGTGGAACCGGTGGACGTCGACCTGGCTGGGCTCGATACGAAGGATGTACCCGGGTGCCTTGGTGATCAGCAGCGAGTCGTCGCCGTCGGTGAGGCTGTTCTGCTCGAAGCAGCGGCGCAGGTGGTACACATACGTGTGCAGCGTGGTCTTCACGGTGCGCGGCGGCTCGCTCGGCCACAGCTCGTGGGTGATCGAGTCGACCTGGACCAGCTTGGCGGGTCGCATCACCAGCAAGGCGAGCAGCTGCAGGAGCTTCGGTGCGGTGGGGGTGCAGTCGACTTCTCCTCGCAGTACGCCGAGTGTGCCGAGCACTGTGAACCGGACCGCACTTTCGGGCGAATCGGCGGAGTGCTGAGAAACGTCGACCGGTCCGTCCGATAGCCTCTTGTCGGAGTACATGCCGCGCGCCTCCAGTGTCCTGCTGCGATGTCTCGAGCTCCCCAGTGAAGCCTCGCCGGGCCGGGCTGACCGGCCGCGGGCTGTCCACAGTCGAATGTGACAGAGCCGCGACACCCCAGCCAGTGAGGCGTCCACCAGAGTCAAGATGTGTTTTCCCCGGCGGACCGTGCATCCGGCACGTTCGCAGCGGGCGCTGTCCACCCATCGCGCTGTGGCCGGGCCGGGCAAAACCCAGGTCCCCGGGGCCTTCGCGTGCGGTAAACGGGGGAACGGCGGCGCAGTCGCTTATCGGATCGGCGTTTCTGCCAACCGGTGCCGGTGCACCACGCACGTCACGGGTATGTGTTCGGCACACCGGGGACGGGACGTCCGCACCGGGGCCGTTCCGATCCTGCGCTGTGCTCGTCCGGCCTTCGATCGGAGGTCCACCGGCCCGCAAGGAACGCCGTCTTACCTGGCGAACGGGAACTTGACGCCGGTAGGGAATTCGAGGTTGGTCTGATGATCTTGCGATCGGTAGCGTCCGGGGGCGCCGACGAGGACCCGTCGGCTGGTGAGGAGCTGTACAAGCAGGTTCAGGTGCCGGAACAACCCACCCCGCCCTCTGTCCTGCGCGCCATCGAAATGATGCTGGAGCGCTACTTCGAACCGATCACCCTCTCGGCTCTGGCGTCCGAAGTGTTCGTGAGCCCGTTCCACTTCTCACGGATTTTCGCCAAGGCGACGGGCGTCACCCCGGGGCGGTTCCTCACCGCGGTGCGGCTCTTCGAGGCCAAGCGGTTGCTGCTGACCACTTCGCTGACTGTGTCGGACATCGTCTGCAGCGTTGGCTACAGCAGCGTCGGCACGTTCACCAGCCGGTTCGCCCGCTCGGTCGGGATGACCCCGACCGAGTACCGCGACCCGGAGGTGGGCGAGCTCCTCGTGGCGCATTCGACGTACTACCAGCGGATGCCGACGCTGAGCTCATTGCGGGATGCGGGCAGGACCTGCGCGTCCCTGCAGGGCGGCAACGAGCGGGTCACCGTGCGGCTCGGGCTTCCGAGCACGGCGGCACCGGCCAATGTGCTCGTCGGCTTGTTCGCCGACTCGCTCCCCCAGAGCGGTCCGGTGGCCTTCGGGGGCCTGGCCGGCGCCGGATCCACGCTGCTGACGATCAACGGGGTACCCGAAGGAACCTGGACGGTGCTCGCGGTGGCCGACCACGGTGTGGGCCCGCAGGTACCGGACGGACCGGCTTTCACCATCGGCTCGGCGCCGGTGAGCGTCACGCCGTTCGAGCCGTCCGTGGTCGCGCTCCGCATGCGCCCGCCCGCGCTGACCGACCCGCCGATCGCGGTCACCCTGGCCTCCCGCCGGACACCCGGCAATCAGCAGGTGGCCGCCGCGCGGCGGACGCACCTACGCGCAGTGGCCTGAGCCGGCACCTACGACGACGAGGAGTGAACGATGCCGACTTTCTTCGGCCTGTTGCGCAAACGGATGCTGGCACCCTCCCTGGCATCCGTGGGATTCGGAGAGCGGGGTTTCCCCGTCACCCCCACCGCCGCGACGGCGCGACTGGAGGCGGTTCCGCAAGCCGTCGTATGCGGGTTCGAGTGGGCGATCGAGGGCGCATCCCTTTGGGAGCTCGAACGGCGCCTCGCGCTCGTCGAGCCCGAGCAGCGCGGGTTCGCCTACGAAGGCGCCACCATGGGGTACACGATCCTCGACGCGATGCCGGGCGGTGGTCGTGACCGCACGAGGGCGCTGCTCGAAGGACCAGGGGAGCCGCACATCTTCCTCACCTACATCGGGATCGGGTTCGCGATGGCGCGGCTGCCGCGTCCACTGTGGAAGAACATCCTGCCGGAACTGGACGGTGTCCACCACCACCCCATCATGAGCTGGCTGGCGGTGGACGGCTACGGCTTCGACCGGGCCTACTTCGACACCCGCCGGTGGGTCGACGAGCAGGCCGAGCCAGCACCCTACCCCTGGGCCGACCGGCCGGACTACTTCCCGCGTGCCTTCGACCAAGGAGTCGGCCGGGCGCTGTGGTTCATCCACGGCGGTGTCCCCGAGGCCGTCGCCGCCGCGGTGGGCGCTTTCGCCGAGAGCCGTCGCCCCGATCTCTGGAGCGGTGTGGGGCTGGCAGCCACTTTTGCCGGTGGTACCGATCGCGCCGGGCTGGAGATCCTGGTCCGCTTGGCCGGTGCGTACCACGCCGAACTCGCTCTCGGCGTGGTCTTCGCGATCAAGGCCCGGACGTACTCGGGATATGTGCCGGACCACAGCAGGCTCGCCGCGGGGGTTCTCGCGGATCTCACCCCCGACGCCGCGGAGGCGCTCGCCGACCGCACGGAAGTGCCTTTCGACGACGAAGGTCCGGTGCCGCCGTATGAACTCTGGCGTGCGCGGATCCGCGCCGAGTTCGATGCCCAACCGCTGCGGCGCGCCGGCTGACGCGGCGCTCGCAACCGTGGAGTAGACCCATGACCTCGCATTATGTGAACTTTGTACGACAATCGATCATTTTCTACCCTTGAGGGGGAGAGTGCGTTGGGCAATGGTTGGCGTACGCTCAGGCGTCGTATCCTGACTCCGGACGTCTCGGAGACGTCGCTGGTCAAGCGGGGTTTTCACCGCAAGAGCCCGGCCGCTCAAGAATTACTCGAGACGGTGGGTGAAAAGTTCCTCCTCGGCTACGCGCACGCCGTCGAAGCGCGTTCGGTCGAGCAAGCCGAAGAATGGCTCGAGGAGATCGAGCCGAGGTTCCGCGGATTCGCCTACGAAGGCGCGGGAATGGGCTACGGGGTGCTCGACGGGCTCCCCTTCGGCAAGAGCTCGAACATCGCCGAGTTCCTGGCGGGCCCCGGCGAGAAGCACGACTACATCATCTACGTCGGGGTCGGCTGGGCGATGGCGCGGATCCCGCGGTTCGCCTGGCCGAAGGCCGAAGCCTTCGACCCGCTGCTGCGCTGGCTGGTGCTCGACGGCTACGGCTTCCACCAGGCGTACTTCAAGACGGCCAAGTACATCGGCGAGCAGTACCAGGACCCGAAGTTCTCCTGGCCGGACCGGCGCTACGACGGCTACGCGCTGCGGGCCATCGACCAGGGCATCGGCCGGGCGCTGTGGTTCATCTGCGGCACGGACGTCTCCCTGGTGACCAAGACGATCGAGGAGTTCCCGGAGTCCCGGCACGGTGACCTGTACGCCGGGGTCGGGCTCGCCTCGACCTACGCGTGCGGCGTCACGGCCGACGAACTCGCGGAACTGGTCGACCGGGCCGGGATCCACCACGGCCAGCTGGCGCAGGGGAGCGCCTTCGCCGCCGAGTGCCGGGTGCGCTCGGGCCTGCTGATCCCGGAGACCGAGATGGCGGCCCAGGCGATCTGCGGGCTCCCGGCCGAGCGCGTGGCGGCCATCACCCAGGAGGTCCGCCCGGCCGTCGTCGTCGACGGCGACGACGTCCCGGCGTTCGAAACCTGGCGGCAGCGGATCGCCGAAGAAGTGCTCACCCACGGAGGGAAGAAATGACCGCGACCTTCGGCTGGCTGCGCAAGCAGCTGGCGGGCATCGTGGCGCTGGTGCTGATCCTCGGCCTCTTCACGGTCGCGCAGCTGCCCCGCGTCTCGGCCGCCGAACAGGACTCGATGGCGAGCCAGTTCCACTTCACCCCGATGACGATCGCGCTGCCCGCGGCCACGAAGTCGCAGTCGATCCGGACGGTGAACAAGGAGTACGAGCACATCTCGGCCTGGATCTCCTCGGTCGGCGCCGCGATCGCGCTCAACGACATCAGCGGCAGCGGCAAGGCCAACGACCTCTGCCTGGTCGACCCGCGCAGCGACCAGGTCGTCATCACGCCGGCGCCGGACTCGGGCCCGCGTTACGCGCCCTTCGCGCTCGACCCGGCGACGGCGCTGCCGACCTGGGACTACATGGCGCCGATGGGCTGTGTCCCCGGTGACTACAACGAAGACGGCCGGACCGACATCCTCGCCTACTACTGGGGCCGGACCCCGGTCCTGTTCCTGCAGAAGGCGACCGCCACCAAGTTCGACGCCTCGGCCTTCCAGCCGACCGAGCTGGTGCCGGGCAACCACCGCGGCGCGGACGGCAAGTACAACGGCCCGCTGTGGAACACCGACTCCGTCACCATCGGCGACTTCGACGGCGACGGGCACATCGACATCTTCGTCGGCAACTACTTCCCGGACAGCAAGGTCCTCGACCCGAACGCCGACGGCGGCATCACGCTGAACCAGTCGATGTCGCACGCGACGAACTCCGGCGCCAAGTACATCTACCGCTGGACCGGCGCCACGGCCGGCGCGAACCCGACGGCGCGGTTCGTCGACGCCTCCCAGGGCATCCCGGAGAGCGCGCGCCTCGGCTGGACGCTGGCCTCCAGCGCGACCGACGTCGACGGGGACAGCCTGCCGGAGCTCTACATCGCCAACGACTTCGGGCACGACCACTTCCTGTACAACAAATCCACGCCGGGGCACATCGAGTTCGGCGAGGTCACCGGGGTCCGCGGCATCACGGACCCGAAGTCGAAGGTGCTGGGCCACGACTCGTTCAAGGGCATGGGCGTCGACTTCGGCGATCTGAACCACGACGGCCTCTACGACCTGTTCGTCAGCAACATCACGACGTCGTGGGGCATCGAAGAGTCGAACTTCCAGTTCATGAACACCGCTAAGAACGCCCAAGACCTGCGCAAGCAGCTGAACGACGGCGTCGCGCCGTTCGAGGACGAGAGCGGCTCGGACGGCACGGCCTGGTCCGGCTGGGGCTGGGACGTCAAGATCCAGGACTTCAACAACAGCGGGGAAAACCAGATCGCGCAGGCGACCGGGTTCGTCAAGGGCCAGGTCAACCGCTGGCCGAACCTGCAGGAGCTGGCCACGGCCAACGACGGCCTGCTGTCCAACCCGTTCTGGTGGCCGAACGCCCGCGCCGGTGACGACATCGGTGGCGACCAGACGTTCCACTTCTTCGTGAAGAGCCCGGACGGCCGCTACACCGACCTCGGCCCGCAGCTGGGCCTGGCCGTGCCGACCCCGACCCGCGGTATCGCCGTCGGCGACACCGACGGGGACGGCCTGCCCGAGTTCGCGGTGGCGCGCCAGTGGGAGCAGCCGATCTTCTACCACAACGACAGCCCGAACCCCGGCAAGTACCTGCAGCTGAAGCTGACCACCGACGCCCCGGTGGCGCCCGGCCCGCTGCCCGCGGCCGGCGTGCCCGCGATCGGCGCCCAGGTCACCGTGACGACCTCGGACGGCAAGAAGTACCTCGGCCGGGTCGACGGCAGCAGCGGGGAGGCCGGCCGGCGCAGCTTCGACGTCCAGATCGGCCTCGGGCACGACGTCAGCGGCCCGCTCGACGTGCACCTGCAGTGGCGGGACCGGACCGGGCAGCTGCGGACGCAGGACCTGAAGCTCGAACCCGGCTGCCACATGTACCAGCTCGGCACCACGGCGATGGAAGAGATGTGACGGCATGACCACCCCGACTCTGACCACGGTGGACACGGCGCCACCGAAACGGACGAACAAGGTCGTGACCGCGTTGAAGCGGTTCGCGATGTCGATCACGATCTTCAACATCCTCGGCTACACGATCCTCGGCTTCGAGCAGCCTTGGCTGTACCCGTTCGTCGCGCTGGCGACCGCGTACACCACCGAGATCCTGCTCGAGATCATCAACGCCAAGGTGACCCGGCGCGGCGTCCGGTTCAAGGGCAACGGGTTCAAGGGACTCATGGAGTTCCTGCTGCCGGCGCACATCACCGGGCTCGCGCTGAACATGCTGACCTACGTCAACGACCGGATCCTCGTGATGATCTTCGGCGTCGTCGTCGCGGTCGGCGCGAAGTGGATCCTGCAGGCGCCGGTGTACGGCCGCATGCGGCACTACATGAACCCGTCCAACTTCGGCATCACGATCATCCTGCTGTTCTTCCCGTGGGCCAGCATCGCCCCGCCGTACCACTTCAGCGAGCAGATCGCGACCTGGGGCGGCTGGCTGATCGTCGCGATCATCCTGATCTCGGGCACCGTGCTCAACGCGCTGCTGACCAACCGGATGTTCCTGATCGCGGGCTGGCTGAGTTTCTTCGTGATCCAGGCCTTCGTCCGCGGCTGGCTCTTCGGCACGTCGATCCCCGGCGCGCTGGCGATGGGCACCGGGATCGCGTTCGTGCTCTACACGAACTACATGGTCACCGACCCGGGCACGTCGCCGTCGAAGAAGGGTTCGCAGTTCGCCTTCGGGGCGGGCGTGGCGCTCGCGTACGGCTTCTTCACCGCCGTGCACGTCTCGTACGGGCTGTTCCTGGCCACCGCGACCGTGTGCCTGATCCGCGGGGCCTTCCTGTGGGGCCTGCACTTCTCGAACAAGGCGCGGATCAAGTTCGAGGCCGACCAGGCCGCGCAGAAGGCGAAGCTCGAGCTCGCGCCGGCGGCCGAATCCGCCGGTGACGGCGAAAAGCCGGGAGCCATCGCGGCATGACGGTTCCCACGGACGATGCCCGGGCGGCGCGCACCGCGCCGCCCGGGCCGCCGCGCCGAGCTACGTTCCGGTTGCTGAAGCAGCTCTTCACCGACCGGCTCGCGCTCATGGGCGACAGCGCCGACACCTACGGCGACGTCGTCCGCATCGCCATCGGCCCCAAGGCGATGTACCTGGTGAACCACCCCGACCTGGCCAAGCACGTCCTCGCGGACAACGCCGCGAACTACCACAAGGGCATCGGCCTGCAGGAGGCCCGCCGGGCCCTCGGCGACGGCCTGCTCACCAGCGACGGCGAGACGTGGCGCAAGCAGCGGCGGACCATCCAGCCGGTGTTCCAGCCCAAGCGGATCTCGCGGCAGGCCGCGGTCGTGGCGTCCGAAGTGGACGGTCTGATCAAGCGGCTGGCCGAGCACGACGGGCCGGTCGAGATCCTGCACGAGATGACCGGCCTGACGCTCGGCGTGCTCGGCAAGACGCTGCTGGACACCGAGCTGGGCGGCTACGAGACGCTGGGCCACTCGTTCGAGGCCGTGCAGGACCAGGCCATGTTCGAGGCGGTCACGCTGAGCATGGTTCCGCAGTGGGTGCCGTTGAAGAAGCAGCTGGAGTTCCGGACCGCGCGCGAGGACCTGCGCCGGATCGCCGACGAGCTCGTCGAGCAGCGGCTGGCGAACCCGGTCGAGAACGGCGAGGACGTGCTGTCCCGGCTGATCGCGTCCGGGTCCGGGGAGGGCGCGTCGCGCGAGCGGATGCGCGACGAGCTGATCACCCTGCTGCTGGCCGGGCACGAGACCACGGCGAGCACGCTCGGCTGGGCGTTCCACCTGATCGACGAGCACCCCGAGGTCGCCGAGCGGCTGCACGCCGAGGCCGTCGAGGTGCTGGGTGACCGGCTGCCCGAGCACGAGGACCTGCGGCGGCTGACCTACACCGTTTCGGTGGTCGAAGAGGTCATGCGGCTGTACCCGCCGGTGTGGCTGCTGCCGCGGATCGCCCAGGCCGACGACGAGATCGGCGGGTACCACGTGCCGGCCGGGTCCGACGTCGTCGTCGTGCCCTACACGCTGCACCGGCACCCGGAGTTCTGGGCCGACCCGGAGCGCTTCGACCCGGGCCGGTTCGACGCGGCCAACCCGGCCGGGCGGCCGCCGCGGTACGCCTACATCCCGTTCGGGGCCGGGCCGAGGTTCTGCATCGGCAACAGCCTCGGCGTGATGGAGGCGGTGTTCGTGCTGGCGATGGCCGCGCGGGACCTGGAACTGCGCAAGGTGCCGGGCAAGGTCGTCGACCCCGAGGCGATGCTCTCGCTGCGGGTGCGCGGCGGGCTGCCGATGACCGTGCACCGCCGGGAGCGGCAACGGAGTGCCGACGCAGCTTGACGTCTACTGTGGACATTCGACGAGGAGGCAGGCCGGTGCAACCCGAGGCCAGCGAAGAAGAACGCGTCAAGAACATGACCCTCGAGGCCTATGCGGACACGATCGTGCCGGGGGAGAAGCGGTTCCCCGAGGACCGGGCGATCGCCGGGGCCGCGCCCGGCCCGGGTTCGGTGGAGGCGGGCGCGCTCGAGCTGCTGAACTTCGACGCGACCGGCGTCACGGCCGGCCTGCCCTACCTCGCGCAGTCGCTCAACGACCACGCGAAGGTCTACGCGGGTGAGGTGGCGCTGGAGCTCGACCACGACGTCCCGCCGTTCGTCGCGCTGCCCTACGAGCACCGCCGCGAGCTGGTGCGGCGGCTGACCACGCCCGGCCACCCGGAGAAGGACGGCTGGGTCAGCCTCGCGCTGTTCTGCAACATGGCCTACGACAGCGCCCCGCACCGGCACACCGCCGAGGCGATCCGCGACGGGCACCCCGGCCTGCTGGCCTTGGGGTACAAGGCGCCGGACGCCGACGGGTTCTGGCGGTTCCCGAAGTACGGCTACGGCCGCAAGCTGGCCGAACTCCACCCGGACACGACGCCCTCGGGGAGCCCTGCATGAGTGCCATCGACCAGACCGACGTCGTCATCGTCGGCAGCGGATTCGGCGGGTCCATCCCCGCCTACCACCTCGCCGCGGGCGGGGCCAAGGTGACCGTGCTGGAGCGCGGGCCGTGGCTGGCCGCGGACGACTTCGAGCACGACTACCTGCTCGGCTCGTCCTACACGCGGGCGTTCGACTTCGTCGTCGGCGACGGGATGAGCGTGCTGGGCGGCAACTGCGTCGGCGGCGGGAGCGTGGTGTACTTCGCCGCGATGCCGCGGGCGCCCCGCTTCGTGTTCGAGCGCCACGGCAGCATCGGGCGCCGGATGTGGCCGTCGGTCATCACCCGCGACTCCCTCGAGCCGTGGTACGACCGCATCGACGAGTCGATCCCCGTGTCCAAACAGGACTGGAACGACGTCTCCTACGCCGGTGGCCTGTGGGCCGCGGCCTGCCACCACTCGGGGCGCACCGCGAACCCGGCGCCGGTCGCTGTGGACAACGACCACTGCGTCAACTGCAACTTCATGATGGCCGGCTGCAAGTTCGACGCCAAGCGCTCGATGCTGACGAACTACCTGCCCGCGGCCCTGGCGCACGGCGCGCAGATCCGGCCGCTGCACGAGGTTCAGCGCCTCGAGCGGACCGAGGACGGCGGCTACCGCGTCCACTTCGACCTGATCGACGAAGAGGACTACCGGGTTCACACGGGCAGTGGCGTCATCGAGGCGAAGGTCGTCATCATCGCCGCCGGCGCCGGCGCGACGCCGGTGATCCTGCAGCGCTCGGAGGCCACGCTCGGCACCATGCCGCACGGCGTCGGCCGGTACTTCTCCGGCAACGGCGAGCGGCTCAACACCGCGATCATCGACGAGGACCGCGTCCGCGAGGTGCTCGGACTGTCCCGTGAGGACGGTCCGGTGTACTCGGCCAACCACATCGGCAAGGGCCCGACCGTCGCGAACTGGGACAAGCTCGACGGGTCGCTGCCGGAGTACGAGCGGTATTCGCTGGAGCAGCTGTACTTCCCGCCGGGTCTGGGCACCATCCTCGCCCAGGTGCCGGGCGGCGAGGAGCCGCGCTGGTACGGCGCGCAGAAGAAGGAGATCCTCAACCAGTGGGCCAACTGGCTGACGATCTTCCTGATGACCGAGGACGACAACGAGGGTGTCTTCGGCGCCCCGCCGCCCACCGGCAACGCCTACCGCATCTCCCAGCAGATGCTGGGCCGCGGCTCGCTGCGCTACGACCCGACGCCGAACACGCGTCGCGGCTGGGCCCTCGCGGACGCCGACTGCAAGGCGATCATCGAGAAGGACGGCTTGGCGAAGGTCGCGCCGTGGACCAACGACGTCGTCGGGGCGTACACCGTGCACCCGCTGGCGTCGTGCCGGATCGGGGACGACGCGGCGACTTCCGCGCTGCACCCGAACCACGAGCTGCGCAACCACCCGGGCATCTTCGTCACCGACAGCGCGTCGGTGCCGGGCGCCCTCACGGTGAACCCGGCGATGACCATCGCCGCGCTCGCCGAGCGGTCGATCCCGGGCATCGTCCGGCAGCTGCAGGCCCGCGGGGTCGACGTCAAGTACGGCGCCCCGGCCCCGGACGGCTCGATCACGGGCCGGCGCGCGGTGTCCAAACTAGACTTGGTCGCCGGCAGCTGATGCACGGGTACATCGAACTCGCGCTCCTGGGTTCCTGGGAGCGCGAGTCCGCCGGTTCTCGAGGAGGAACGATGGCGCCCGGATTGGTGCGGGTCGCGCTGCGGCGGACGCTGCGGGACGTGAAGTACGTCGAGGCCGTGCGGCCGCGGCGGGCGCGGGGACTCGTGCGGGACGTCTACCGGCAGGTGGAGCGGGACTTCGGGATGCTCGCCCCGCCGATCGCGCTGCACTCGCCAGCGCCGGACGTGCTCGCTGCGGCGTGGCTGATGCTGCGGGAGTCGCTGGTCGCGGCGGGGAACTCGACTCGCGCGGACCGGGAGGTCGTAGCTGCCGCGGTGTCGGCGGCGAACGCGTGCCCGTACTGCGTGGAGGTACACGCGATGGCCATCTCGGCGCTGGGCGCACCGGACACGGCGGCGGCGCTCGAGGCGAACGCCCCCGGCGAGATCGCCGACGTCCGCACCCGCGAGCTGGCCGCGTGGGCGCGGGGTGCCGGTGCGCTGCCGGCGGGTGTGTCCGCGGTCGCCGCGGCGGAGTTCACCGCGGTAGCCACCGCCTTCCACTACCTCAACCGGGTGGTCGAGGTATTCCTCGGCGGCTCGCCGTTGCCTGACCGGGTACCCGCAGCCGCGCGGGGGACGGCGAAGGCGGTACTCGGCCGCTTGATCCGGCCCGGCGCGGCGCCGCCGGCCGGAACCGCTCTGAAGCTGCTGCCGCCAGTTGCCACCGACGGCCCAGGTTGGGCACCACCAGGCAGCACACTCGCCGAGGCGTTCGCCCGGGCGGCCGAAGCCGTCGAGGACGCGGGAGCCGGGGTTCTGCCGCCGCGGGTGCGTGACCTCGTCCGGCGGGAGCTGAAGGCGTGGGACGGCAGGCCGCCCGGGCTGGGGCGGTCGTGGATCGACGAGCCGGTCGCGGAGCTCCCCCTGTCTGAGCGCCCGGCGGCGAAGCTGGCCTTGCTGGTGGCGAAAGCGGCCTACCGGGTCGACGACGCCGCGGTCGCGGCCGTCCGCCGGGATCGCGCCGACGGCCGAGGACTGGTCGAGCTCGTCTCGTGGGCCGCTCACGCAGCCGCCGAGGAACTCGGGCGCCGCGTTTCCCTGCGCCCATCAGGAGAAGACGCGTTCCGTGGACCCGGGTGATGATTCGGGAGGAGAAGATCGACCGGCGGGACGAGCGCAGCACCGGGACACGACCGAAACCGCGCCCGGGGTGCCGCCGTCGTCCTGGCCGGATCCGTTCGATCTCCTCCCGGCGGTCGCCGAACCGTGGCCCACTCGTTCGCGCCACGCGCCCGGCGACCGCCGGTACCCGTCCCCAAGCGCCCAGCAAGCACCCAGGATGAAAGGACAACCGGTGACTGACACGACGGCCGTGATCGCCGACCTGACGACCGAGGCCGAGGGCGTTGACGCGCTCGTCGCCGGTCTTCCCGAAGCGGAGTGGGACACCCCGACCCCGGCGCCTGGCTGGACCGTACGCCACCAGATCGGCCACCTCGCATTCATTTTCCGCATCGCCGGTCTCGCGGCCGCGCAGCCGGACGCGTTCGTCGCGATGACGAAGGCCGTGGGTGGCGACCTCGAAGCCGCGGTGAACGGCGCTCTGCGCGAGTACGTGAACGACCCCGCCGAGGTGCTGCTGAGCCGCTGGCGCGCCGAACGTGACCAGGGGATCAAGGCTCTCGCGGCGGTGCCCGGCGACCAGCTGGTGCCGTGGCTGGTGAACCCGCTGCCGCCGTACGTGCTGGCGTGCGCCGGGATGATGGAGGCCTTCGCGCACGGGCAGGACGTCGCCGACGCTCTGGGCGTGCGGCCGGTGCGCACCGACCGCCTGGGGCACCTGGTCGGGTTCGCCGTCCGCGTCCGCGACTTCGGTTACCAAGCGCGGAACCTGACCCCGCCGGCGCAGGAGTTCCGGTTCGAGATCACCGCGCCCTCGGGCGCGCTGTGGACCTTCGGGCCCGAGGACTCCCCGGAGCGGATCACCGGCAGCGCCGAACACTTCTGCCTGCTCGTCACCCGGAGGCGGCACCGCTACGACCTGGACGTGCGCGCGAAGGGCACGCTGGCCGACCAGTGGCTCGACATCGCCCAAGCCTACCGGGGGCCGGCGGGCGAAGGGCGCCGCCCAGGGCAGTTCCGGGCCTGACGAGTCTATTGTGGACGGACATCCGGGAGTCGGCGGATTTGTCCGCCGTTGCGCACTCGGTGGCCGGGGCAGGGAGAAAGAAGAAGCCGAAGGCCCGGAAGCCCATGCTGGAACGGGCTGCGGCAAGCGCCGGGAGACCCCGGCGGTGCGGCACGAAGGAACCCGGCGGCGGGCTGGACCCACGCCGGGCAGTACCGGGAACCGTCGCCTTCGCGACGGACGGGCTCGAGAGCTATTTGGGAGTGCGGTGGCATGAGCGGTGAGCGGATAGCGATCGTCGGGATCGGCCTGCGGTATCCGGACGCCCGTTCGCTGGACGAGCTCTGGGAGAACGTGCTGGCGGGCCGCCGTGCGTTCCGCCGGTTGCCCGACGAACGGATGAACCAAGCTGACTACTACTCCCCGGACCCGGCGGCGCCGGACCGGTTCTACGCTCAGAAGGCCGCGGTGCTCCGCGACTTCGAGTTCGACCGGGTCGCGTACAAGGTCGCGGGCAGTACGTTCCGGGCCACCGACACGACGCACTGGCTGGCGCTGGACGTCGCCGCGCAGGCGCTGGCCGACGCCGGATTCCCCGAGGGGGACGGCCTGCCGAGGGAAGCGACCGGGGTCGTCATCGGCAACAGCCTGACCGGCGAGTTCTCGCGAGCGAACATCATGCGCCTGCGCTGGCCGTATGTGCGCCGGACCGTGGCAGCCGCCCTAGCAGAGCGCGGCTGGGAAGACGACGAGACCGCATCCTTCCTGCGGGACCTCGAGGTCCAGTACAAGGAGCCCTTCCCCGAGATCAACGAGGACACCCTCGCGGGCGGGTTGGCGAACACCATCGCCGGTCGTGTGTGCAACCACTTCGACTTCGCCGGCGGCGGCTACACGGTCGACGGGGCGTGCTCGTCCTCGCTGCTTTCCGTCGTGAGTGCCGCGAACTCGCTGGCGAACGGCGACCTCGACGTGGTCATCGCCGGTGGCGTCGACCTGTCGATCGACCCCTTCGAGGTGATCGGGTTCGCCAAGACCGGGGCGCTCGCCAAGCGCGAGATGAAGGTCTACGACGCCGACTCGAACGGCTTCTGGCCGGGCGAAGGCTCGGGCATGCTCGTGCTGATGCGCGAGAGCGACGCGATCGAGCAGGGCAAGCGTATCTACGCCTCGATCGGGGGTTGGGGCGTGTCGTCGGATGGCAAGGGCGGCATCACCCGGCCAGAGGCCGCGGGGCACCGGCTGGCCCTCAAGCGCGCGTATGACCGCGCGGGCTACGGCGTCGAGAGCGTGTCCTACTTCGAAGGCCACGGTACCGGCACCGCGCTCGGCGACGCCACCGAGATCGAGGCGTTGTCGACGGCGCGCCACGACGCCGACCCGCTGGCCGCACCGGCCGCGCTGTCGACCATCAAGGGAAACATCGGTCACACCAAGGCTGCGGCGGGGGTGGCCGGGTTGATCAAGGCCACCCTCGCCGTGTACCACCAGGTGATCCCGCCGGCCACCGGGCACTTCGACCCGCACGAGAAGCTCAAGGGCGACTCCGCGCGGATGTACGTGCCGCGCGACGCGCAGCTGTGGCCGTCCGACTTCCCGGTCCGCGCCGGCGTCTCGGCGATGGGCTTCGGCGGGATCAACTCCCACGTCACGGTCACAGAGGCGCCGCACGCCGGCCGCCGGACCGAGCTCGACGAGCGCACCAGAGCTCTGGTCTCCGGCCGTCAGGACGCCGAACTGCTGCTGTTCGACGCCGACGACGTCGAGGCGCTGCGGGCCCGGATCGGCCGCCTGCTGGAAGTCGTGCCGAAGCTGTCCATGGCCGAGCTCACCGACTTCGCCGGGCAGCTGGCGGGAGAGCTGGCCGGGCGTCCTGCCCGCGCCGCGGTCGTGGCCACCGGCCCGGAGGAGGCCGAGCGCAAGCTGACCCGGCTGCTCGAGTTGCTGGGCGGCGACGGGTCCGTGTTCGCCGCCACCGACGGCATCTTCGCCGGTTGCGGCGTGGCGCAGCCACGCGTCGGTTTCCTGTTCCCCGGCCAGGGATCCGGCCGTGCGGCCGACGGCGTGCTGCGACGGCGGTTCCCCACCGCCGACGACGTCTTCCGTGCCGCGGGTCTGCCGGTGGGGGGCGATCATGTCGCGACGGAGGTTGCCCAGCCGCGGATCGTCGCCGGCTCGCTGGCCGCGCTCCGGGTACTGCGCCTGCTCGGCATCGAAGGCCACACGGCCGTCGGGCACAGCCTCGGCGAGCTGACCGCCCTGCACTGGGGCGGCGCACTTGACGAGCGCGCTGTGCTGCAGCTGGCGAAGATCCGCGGCAAGGTGATGGCCGAGACCACCGCGGGCGAAGGCACGGGCGCAATGGCGGGAGTGGCCGCATCGCCCAGCCGCACCGAAGAGCTCGGGCTGGGCGCCGACGTCGTCATCGCCGGCTACAACGCCCCCGAGCAGACGGTGATCTCCGGACCGGCCGCGGCGGTCGACCGGGTGATCGCGCGGGCACACGCCGAAGGCGTCACCGCGACGAGGCTCAAGGTGTCGCACGCGTTCCATTCGCCCGCGGTCGAGCCGGCCGCGACGGCGATGACCGCGCGGCTGCGGGAGATCTCGTTCTCCCGCCTGGACCACGCCGTCGTTTCGACGGTGTCGGGCGACGTCCTGCACGCGGCGGAGAATCTTCCGGCCCTGCTGCGCGACCAGATCGTCCTGCCGGTGCGCTTCCGCGAAGCGGCCGCCAAGGTGGCCGAGCGCAGCGATCTGGTGATCGAGGTCGGGCCGGGCCGGGTGCTGTCGGGCTTGTTCGAGGAGATTTCGCCCGGCACGCCGGTGCTGGCGGTCGACACCGACAGCGCCACCCTCAGCGCGGTGCTGCGCGTGGCCGGTGCGGCGTTCGCCGCGGGCGCCCCGCTGTCGCCGGCCCCGCTGTTCGAGGGCCGCGTGGTCCGTCGGCTCCCCGAGGACGGCGTCTTCAACTTCCTCGCGAGTCCCTGCGAGGCCGCGCCCGAGATCGACAGTGAGCTGGCCGCGGAACTCGCGGCCGAGAAGGAACAGGTGACGGTCGCGGCCGAGGTCGTCGGTGGCGGGGCGAACGCGACCCTCGACCTGCTGCGCAAGGTCGCCGCCGAGCGCGTCGAGCTGCCGCTGGAGACCGTCACCGCCGACACCCACCCGCTCGATGACCTGCACCTGTCGTCGATCACCGTCGGTCAGCTGGTCAACGACGTCACCCGAGCACTCGGCCGTCCGGCGCTGGAGGGTATGCCGAACTTCGCGACGGTCTGCCTCGGCGAGCTCGCCGAGATGATCGACGAGCTGGCTCAGACGGCGAAGCCCGCCGACACGGGCAGCGGCGAGGTCCCGGGCGCCGGTCCGTGGGTCCGGCCGTTCGCGGTCGAGTACGTCCCGGCTCCGCGGCCCGCAGCCGACCTGACGCCGGGTCTGGGGCAGGCTACCTGGGAGGTCTTCGCGACGCCCGGGCACCCGCTGGCCGAACCGCTGCGGGCTGCGCTGTCCCGGGCGGGCATGGGGGACGGAGTCCTGCTCTGCCTCCCCGCCGACTGCGACTCGAGCCACGCAGGCTTGTTCCTCGACGCCGGCCGCAGCGTCATGGCCGCGCCCAGCGGCACGCGCTTCGTCGTCGTGCAGCACGGCTTGGGCGCCTCCGGGCTCGCGAAGACCCTGAGGCTCGAAGACCCCTCGGCTCGCACGACGATCGTCGACCTGGCCGACCCGGCCCCGGCCGACCCGGCCGCGGTGAAGGAAGCGGTTCGGGTCGTCGTCGCAGAGGTCGCGGCGACGACGGACTTCGCTGAGGTCCGCTACGGTGCCGACGGCGGCCGGACCGTGCCGCGCCTGATGTCGGTGGCCCCGGCGCCCACCGGCCCGATCCCCGAATCGCTGGAGACGGGCGACGTACTGCTCGTCACCGGTGGGGGCAAGGGCATCACCGCGGAGAGCGCGCTGGCGCTGGCCAAGGACTCCGGCGCGAAGCTCGCGTTGCTCGGCCGCAGTGACCCGGCCGAGGACGGCGAGCTGGCGGAGAACCTCGGCCGCATGAATGCAGCGGGCATCGACTATCGCTACGAGCGTGCCGACGTCACCTCCGCACCCGAGGTGTCCGGCGCGATCGCCCGGATGCAGGCTGAGCTCGGCCCGGTCACTGCGGTGCTGCACGGCGCAGGGCGCAACGAGCCCGCCGCGCTGTTCAGCCTCACCGAGGACGTCTTCCGCAGGACGCTGGCACCGAAGATCGACGGTCTCAACGCCGTCTTGAACGCGGTGGACCGAAGCCGGATCAAGCTGCTCGTCACCTTCGGCAGCATCATCGGCCGGGCCGGCCTGCGCGGCGAGGCGCACTACGCGACGGCCAACGACTGGATGACGGAGCTGACCCTGCGCTTCGGCCGCGAGTTCCCGCAGGCACGGGCGGTCGCGCTCGAATGGTCGGTGTGGTCCGGAACCGGTATGGGCGAGAAGCTCGGCGTGGTCAGCGCCCTCAAGCGGGATGGCATCACGCCAATCCCGACCGAAGACGGCATCGCCATCCTCAAGCAGGCACTCGCCGACCCGGCGGTGCCGCCGGTGCTCGTGGTCTGCGGCCGGACAGGCGGGCTGGCCACGCTGCCGATCCAGCGTAGGGAACTGCCGCTGACCCGTTTCGTCGACCGCGCGGTCGTGCACTACCCCGGCGTCGAGCTGATCACCGAAGCCGATCTGTCCGCAGGGTCTGACCCGTACCTGGCCGACCACCTGCTCGACGGGCAGCTGCTGTTCCCGGCTGTGCTCGGGATGGAAGCGATGACCCAGGTCGCGGCCGCCACTCTCGGCCGGGCCGGCGCGCCGGTGCTGTCCGACGTGGAGTTCCTTCGTCCGATCATTGTCTCGCCGGGCGGCACCACCACGATCCGGCTGGCCGCGGTCGCCCGCGACGCGGAAACCGTGGACGTCGTGCTGCGCAGCGACGAGACCGGCTTCAGCGCCGATCACTTCAAGGCCCAGCTGAGCTTCGCGCGGCCCGCGGAGATCGGCCCGGCGGTCCGGCGCGACGTCGCTGTGCCGTCCGTGCCGGTGGAACCGCTTTCCGAGCTGTACGGTTCGGTCCTGTTCCAGGGCAAGCGGTTCCGTCGGGTCATGGGCTACCGCCGGGCTAGCGCGCGGCACGCGGTGGCGGAGATCGCAACCGCCACGGACGACACATGGTTCGCGCCGTTCCTGCCGCAGGAGCGGTTGCTCGCCGACCCGGGCACACGCGACGCGATGATGCACGCCATCCAGTGCTGCGTTCCAGACGCGACGTTGCTCCCGCAGGGCGTCGAAAAGCTCTACCTCGCCGAGCCCGGCGCACAGCACCCGGAATTCGTGCTGCTGGACGCGAAGGAGCGGCTGCAGGACGGCGACAGCTACGTCTATGACCTCGACGTCCGCAACCCGGACGGCGAGCTGGTGGAACGGTGGGAAGGCCTGATGCTGCGCGCCGTCCGGAAGACGGGCGGCGCCGGGCCCTGGGTGCCCTCGATGCTCAGCTCCTACCTGGAGCGGGCGTGTGAGCGGATGCTCGGCGGCAGCCGCGCGATCGTGGTGGAACCGGACCCGGCCGGGGCGGAGGTAGGCGGAATCGCCGAGCGCCGTGCGCAGACCGCGCTCGCCGCGAGCCGGGCGTTCGACCGGCCGGTCGAGGTCCGCTACCGCCCGGACGGCAAGCCGGAGATCGACGGCGGCCAGCTCACGGCGTCGCACAGTTCCCGGTTGACGCTGGTGGCTGCAGGCACCGGCCAGGTGACCTGTGACGTCGAGACCGTTCTCGAGCGCACCGAGGAGGACTGGGCCGGGTTGCTCGGCGAGGAGCTGCTTGCGGTCGGCCGGCTACTGGCCGTCGACGCCGGCGAGCCGATCGCGGTGGCGAACACCCGGGTCTGGAGCGCCCTCGAATGCGTCCGGAAGACGGGCGCGATGACTGAGTCCCTGACCGTGCGCCGGGTCGAGCCTGACGGCTGGGCCCTGCTGGCCTGCGGGCCGGCGCGGATCGCCACCTGGGCCACCACCATCACCGACCGGACCGAGCCGGTGGTCTTCGCGGTGCTGCAGGCAGAGGAGAACTGAGCATGTCCGACTACTACGAGATCCGCCACACGGTCGGCTTCGAAGAGACCAACCTGGTGGGCAACGTCTACTACGTGAACTACGTGCGCTGGCAGGGCCGGTGCCGTGAGATGTTCCTCAAGGAGAAGGCTCCGGCGGTGCTCGAGGAGGTTCGGCAGGACCTCAAGCTGTTCACCCTCAAGGTGGAGTGCGAGTTCTTCTCCGAGATCACTGCGTTCGACGATCTGTCCATCCGGCTGCGGCTGGAAGAGCTGACGCAGACGCAGATCCAGTTCACCTTCGACTACGTGCACCTGTGCCCGGACGACGAACGACTGGTGGCGCGAGGCCGGCAGCGCATCGCCTGCATGCGCGGCCCGAACACGGCCACCGTGCCTTCGCGGGTGCCGGAGCAACTGCGCGAGGCGCTGGTTCCTTACGCCACGTCCACGGTGAACGGTAGGGGAGCGTGACGTGGCCGACGCCCGGGAATCCATCGACCGTGCGGTGCTGAAGCGGCTGCCGACGCCACCAGGACGCCGGCACCTTAGCACCCAGACCGGGCTGCGCGAGGTGATGGCGCAGTTCGCCACCGGGGTCACGGTGCTGACAGCGGGGGGCGAAGCGGGGCACGGCATGACCGCCAACGCTTTCTCCTCGGTCTCCCTGGAGCCGCCGATGGTCCTGTGCTGCGTGTCCCGGGCTGCCCGGATGCACGCCGCCATCACCAGCGCCGGTTCGTACGCCGTGAACATCCTGGCGGCCGACCAGCAGGACCTGTCCAAGTACTTCGCCGACTGGCGTCGTCCCGCCGGGATGGCCCAGTTCGACTCGGTCGGCTGGACGCCGGGGGCGAAGACCGGGTCCCCGCTGCTGACCGGTGCGCTGGCGTGGCTCGAGTGCGAGCTCGCGGAGGTATACGAGGGCGGTGACCACTCGATCTTCCTCGGCCGTGTGCTCACCTCGAGCCGCGGCTCGGGCGACAACTCGCTGGTGTTCTACAGCGGCGGCTACCACGAAGTCGACGGTCGTGCCCGAGCGGCCTGAGAACCCGACCCGGCAAGGGGAAATTCGATGCTCGTCGCGGTGACCGGGGGAACCGGCTTCCTTGGCGCCCACACCGTGGGTGCCCTGCTTCGGCGGGGCCACCGGGTGCGGCTGCTCATCCGGGACCCGGCCCGGCTGCTGGCCGCGCTCACCCCGCTCGGAATCGCGCCGGACGCGGTCGAAGCCGTCGCGGGCGACGTCGCCGACCCCGCGGCCGCCGCCCGGCTGGTGTCCGGTGCAGACGGGCTGCTGCACGCCGCGGGCGTCTACACCTTCGACCCGCGGCGGCGTGCCGAAGTCCGGCGGGTGAACGAGCACGGCACCGAGGTCGTGCTCGAGGCGGGCCGCCAGGCCGGCACCGGCCGGATGGTGTACGTGTCCACGGTAGGGGCGCTGTACCCCGCCGCGGCCGGCGCGATCGGGCCGGGTTCACCGGTCGGCCGGTCGCGTGAGACCTACCTAGCCTCGAAGGCCGCGGCCGAGCGGATCGCCCGGCGGCACCGCGCCGGGGGGTCCGGTGTGGTGATCACCCGGCCCCCGGCGCTGCTCGGGCCACACGATCCGCACCTGGGAGACCAGAACGCGAGGCTGCGCGACCTGCTGCGCGGCCTGACGCCCATCTGGCCGTCAGGCGGGCTGCCGTTCGGCGACGTCCGCGACAGCGCGGAGCTGCACGCGAGGTTGTTCGACAGCCCAGCCCCTCCGGGCACGGACCACTTCGGCCCCGGCACGTTCGTGACCACCCGCGAATACCTGGAGACGGTGCGCGCGATCACCGGCCGGCGGCTCCCGGCGGTGTTCCTCCCTCCTCGCGCACTGGCTGGGGCGGGGCGCGCCGCCGACGTTCTGCAGCGGTGGTGGCCGGCGCCCCTCCCGGTCCAGTACGGCGCGATCCACGTGTGCGGGATAGCGGTGCCGGTCGAGGCCGGCGCTCCCACAGCGGGGGTGCGCGCACGACCGCTGGCGGACACGGTGGGGGACACGGTGCGCTGGCTCGTCACGAGCGGGCGGCTCGCGGCCCACCGAGCCGGCCGGGCGGCCACTCCTGCGGACGTTTCCTGACAGCCACACCAGCCGGCCCCGCCGGGTCCGGCGCGATCGGAAAGGCACTGCCATGACCGCACCGCACGAGGAGACCGAGGACACCACGCGTCCGGACCGGGCCGCTGCCGCTCCCGCCGAGCCGGCTCCCCCGGACGCGGCGCCGCTCACGCGCCCGATGCCGCGGCTGGGCCGGGGAATCGTGTGGAGTCTTATCGTGGCCGAGATCGAGCAGGACGGCCTGGAGCGTCTCGGCCGGCTTCGGGATGCCGCGTGAGCGGTCCGTCCGACGCCCGGGCCCAGCCCCTCGACGACGCCGGCCCGGTGTCCGCGGCCGGACGCCGCGGGCACCGGGCCGTGCCGGCCGGTGAGGCCCGGGTCATCTCGCTCCACCCGCCCACCGAGCCGGAGCCCGGCATGCCGCTCCTGCGCAAGCGGCGTGACGAGCTCGCCGCGCACGTGACTGACGGCCGGATGGAGGCGGTGCGGCGGCAGCATTCCCTCGGCAAGTACACCGCGCGCGAGCGGCTCGCGCTCCTGCTGGACGAAGACTCCTTCACCGAGCTCGAGCCCTACCGGCGTCACCGGGCCCGCGGACTCGGGCTCGACGAGAACCGCCCGTACACCGACGGCGTGGTGGCCGGCTCGGGCACGATCGACGGACGCCGGGTGTTCGTCTACGCACAGGACTTCACCGTGTTCGGCGGGTCTCTCGGCGAAGCGCACGCGGCGAAGATCCAGAAGGTGCTGGACCTCGCGGTGGCCACGGGCTCCCCGGTGATCGCGCTCAACGACAGCGGCGGCGCGCGCATCCAGGAAGGCGTGATGGCGCTCAACGGCTACGGCGAAATCTTCCGCCGGCAGGTCGATGCGTCCGGTGTGATCCCGCAGATCAGCGTCATCCTCGGGCCGTGCGCCGGCGGTGCTGCCTACTCGCCGGCGCTGGCCGACTTCACGTTCATGGTGCGCGACACCGGTTGGATGTTCCTGACCGGGCCGGACGTGGTCGAAGCGGTGACGGGGCGGCGAGTCACCCACGACGAGCTCGGGGGCGCGGACACCCACGGACGCCACTCCGGGGTGGCCACCGTCGTGCACGACGACGAGGAGAGCTGCCTGGCCGACGTCCGGTACCTCGTCTCGCTGCTGCCCCGCAACTACCTCGAGCCGGCCCCGGCCTCGCGCGAGACCGGGGCGACGGCCGATTGGCGGCCGCGGCTGGCAGAGCTGGTGCCCGCGGAGCCGAACCGGCCCTACGACATGCGCGAGGTGTTCGCCGAAATCGCCGACGACGGCGAGTTCTTCGGGGTGCACGAGGGCTGGGCCCCGAACGTCCTGTGCGCGCTGGCCCGCATCGACGGCCGGGTCGTGGGGCTGGTCGGCAACCAGCCCTGTGTGCTGGCCGGTGTGCTGGACGGGCCCGCGTCGCAGAAGGCCGCGCGGTTCGTCCGGTTCTGCGACGCCTTCGGCATCCCGCTGGTCACCCTCGTCGACGTCCCGGGGTTCCTACCCGGCGTCGACGAGGAGCGCACCGGCATCATCCGGCAGGGCGCGCAGCTGCTGCACGCCTACTGCGAGGCGACGGTACCGCGGATCCAGGTGATCATCCGCAAGGCCTTTGGCGGTGCCTACATCGTCATGGACTCCCGCTCGATCGGGTGCGACCTTTCCCTGGCGTGGCCAACCAATCAGATCGCCGTGATGGGGGCCGAAGGGGCCGTGAACGTGCTCTTCCGGCGTGAGCTCGGCAGCGCCGCGGACCCGGGTTGGTTGCGTGGCCGACTGGTCGGCGAGTACGAGGACGAGTACCTCGACGCACACTACGCCGCCGAACGCGGCCTGGTCGACGACGTGATCGACCCGGCTGCAACGCGGGCGGCGATCGCCCGCGGACTGGCCATGCTCCAGGACAAGCGCAAGCCCGGCCCGCAGCGCAAACACGGAAACCCTCCTGTCTGATCCGCCGGCGCGGGATCGCCGGTGGTCACCGAACACCCGAGGTACGCGATGGCAGCAACCGACCCCACCCGGTCCGTTCTCCGGGTGATCCGCGGCTCGCCGGACGGCGCCGAGCTGGCGGCGCTGGTCGTCGCCCTGGCCGTCGCGTTGGCACCGGGCCTGCCGCCCGCGAGGGCACGATCGCCCTGGGCGGACCAGTCCTTCCGCCAGGGTGCTTTTCAGCGCTCGGGTCCGGATGCGTGGCGGATTTCCGGTTTGCCACGCTGAACCCGTGGACAGGGCACCGGGAGCGGCCCTGTCCACGGTCGTCAGGCCGCGTCGTCGAGCTCGAACGCGTCGTAGGCGTCGAACTCGTCGCTGTCCCAGGAAGGGGTGGACCGGCGGCGCGGCGGCCGCACCACGGCACCCCGCCCCAGGAGCGCGGTCGGTCCGAGGCTCGTGCCCTGGGGCGTCGCGACGGTGTTCACCGGGCGTCCCCCGGGCGGGTTGCGTTGCCCACCCGATCGGGCCGGATCAAGGGCGCGCCCTTCGAAACCGCCGTCGTCATCGGCGAAGATCTCCTGGGTGGCCGGGCTTCCGGTCATCGTGCTCCTCGGCGGTCGCGTGCGGGCGGAACCCGTGTTCGTCCAGTTCACCGCATCACGGCTGGTCGTGCGTCTCGCCGGGTGCGGACCGGGCTCGACCGCGACACCAGCGATGCGTGACGGGCCCTCGAGACCGCGCGTGCACCATGGACAGCCAGCAGGAGCGAGACGGAGGTAGCGCGATGACCGTTCCCACCACCCGGCGTGATCGCGAACTGCGGCTCGACGGGCTCGGCGTTCCCGTGCCCCGGGTCGCTCCCGGGGCAGTCGACGTGCGGCCCGCCGCGGAGGCTGAAGTGCCGGCCCAGCGGGAATACGTGACCGACACGATCGTGCTGGGCTACAACTGATCTCCATCCCGGGCCGCAAGATCCGAGATGCCGGATCACGCCGGGAACGGCCAGACTTGAGGTTGTTTCGCACCCCGGAACGTCGCGCGCTCGGTTGGGAGGCCAGCGGATGGCTATGCACCTCCGGCTCGCGGCGGGTGTCGAGCTGCTCGACGAATGGGCTGAATTCGCGACCCAAGCGGAACGAAACATCGTTTACGAGGCGCTGTTTGCGATCGGCGACGGAACGGTATTTCTCATCTACGACGTTTTTGGCGACCCTGACGACATTTCCAATTTCATTGTCATGGTCAAAGCCGACTTGTTGGTGAAGATCAAGCTCTTCCGTACCGAATCTGCCTTCGGGATCCTCTACGTCGGCACCCTCGACGACGACGCCACGGCCAACGCTGCCGAGATCGCGGCCGAGATCGCCGCCCCCGAGGCCGCAGGCGACATCGACATCGACATCGACGAGGCCTGAATCCCCCGCGCGTACCGCGATGGTTGGGCCGAATGGACGTATCCGGCGGCCGCACGAAGCCTCCGGTGGTGTGCTCGGTTTGGGCGCGCAGTCGTGCATTCGTCACCTTGACAGTCTCTCCGGCCGTGTGGAATTCTCGGCTTGTTCGCACTTCATCGAGCTTCCCTGGGGCAAATAAAGGAGGCTGCGCAATGTCGTCACCGGAATTCGCAGGATTGGACGTTTCCGGCCGGGTGCGCGCGCGCGACATCCAGATGGCGGGTGTCGCCGACGTCCGCCGGCGCGTGCTGATGATCTCCGGAGCCATCGACACGACCGACCACGACGTCTCGGTCACCGTCAACCTGCCGGAGCCGGGCCGCTGGCAGGTGATCAAGTCCGAGACCAACCTCACCGATCGAACCTGGGTCGCCCTGCAGGTCGTGATGGACGACGAGTCGACGTTCGTCAACGACCCCGAGTCGCTGGTCATGTCGCGCCAGTTCTCGAAGTCCTTCATGACCCCCGACCAGCGCCGGCTGACGTTCTACGGCGGCGAGGTCCGGCCCGGCGAGGCCGTGCTCAAGGTGTACGAGATGGAAACCGGCGGGCGCAGGCCGGCGTACTCCTACTCGCGGTACAGCCCGGTTGCTACCGACAGCCTGGAGCAGTCCCAGCAGACGCTGGAGGAGCTGGTGCAGAACGGGATGGCGCGGCGGCCGATGGTGGAGCTGATCGTCCCGGTCACCGTGATCGGCTGACCCGGATGGCGACCGGACGCCGGGGGAGCCGGTGAGCACGTTCATACCGGGACCGCACCTGCTGTGCTCGCCCCGGGGCCGGGATTGGCCGCGCCTGCCGGTGGTGGAGCTTCCACCGCCCGGCCGCGTGCCCACACGGGCCGACGTCGTCGTGGTGGGGGCGGGCCCGGCCGGCCTCGCGGTGGCATCGGCGCTCTGGCACCACGGGGTGCCGGACGTGGTCGTGCTCGACCGCGAGGGTCGGCCGTGCCGACGATTTTTCGGCCGGATCGACCTGCTCGGGCAGCGCGTGCTGCGGTCACCGTACGAGCACCACCCCGGCGTCGAGGGGTATCGCGACTGCGAACTGGTGGACTTCGCCCGGCTGCACTGGTCGAGGTTGACGCCGGTCGAGCGCCGGGAGGTCCGGATGTCGCAGGCCGGGCACCGCTCGGTCGTGCCTGTGGACGTTTTCGAGGCGTATTGCGATCACGTCGCCGCCACCCACGAGGTGACCGGGAAGACGTGGCGGGCCACCGTGAGCGAAGTCCGGCCGGGAGACGGCGACGTCGTCGTGCGGACCGATCGGGGGACCGTCACCGCCCGCCACGTCGTGCTGTGCCCGGGCGAGGAGCGGCGCGAGGCACCTGAACAGTGGTGGGGTGGTGGAGCAGCCCCGCCGGGAGTGACGTACTGGGACGAGCGGGTTCCGCCGGCAGCCGGCCGCCAGGTGGTCGTGGGCGCGGGACTCACCGCGGCGCACCTGATCTCCAACGCGCTGGACGCCGGTCGCGAGGTGCACTGGGTGCTCCGCGAGCCGGGCGAGCGCTACCAATGCGCCGACGTCAACTCGAAGTTCTTCCGGCCCGAGGGGCGGGCGCGGATCGGCAACGTGGGTTGGCGAGACCGGCTGCGGCTGACAGCCGAGTTCCGGCGGGCTTCGATTATGTTCGAGTTCCGCCCCGTACTGGAACGGGCCGAGGCCGAGAAACGCCTGTTCGTGCACCGCGGCGAGGCCGTCACCGCCGTGGCAGCCGGCGCCGGTGGCACGGCCGTGGTCCGGCTGGCGGACGGCCGCAGGATCGGTGGCGACTGCGCGGTGCTCGCTCTGGGTACGACGCCCGAGACCGGCCGCGGGCTCCTGCCCGAAGAGGCTGTGGGGGAACGGGACGGCTGGCCCGCTCTTGAGGAGCGCACGCTGGCCTACGTCCACGCGCCCCGGGTCTCGGCGGTCGGCGCGGCAGCGGGAATGGTGCTGGGGCCGGCCGCCCGGAACATCGACGGTCACCGCGTCGCCACCGCCCGCGTCGCCGAGGCGATCGCGCGGAGTGTGCGTGAAGGAGAATCCGTCGTTTCGCCGGCTTGGGCCGAGGTGGGCGCAGGTGTCTGATCAGGAGCCGTACGACTCCCGTTTCACCCTGCCTGACGTCGACGCGCCATCCGGGACCGAGGTCGGGGTGATCCTGCTGGGTCTCGAGCCCGAGCGCCTCGTCGCCGGGCTCGGGTTCGCCCGGCTCGCCGACGACCCGGCGCTGGTCACCCAGGCGGTCGACCACGCGCGGCATGGGGTGTTCAGTGCCGATCTGGCCGGGCTGGCGAAAGCCGGCCTGGCGCAATGGCGGACACTGCGGCCGCTGATCGCCGACATGCCGGCGCGGTCTTCCCCGGGGGCGTTGCGTCAGGAGTGGGTGAACTCGGCCGCGCGCGTCGCGGGCGCGGTGCCGGCCACTGGGGCGGCGGTGCTGGCGTATCTGACGGCTTGCTGGATCCGCCGGGACGAGATCGACCGGCTCGCCGAAAGGAAGGAAGCCCCCGATGTCCTATCTCAAGTCGCTCCCCGCTGAGACAGCGCTGCTTCAGGTGTTCCGGGCCTACCCGGAACCGGCGCGGCACCTGTTGGCGTTCCACGAAGCGCTGCTGCGCGGCGATTCGCCATTCACCGCCGGTGAGCGAGAGATGATCGCGGCCTACGTGTCCGGGCTGAACGACTGCGATTACTGCCATGGCATCCACACCGTGACGGCGGAGGCCTTCGGTGTGCCCGAAGGGGTGCTGAAAGCGGCGCTGACGGATCTGGACGCGGCGCCGGTCGACGACCGGCTGAAGCCGGTGCTGTCCTACGTGGGCAAGCTGACGCGCACACCGTCCCGGATGACCGCGGCCGACGCCGACGCCGTGTTCGCCGCCGGCTGGGACGACCGGGCCCTGCATGACGCCGTCCTCGTGTGCGCGCTGTTCAACTTCATGAACCGCATGGTCGACGGCCTGGGTATCCAGGCCGACGCGGCGTACGCGACGACATCGGGGGAACGGCTGGCCGAAGGCGGCTACGCCGGGCTGGCGAGCTTGCTGGCCGGTTGACGGGCTGCCCGGTTCCGCCGGCCACCCCGCGGTGCGCGGTGGTGGCCTGGGCGGAAGCCCGGCGGCTAGGTGTATTGACCATGGAGGTTGGGTACAGGGCGACACGTGATCGGATGATCTTGGCGTGAGGGAGGGCCTCCGGGTTCGGTGTGGATTGCGACGTCTACACCGAGCAACGGAGGCCCTCGTGACCCACGCTAACGCACCCCTGACCCCGACCGGCAGACTGCGCCTGGCCCGCTGCATCGTCGACGACCAATGGCCCCTGCGACGAGCCGCAGAACGGTTCCAGGTCTCAGTCACCACCGCCGCCCGATGGGCCGACCGCTACCGCACCCACGGTGAAGCCGCCATGACCGACCACTCATCCCGGCCGGTGACCAGCCCGAACCGGACCCCCACCCGCACCGAGCGACGGATCATCAAAGTCCGCGTCCTGCGCCGCTGGGGCCCGGCCCGCATCGCCTACCTGCTCAGGTTGAACCCCTCCACGGTGCATCGGGTCCTGACCCGCTACCGGCTGGCCCGGCTGACCCACCTCGATCGGGCCACCGGCCGCCCGGTCCGCCGCTACGAACACCCCACACCCGGCGACCTGGTGCACGTCGACATCAAGAAGCTGGGCAACATCCCCGACGGCGGAGGCCACAAAGTCCACGGACGCGCCACCGGTCGGCGCAACAGTTCGGCCCACCGCGACCCCGCCCGGCCCCGCAAGGTCCACGGGCGCCCGAACCTGGCTACAGCTACCTGCACAACGCCGTGGACGACCACTCCCGCCTGGCCTACACCGAAATCCTGCCTGATGAGACCAAGGAAACCGCGGCCGCGTTCTGGAAGCGGGCCCAGCAGTTCTTCACCGACTGCGGGATCACCATCCGAGCAGTGTTGACCGACAACGGCTCCTGCTACAAGTCCTATCTCTGGCGCGACACGCTGCGCGACGCGCAGATCACCCACAAACACACCCGTCCCTACCGGCCGCAGACCAACGGCAAAGTCGAGCGGTTCAACCGCACCCTGCTCGACGAATGGGCCTACGAGCAGCCCTACCGCACCGAAACCGAACGCCGCGACGCCTTCCCGGGCTGGCTGCACACCTACAATCACCACCGCGGCCACACCGCACTCGCCGGCAATCCGCCCGCCGGCCGCGTCCTCAACCTCACGGGTCAATACAGCTAGGCCGCGTCGCGTCGTACGACGTCGTGCTCGGGCAGCCGGTGACCCAGCCACTCCTCGTGGTCGAGCAACCGGAGCCGTTCGTCCTCGGTGCGGGCCACGCGGCGCATCGAGATCCGCAGCAGCGGCGGCGCCATCACCGACGTCACGATCGCCACCAGGATGACCATCGTGTAGGTGGCGGTGTTCAGGACCCCGAGCCGCAGTCCGGTCAGCGCCACGATCACTTCGATCACGCCGCGGGAGTTCATTCCCGCGCCCAGCGCCAGCCCTTCCCAGCGGCTGAGCCCGCTCATCCGCGCACCGCCGTAGGCGCCGGCGAACTTGCCGATGATCGCCAGCGCCAGCAGCGCCACCGCGGCCAGTGCCGTTGTCGGGTGCCACAGCGCGGTCAGGTCCATCCGCAGCCCTGCTGTGGCGAGGAACAGCGGTGCCAGCACGGAAAGCACCACTGTGCGCAGCGGGGCGAGCTTCGGCTGCGCCACCCGCGACCGCGCGATGAGGATGCCGCCGATGAAGGCGCCGAACACCGGCTCCATGCCGAGGCTCAGGGTGATCGCCCCGCACGCCAGCAGGATGATCACCGCGGCGGCTACGGCCGGTCCCGACTCCTCGCGTCGGGCCGCGAGGTCCATCACCTTCCGGACCAGCACCCGGCCCACCGTTCCGGCCAGCGCGACGAACCCGATCAGGTAGCCCACCGACAGCGAGACGACGCCGGCGCTGACTCCGACGGTCGCCGCCGCGGAGACGACCGACAGCAACAGCCAGCCCACCGCGTCGTCGACCATGCCTGCGGCCAGGGTCAGCTGGCCGATATTGCGGTGCAGCAGGCGCATGTCGGTCAGCGTCTTGGCGATCACCGGGATCGCGGTGACGCACATCGCGACGCCGATGAAGAGCGCGAACACCCAGCGGCCGGAGTGCCCGTCACCGAGCAGCGAGCCAGGCAGCACGAAGCCGAGTCCGATGCCGAGCGCCAGTGGCACGGTCAGGCCGATCAGGCTCACCGTGGCCGCGGTCCGGCCTTGGCGGCGCAGAATGCGGGTGTCCAGGTGGGTGCCGGTGATGCCGACCAGCAGCAGCACGGCCAGCTGGCCGACCGCGTCGAGCAGGTGGATCTGCTCGGGTGGCTGGGTGGGCAGGAGCCAGCCGGAAATTCCCGGCGCCAGATGGCCCAGCAGGGAGGGTCCGAGCAACATGCCGGTGACCAGTTCTCCCACCACGGACGGCAGCCCGAAGCGTTCGGCGAGCCGGCCGAGCAATCTGGCCAGCGTCAAAAGGACCAGCATGCCCAGCAAGAACAACAACAGGGGATGCGGTGCGATCGGCGCCACCGGAGCAGCCAAGTGCATGTCGACCTCCACGAGTACTCGGTGGGCCAAATTGTCGATGCGAAGACGGCACGCACGTCTCGTTGCGTGCTGTCTCGACGATTCCGGCCGCACCGGTCCGCGATTGTCGGCTCCGGCGCCGCCTTTGCCGTTTCGGTGGTTGCTCACTCGTGCTTGGCCGGCGGCCCACCACAGAGAACGCAGGGAAGGCCGCCTCGGCGACTTCGAGTCCTCGAGGCGGCCTTCCCGAGCCGGACGGGTTCAGCCCTTGACCGGGCTGCTCTGGTGCGAGAACAGGCTCAGGTCGCCCTCGTCGTTGCGGACGACCACCCAGACCGCGCGGATCTGGTTCTCCGGCGCGATTTCCGACTCGCCGGGGCGAACGATGCCGCCTTCGGTGATCGCGATCGCGATGTCCGGCTCGAGAAACTTGACCGCCAGCGGCCAGCCGTTGACGTGCGCGCCCTTGAGCGGGCCGGAGAACCCGGCGCGCATGTAGCCGCGGATATCCTCGCGGCTGGTCAGCTGGTTGTCCTGCAGGAGCAAGCTGCCGTTGGCGGTGAAGACGTCCGCGAACACGTCCGGATCGTTCTTCGCCCAGGCGTTCTGGATCCGCTGCGGAACCGTGAGGACCGCCCTTTCGTCCGCGCTGGTGAACTCGCGGTAGAAAGAGGTGTCCTCCTCGACCCCGTATGCGGTCAGGATCGCCGTGGCGTCGCCCCAAGAATTGTTCGGCACAATGATCTCCCTGGTCGTCGGTGTCACCAGCGGAGCGTGGCGCCGGAGCCACGCGGGCTGTTCTGGTAGACAGCCAGCTGCCATTCGTTGTCGCGCTTCACGACGATCCAGGTCGAGCGGACAGCGAGCTCCTCGTCGATCTCGGTCTCGCCCGGGGCGAGGATGCCGCCGTGCGTGCGGATCAGCGCGACGGTGTCCGAGACGAACCGAAGGTCGACCGGCTTGCCGGTGACACCGGTGCCCTTGAACGGCCCGGCGTAGGCGGCGGCCATGAACGCGCCGATTTCGTCGCGGCCCTTCTTCAGCACATCGCCGGGAAGGATGAGAATGCCGTCCTCGGTGAAGGCTTTGGCGACGCCGTAGCCGTCGTTCTTGCTCCAGGCGGCGATCAGGCGCAGCGGGACGTCCAGGGCTTCCTTTGCCTTCTCGGAGGTGAAGGGGCCATAGTAGTCGTCCAGCCTGGCCTGGTCGTCAGAAGTGGGTGCAGACACTGTTGCTTCTCCTTCGATCGGTCGGCCAACCGACGGCGGGGATACGATCGGCGCATACGCGGTAAATCGTCACACGCGCGACCGCCTGGAAACCTCTCCTGCGTTGCCGCTGTTTCGCTCTTTCTCGCGCAGGCGAGAAGACGCGCGGTCGGGCCGCCGAGGAACACCCTGGCCATGGAGCTTCGAGCACAAAGTCAGCCAAGGAGAGCCGGATGTCCGAGAAGGCTTCGTCCCTCGTCGCAGGGGCCAAGGAATGGGCCACGTACTACGGGAAGTTCACCCAGGGCGAGGAGAGCGCGGCGGTGACCGCACAGCTGCGCGCCCGTGCCGCGTGGGACGCGAACGACGCCGACGCGTTCGCGGAGTCGTTCGCCGAGAACGGCAGCATCCTCGTCGACGACGAGCAGATCAATGGACGCGAAGCGATCCTCGCGTTTTTCACCGACGCTTTCGGCGCAACGCTCGCCGGGACCAAGCTGGTCACCGAGCCGATCGACGTGAAGGTGCTCGAGCCGGGCGTGGCCGTCGTGATCACCGACGGCGGTGTGCTCTACGAGGGCGAGACCGCGGTGCCGGCCGAGCGCACCGTCCGGGGTACTTGGGTGGCCACGCAGGCCGATGGCGAGTGGCGGCTGGTTTCCCAGCAGACCAGCCCGGTCAAGGGCTGAGGGGGCGAGGTGACGAGCACCGAACGCCCAGGGGTGACGACGTTCCGCGGCAACCCGGTGACCCTGCTCGGTTCCGAGGTCCGGGTCGGCGAGCAGGCGCCGGACTTCACCGTGCTGGGCAACGACATGACGCCGGTCCGGTTCTCCTCACTGGGCGGGACCACTCGGGTGATCTCGGTCGTCCCCTCGTTGGAGACGCCGGTCTGCGACCTGCAGACACGTCGCTTCGAGGAAGCCGTCGCGGAACTCGGTGAAGCGTCGGTGCTGACCGTGTCGGTGGACCTCCCGTTTGCGCAGGCCCGCTGGTGCGGAGCAGCGGGTGTCGAGGGCGTGAGGACGTTCTCCGACCACCGCGACCTCTCGTTCGGGCTGGCCTACGGCGTGGTCATCAAGGAGTTCCGGTTGCTGGCCCGCGCGGTCTTCGTGGTGGACGCCGAGAACAGGGTGGTCCACGCCGAGTACGTCACGGAAGTCGGGCAGCCGCCGGACTTCGACGCCGCGGTGACCGCCGCTCGCGAGGCGGAAAACGTGCGCCGCGCCGCTTGACCGTCGCTTTCGGACGGTCCGTTCGCGAAAGCCGCCGCCGGGTTCCCTGCCCGGTTGGCGGCCTTTTCGTATGCCGGCCGCGCGGCGGCGACCAAAGCAGACGGGGATGCGGACACGAGAAAGGCCCTGGACAACGAAAACGGTGTCCAGGGCCTTCGTGGAAGCTCAGGCCGCGGCCTGACCGCGGTTTCGCTCGGCCACCGCCTCGTAGTAGCGGGCGATCGCCCGGAACGACTCCTTCGGCTCGACCCGATAGGTCGACAGGTAGTCGAAGTAGTCGTCGCGGATGGACTTGGTGATCGACATCGACGCGGTGTCGAGGTCGTACTTCTGGTCGTCGGAGTGCGGGTGGGTCGGGTGCACGAGCTCGGTCACCGCGACACTGTAGATTCCCAGCTCGTCGAACAGGCGCAGCGAGTCCAGGTGGAAGTCGGCCTGCGCCTGCTCGTCGCGGGTGAATCCGGGAAACACGGTGGGGGGCTCCACAGTGCGGTCGACGATGTCGAAGCCCAGCAGGCCCTTGGTGTGGCAGTCCTTGTAGGTGTACGTGCCGTACTCAGAAATCACGATGGGCTTGCCCCACTGGCGGTAGGACTTGAGCTCCTCCGCGTACGCCTCGCGCGACGGGTGGGGGTAGTAGTACTCGACCAGGCCGATGTAGTCGACCAGCGACCAGTCGACGTCTTCGAACGGACCGCCGGAGTAGGTGATGCCGCCCTTGAACACCGACCGTCCGACCGCCGCGGCCTTGGTAAGGAAGGCGTTGAGTTTGCGTGCGACGTCGTCGTGGTCGATCGGGCCGACCGGCTTGAGGAAGTGGTGGTTCGCGTCGGGAAACGCGTTGCCCATGCGGTTGTGGTAGAACTCGCCGGGCATGATGCCCGCGGTCTGGATCGAGTGCGTGCAGCCGATACTCAGGTGGATGTCCGCGCCGCGCTTGCGGAACGACTCTCCGAGCCGGCCCACCTCCCCGATGAAGTCCAGCACGTCCTGCTGCGCGCCGTCCATGAGCCGCGGCTGGAGCCACACGTGCAGGCCGCGGTCGATCGCGTGGGCGATCCCCGCCTCGAGCCGATCGAGCTCGGTGCCGTAGATCGTCACCGAGTTGCCGTTGAGCTGGTCGGCGACCAGGTCGAGCTCCGAGCGCATCAGCTCCTCGCTCCACACCATGCGGGACAGCGAACCCTGGCCGGTTTGGTGGTTCGACCCGACGTCGTAGGCGACCCCGCGGTAGTGCAGCCCGCTCCCGTTCTTCGCCAGTAGCGCGCGGTCTTCGTTCGTCACAGTCAGCTCCTTCTCTGCTGGTCCGCGTGGTCTACGCGGCGTCAGGTAGTTCTCGCTCCGGCGGCTGGGGGGTCGTGGCGGGCACGCCGCCGCCCGAAGCAGTCATGTCGCGCGAAGCCCGCAGGACGCGGGCCATCATCCGCGGCTTCATGAGTGCGGCCGGCGGGTCGATGAGACCCGCGACCCGCATGAATCCCTTGGCGACTTCGGGGTCCTTCGAGGCCGCGTACTGCACTCGGCCGACGTAGGCGTTGCCCATGTTGACCTTGGCCGTCCGCTTACCCTCGACGCCGGGGAAGGCGAGGTCTCCTCCGGCGGAGACCTCCCACGGGTTGTCCACGACCTTGCCGAGCGCTTTCAGGTAGCCCCTCGGGTCGTACTGCCCGGCCCGGAGGTGCTCGCGCAGCGTCATGGCCTCCCAGGCGGCCACGCTCATGCCCTGACCGTAGACGGGGTTGAAGCTGCACACGGCGTCGCCGATCACCGCGAGGCCGGCCGGGAAGCGGCGCAGCCGCTCGTACCTCCGTCGGACACTCGCCGGGAACCCGAACGACGACGGCGCGTCGATCGGCTCGGCGTCCTTGATGCCTTCGTACACGTCGGGCACCGGTAGGGACCGGGCGAACTCCAGGAACCCCTCGGGATCGGTCGGCGGGTGGTCCCCCAGGATGCCGGTGAGCGAAACGATGCACATGTCCTCGTTGGACAAACCGAAGAAAGCTCCGCGCGGGTGGGCGGGGGAGGCGACCGGGTTGATCGACCACGTGTCTTCGAAAGACCCGGGAACCCGGTGGTAGAAGCGGGTCGTGTAGGCGAGCCCGATCTTCACGCGGTCCTCGGCGGGGCGCTCGTACCCGAGCTCGTCCAGCCACGCCGGGGTCCGGGAACCGCGTCCGGTCGCGTCCACGACGAGGTCCGCGTCGAGCACCACTTCGCCGTCCGCGTTTTCCTTCGGCAGGACGCGGACCCCGGTGACACGGCTGTGGTCCGGGGTGGACACCACGCCGAGGATGTCGTGGCGCTCCAGGTACGTGACGTTCGGCAGAGCCGCGACCCGGCTGCGGATCTCGTGCTCGAGGATCGGCCGGGTTGGGGTCACCGAGATCAGACCGGTCTTCGTGTAGGGCAGCCGGCGGCCGCTGAAGTACCACCGCATCTCGCCGAGGTCGCCGACCGGGTAGCCCTGCTGCCGCATGTTCTCGGTGAAGCCGGGGAACAGCTCCTCGAGGATCAGCTGGCCGCGGGCGTGCAGGCCGTGGGCGTGGCGGGTGTGCGGGGTGCCCTTGCGGGTGGCCGATACGCCGAGCACGGTGTCCCGGTCGACCACCACGACGTCGCGGTAGAACTCGGCGAGCACCCGGGCGGCCAGGCTTCCGGCCACACTCCCACCGAGAACGACCGCGCGATTTCCGACGTGGTCGCGCATGCGCGTTCCTCCTGGTTCTGCCCGGCTCGTTGCCGGGGGCTGGTTGGGTCAGTAGCGGACGACCGCGCGGAACCGGACTTCGCCCTTTTCCACCTTGGCCACCGCGTCGGCGATCTGGTCCGGTTCGAACACCTCCACGAGCGGCCGCACAGCGCCTGCGGCGACCTGCGCAAGCGCGTCCTCGAGCACCGGCGTGCCGGCGTGGGTCGCCCCCACGATCTGCTGACCCAGGCCGAAGAACGGCAGCTGCGGCGGGAGGACGAACGGACCGGTGGTGTCGATGCCGGCGAGCACCAGCCGTCCACCGGGACGCAGGCCCGCCATCGCGTCGGCGGCTGCGGTGTAGGAAGGCGCGGTCGCCAGCACGACGTCGGCACCGCCGGCCGCCAGCAGGGCGGACCCGTCCGCGACGACCGTCCCGGCGCCGAGGTGCGTGGCGATGTCGCGCTTGTCCGGGGATGACGTGATGGCCACGGTGTCGTGGCCCGCCGCCCGGGAGTACTGCAGCGCGAGGTGCCCGAGCGCACCGACGCCGAGGACGGCGACCCGCTCGTGCGGGCGGGCCTGGGCCGCGCGAAGCGCGCTGAGCGCGGTGTAGCCCGCGCACAGAATCGGTACGGCGTCCTCGGCCGTGACACCGGCGGGGATGCGGACCGTCTCCTCGGCGCGCAGCACCAGGTACTCCGCCTGCCCGCCCGGGACGGTGAAGCCGGTCGAAACCGGTGCCGCGCAGAGGAAAGCGGCCCGCGCGGACAACGGCGCCTCCTGCGCGCAGTAGTCACATTCGCCGCAGGTACCGCGGATCCATGTCGTGCCGACCAGGTCCCCGATCGACCGACCCGTCACTCCGGGCCCGGTTTCCACGATCTCACCGACCGGCTCGTGACCCGGGATCGCCGGGTCCGTCGATGGGAACGGCAGGATCCCCTTGGCCGCCAGCACGTCGTTCGCGCACACGCCGCTGGCCCGGACCCGGACGAGCACCTCGCCGGGGCCGGGAACGGGCGTGGGCACTTCGCGAACTTCCCAGGCGCCCCCTACACCCGGGATCACGATTGCCTTCATCGAGCATCACCCTTGTCTTTGTCCGAGCGAATGCCGGCGACTCACGTTGCGACGCTCGCATCTGCGAGCACCGCAGCGCACCTTTGGGCGTGCGGGATGGCAGGTGCCCGCCCCAGCGAGGTGGCGCTCGCGCTCGCGGCGACGTCCACCAGGCACCATCCCGATCCGTTCCGCGGGCGCCGGCGGCCGCGCGGAACGGAAGTTCGTGCTCGACGTCGTCCGGCCCGCGGCACCGGACGGTGGCGGGCCGGACGGCAAACCGGTCATTCGGCTCCGCTGTCGGGCAAGGCGAGCCACCAGTCGCTGGCGCGCGCCCACTCGACAGTCTTGGTCAAACCGTCCCGGAGGGACGTCTCCGGCCGCCAACCGAGCACCCGGGCGGCCTTGGCGTTGTCGGGGACCCGGCGGCCGAGATCCTCGTAGGCCCGGCCGAGCGCGGTGGCGGTGTCGACGTCCACCACGGAAGTCGTGCCGGTGAGCTCGGCGACCAGTCCGACGAGCGAGCCGACCGTCGTCTCCACCATGCTGCCGATGTTGAACGCCTCTCCGTCCGCCGCGGGCTCGTCCGCGGCCCGCAGCGTTCCCGCGACGGCGTCGTCGATGAAGGTGAAGCAGCGGGTCTGCCGTCCCTCGTCGTACACCACCAGCGGACGTCCGTTGAGGGCGCGGTGGATCGAGCGGCTCACGATGTACGCCGGGCGCTGACGCGGCCCGTAGGCGTTGAAATAGCGGACGATCGTGGCGGTGAGGCCGTGCTGGCGCGCGAAGGCGAAGGTGAGGTGTTCGGCCAGCGCTTTGCTCGACGAGTAGGACCACCGGTCCGAGGCGGTCGACCCTAGGACCCGGTCGGCGTCTTCGTGCCACGGCACCGCGGGGTTCTTGCCGAACACCTCGCTGGTCGAGGCGAGCACGACCTTCGCGCCTTCGCGGGTGGCGGCTTCGAGCACCGTGCGGGTCCCCGAGAAGTTGATGTCGATCACGTCCAGGGGACGGGCGAGGTACTGGTCGACGCCGACCACCGCGGCGAGGTGGTAGATCACCTCCGCGCCCCGGGCGGCCTTGGCGAACGCCGTCTCGTCACGCAGGTCGCCTTCGACGACCCGCACTCCTTCGCGCAGCGCTCCGCGCGGGGCCGTCGCGTCGAACACCGTAACGTCGTCGCCGCGGTCGCGCAGCCGCTCGACCAGGTGGTGACCGACGAACCCGGTCCCGCCGGTGACCAGGACGCGCTGTGGGGTGTGCGGTGTGCGCTGGCTCATCAGCTCGCCTTCGTCCAGTGGGTGATGAACTCGTTCGGCGGGCTGTACACCGCTGGCCCCCGGCCCACGCCGCGGTAGACGTATCCGGCCGCGGTGAGCTGGGCGATGCGCTCCTTCGGGTAGTAGGCGCGGCCGTCGAACAGCACGCAGTCCCGGGCGACCGGTAGGGCCGCGAAGTCGATGTCGGCGAATTCGCGGTGCAGGGCCAGGATCGCGACGCAGTCCGCCCCGCGCACGGTGTCCTCCACGGTGGCGGTGAGCCCGGTCCCGAACATGGCCTCGGCTTCTTCCGCGTCGACGAGCGGGTCGTGCAGCCGGACGGACACCCCGGCCCGGGTCAACGCGCGGACCGTGTCGAGCACCGGCGTCGCGCGCAGGTCGCCCGTGTTGTTCTTGAAGGCCAGGCCCAGGACGGCGACCGTTGCGTGCGCCGGAGCCTTGCTCTGGGCGACCAGCTCGTCGATCATCAGGCGTGCGGTGTACTCGGGCATCTCGGCGTTGACCGCACGACCGGCACTGGCCGTGCGGATCTCCACCCCGAAACGCCGTGCGGTGTTCCACACCATCCACGGATCCTTCGTCAGGCAAGACCCGCCGACCCCGACGCTGGGCAGCAGGATGTTGATGCTCCCGGAGCCCTTTTGGATCGTGTTCGCTGCCCCGATGACATCGAGCACGTCGACGCCGTAGAGGGCGGAGAACTTGGCGAGCTCGTTGGCCAGCGCGATGTTCAGGTCGATCCACCAGTTGCTGGCGAGCTTGACGATCTCGGCCGCCTCCAGTGAGTCGACCGGGATCACGTCGACTCCGAGTGCGCGCTGCCAGAACGCGGTGGCGGCACCGACGCTTTCCTCGTCGTACCCGCCGGCCACGATGGGGAACGTGCGCAGCTCGCGCAACGCCGCTCCCTCGGCGAGCCGCTCCGGAGTGAACGCCAGCCCGAAGTCGGTCCCACCGGTGAGCCCACCGGTCTCCAGGACCGGCAGTACGATGTCACGGGTCGTTCCCGGGGGCACGGTGCTCTTGAGCACGACGAGCTGGCCGGGACGCAGGTGCGGGGCCAGCGCGCGGGATGCTCCGCGCAGCTGTTCGTCGGCCAGCGACCCGTCGTCGCGGACCGGGGTTCCGACGGTGACCAGGATGACGTCGGCCTCCGCGGTCGCGGCGATGTCCGTGGTGACCCGCAACCGGCCCGACGCCAGACCGGCGAAGACCTTCTCCTTCAGCCCCGGCTCCTCGAGCCGGAAGTGCCCGCGCGCCAGTTCGTCGACGAGCCGCGCGTCGGTGTCCACCCCCACGACGTCGAGCCCGCGTTCGGCCAGCGTGGCCGCGATGCACGAGCCGACGTACCCGAAGCCGATCACAGCGACGCTGATTTGCCCGCTCTCCGGCAGGAATCGCATACCCCGTCTCCAATCGAGTGATCCGCGCACCGGCCGGGTCCGTCAGCCTGGTGGCCTGCATCATCGTCAGCGAGCTGCCGCCGCCGTCGCGTCTTCTCCCGTGCCCGACCGGTCGCTCGATGAGGTGATCGAGAGGCCGATTCGGTCCATTCGTTGGTAATTTCCGATGCCGGGTTTCGGTGCGATCGGTTTGGAAGCGAGATCCTGCGGGCATTCCGAAGGACCGAGCCGGAAATTTCCGGTTCTTCGGTTCCCCCCGTTCGCCGGCGATACCGCTGACGAGCGAGCGCGACCGCGGATTCCGGTGCCGGAATCCCGGCTTGAACGAAACACCGCATCGATCTGAGGAGCACGAATTGGCAGAGCAGAACGCCGGTCGGAGAATCGTCACCAACATGAGCCTGTCTCTCGACGGGCACTACGTCGGTCCGGGTGACCCGTCGGACATGGACTGGGTGATGCCCTACGCCGTCACCGATGTCGCCCGTGACCACATGACGAAGCTCTGGGAGACGGCGACGACGGCGCTACTCGGGCGCGTCAACGCCGAAGGCTTCGTGGGCATCTGGCTTTCCGTCATCGGGAAGGACGACGCGGACGCGCGGGACGAGGCCTTCGCGAAGTGGCTCCGGGACACCGAAAAGGTGATCCTTTCGTCCACGCTCGACGAACCGCCTTGGGAGCGCACCACGATCATCGACAAACCGACCCTCGAGGTGGTCGACGATCTCCAAAACGCCGAAGGCGGCGACATCCTCGTGCTCTCCAGCGCGAGCATCATCAAAGCGCTGCTGGCCGCCGATCGGGTCGACCGGCTGGCGCTCACGGTCTTCCCGGTCTTCCTCGGCGGCGGACCGCGGCTCTTCGACGACGGCCTGCCGCCGGGGGAGTGGGCACTCGCCCGGCAGGAAGCCGGTGAGCACGGAACGCTCTCGCTGGTCTACGACCGCGTCCGCTGAGTGATCCCCGCCGTGGGGTGCGGTGCCGGGAGACCGGCCGGGCACCCCACGGCGAGGCGCTGATCAGGCCCGGGCCGGTGCGAACGTGCTGACGATCGCCCGGAAGGCGTCTTCGCTTTCTTCGCCCGTCAGGAAAGGTGTGTACGGCGCGTGCAGGATCACGTGCGAAAGCGCGCCGTCGTACTCCTGCAGGCGTTCGCGGCATTCATCCGGCGTGCCGGCGATGCTGAAGGCGCGTACGAGCGCGTCGGATGTGGCGCGCTCCAGCCCGGCCGGCCCGTCTTTGGCGAACGCCCGCAGAACGGCGTCGCGGTCCTCCTCGAGGCCCATGAACTCGGCCACGGGTGCGCTGGCCGGGAACAACACGTAGACGCCCACCTGCAGGCGGGCGCGGCGCAGGGCCACGGCCCGGTCCTCGGCCACACTGCAGACCACGTAAGCGGTCAGGTCGATCTCGCCGAAGTCGCGTCCGGCCCGCCGCACTCCCTCGATGATGTGGGGCCGGACCCGCTCTTCGATGAACTCGGGGGTGTACATGAACCCGAGGACGCCGTCGGCGATTTCACCCGCGAGCGCGAGCGTCTTGGGCCGCAAGGCGCCGAGGTAGACAGGAATCCGCTCACGTTCCAGGTCACGCAGGCCCCACGGGTTGGCGGCCGGACTCGCGAAGCGGTAGAACTGGCCCTCGTAGGAGGCTGGCTCACCGGTACGCAGGTGCTGCCAGGCGAGCTGGAGAACTTCGACGTACTCGCGCATGCGGGCCGCCGGCCGGTCGACGCCGGTGCCGTGGAAGCGGTCTTGCCACTCCTCGCCACCGACACCGAGTCCCAGGAGGACCCGGCCACCGGAAAGCTCGTCCACGTCGGCGGCGGCGTTGGCCATTTCGAACGGTGTCCGCCCCGCCATGGCGGCGATCCCGGTGCCCAGCTTGATCCGCTCGGTGGTGACGGCGGACAGCCCGTGCGTGACGAACGGATTCCGGTAGAATTCGTAGTTCCACAGGGAATCGAATCCTCCACCTTCCGCGAGTGCGGCCATCTCCGGGTACTTCGAATACGGCTGGTTGAGCATCGGCATGCTGACACCAACGGTGGTCATCAGCCCTCCCCTTCTGTTCCGGCATCGCACTGTCCCTCGTTCGTGGATGCCTCGTCTCGTCCGGACCCGGTCCCTCACCCCGTTGACCGAGTTTCACCTGAAGACGATCCGTTCCCTCCTCTCGTTCCGTTTTCCGAAGCGTTGTGCCTGAGCTCGTCCACCGGACCCGTCGGTAGACGAACTCGGCGAACCGGCGCCGGATGGTGTCCTGGCCGATGGCCCCTCCTCCGGCCGGAGCGCCGGCGGTGGAACCCGGTGTTCAGGCAGCCGCGCGGCCGGCCGTGGCGGTGTAGCGGATGGGTAGCGCCTGTAGGCGGTGCACGAAGTAACTGGGCTTCCACGCGAGGCTCGACTCCGGTACGGCCAGCTCGATGTCGCCGAGACGGTCGAGCAGGGTCGTGAAGAACACGTCGCCTTCCAGCCGCGCCAGCGGAGCGCCGAGGCAGAAGTGGATGCCGTGGCTGAACGACAGGTGCGGCTTCTGCCGGTCGATGTCGAACTTGGTCGGCTCCGGGAACTCGCGGGTGTCGTAGTTGGTCGCCGGCATCGAGATCACCACGTGCTCTCCCGGTTCCACCACGACGTCGCCGATCGCGACGGAGTCCTTCGCGAAGTGATAGGCCACGGTGACCACCGGCGGATCCAGTCGCAGGATCTCCTCGACCGCCTGGGGGACCAGCGACGGGTCCGCTCGCAGCCGGGCCAGCTGACCGGGGTTGCGCAGCAGGGCGAGCAACCCGTTGGCGATCATGTTCACCGCGGTCTCGACCGATCCGGTCAGCATGAGGAAGATGTTCGCCCGCAGTTCGATGTCCGACAGCGTGGCGTTGCCCTCCTGGCCGTGCAGGATCGCGGAGATCATGTCGTCCCCGTCGCTGTCGACCGTGCGGTCCCTGATCAGCTCGCCGAGGTACCGGTCGAAGTACTTACCCGCCGCGGTGAGTTCGTTCGCGGTCGCGCTCACCGCGAGGCCGGTCACGACGCCGCAGTAGTAGCGGAACTCCTCCCGGTCCGACATCGGGACACCGAACCAGTCACAGATGACCGAGTTCGGCAGGGGCACCGCGAGCGACTCGATGACCTCGGTTTCGCCGGCCGCCGCGATCCCGTCGATCAGGTCGTCGGTGATCCGCTGCACCTTCGGCCGCAGGTTCTCCAGGTACCGCGGAGTGAACGCCTGCGACACGAGCTTCTTCATCCGGGTGTGTCGCGGCCGATCGTTGAAGACCATCGAGTGCCGGAAGAACTCGTCGTTGTACAACGCGAGGTACTTCTGCAGGCTCGCGTCGGCGTGTTCGTTGCTGCGGGCCAGGCGCGGGTCGGAGAGCGCGCGGCGGGCCTCGCGGTACCCGGTCACCAGCCATCCCGGCATGCCGTCGGGCAACAGTACCTTGTGGATGGGCTTGTCGGTGCCGAGCCGCTCGAGCAGGGCCACCGGATTGGTCATTTCATCGGCGGTCAGCGCGATCGGTTCCGCATCTCGCTCAGACATCGTTTTCTCCTCGGACGTGGATCTATTCGGTTCTGGGGCGTCCTAACGGGACAGGTCCGGCACGGTCCACCCGTCGAGGTCGTACTCGGCGAGGCACCGGTCGACGAACCCGCGGTAGTCGTCGATCTGCCCGGAGGCCAGCTGGCTGAACAGCAGCTCGATCCGGGAGTTCTCGTGGTTGCCCGCGTAGTTGCGCTCGTAGAGCTCGTGCCGGCCGGCGAACTCCGTGCCCACCGAGTCCCACAGAAGCTTCATGACCTTCACCCGGTTCACTGCGTCGATCCCGTTCGAACCGCGCAGGTACGTGTCCAGGTAGCCGCGGATGTCCGGGTTCGCGAAGTCGGCCGTGCTCGAGTTGACGTAGATCAACGCACTGGCTACGTCCTGCAGGATGATCTCCCGCACCCGCGGGTAGCCGATCTGGGTGAACCACCGGTAAGCCTGGCTGTACTGCGGGTTGGGCAGCAGAGCGCCGTTGCGCCACGGCACGGGGTTGCGCGCCGCGGCGTCCGACAGTCCCCAGAAGAGGTTTCGCCAGGCCAGCACCTCGCCGACCCGGGTCTGCACCCCGCGGAAGTCCTCGGTGCCGGTGATCTCCAGCGCCTTGGACAGCAGGCCGACGATGAACTCGAGCTTCACCGCGAGCCGGGTGCAGCCCTGGAAGGTCGACCGCTCGATGAACCCCGACTGGCCGGTGAAGGTCTGCGCCTTGCCGAGGTCACCGTAGATGAAGACGTTCTCCCACGGGATCAGCACGTTGTCGAGGATGAGGATCGTGTCGTTCTCGTCCAGCCGCGAGGAGAGCGGGTAGTCGAACGGAGACCCCGTCGCCGACGACTGCGCGGTGTAGGACGGCCGGCAGATGAGCTTCATCCCCTTGGCGTCCATGGGAATCGTGGCCACGAGCGCGAACTCCCGCTTCTTGATCGGGAGACCGTAGTGTGCGATGAAGTTGTAGTGGGTGAGAGCCGAGCCGGTGGCGACTACCTTGGCGCCGCTCACGACCAGGCCGGCGTCGGTCTCCTTGTGCACGTGGACGAAGACGTCCGCGACCTGGTCCGGCGGCAGCTTGCGGTCGACCGGAGGGTTGACCAGTGCGTGGTTCCAGTAGAGGACTTTCTCCTGCGACTCGCGGTACCACCGGCGAGCGTTGTCGTCGAACGGCTTGTAGAACTCCGAGTTCGCGCCGAGCGTTCCCAGGAACGACGCCTTGTAGTCCGGGCTGCGGCCCATCCATCCGTAGCCGATCCGCGCCCATTCGGCGATCGCGCGCTGGTCGCCAACGAGGTCGTCGACGCTCTTCGGAGTGCGGAAGAACCGGTGTGTGTAGCCGTCGCTCCCGGTGTCGGTGGGGGCGGTCAGCACATCCTTCGTGGCCGGATCGTGCAGGGCGTCGTAGAGGCGCGCGGTCATGCGGATCGGGTTGCGGAACGCCACGTGGTCGGTGACGTCCTTGACCCGCTCGCCGTAGAGGTAGACCTCCCGCCCGTCTCGGAGGCTCTCGATGTACTCGTCACCGGTCAGGGGCCGGGTGCGCCGGGGCGCCGCGGCACCGCGGTCGTCGTGGCCGGGTTCATTGGGGGCCACGAGTCAGAGCTTCCGGGCGAGCGTCACGCCGTCGGCGAAAGGCAGCATGACGGTCTCGAACCGCTCGTCCACGGCGAGCTTGGCGTTGACTTCGCGCATCGACTCCGCGGCGAGGCGCCGCAGGTCGTCCTCGACCTTTTCGGGTGCGAAGACCGTGCCGTTCAGCAGGACGTTGTCCAGGATGAGCAGGCCGCCGGAACGCAGCAGCCGCGCCGCGGTCTCGACGTAGTGCGGGTAGGACAGTTTGTCCGCGTCGACGAAGACGAGATCTGCCTCGCCGTCCCGCACGAGCTTCGGCAGGGTCTTGCGCGCGGGACCGAGGACGAACTGGATCCGGTCCGTCACCCCCGCGGCATCCCAGTGCTTGCGGGCGATGTGGACCCAGTCCTCGGTCACGTCGCAGGTGAGGACCCGTCCGCCCGGCGCGAGGCCCCTGGCGAAGCAGAGCGCTGACAGACCGGTGAAGGTGCCGATGTCGATGACCGTGCGCGGCGCCAGCGTTTTGGCGAGCGTGGTCAGGAAACCGGCTTGCTCTACCGGGGTCAGCATCTCGTACAGGTCGCCGAGTTCCTGGGTGTCGGCGATCACGGCGCTGACGACCGGATCCGGTGGTGTGCACGACGAGACGATGTAGTTGCTGGCGTGCTCGTCGACCCGAAACGTACTCATGCGGCCTCCCGGGGGTGGCGGTGTGGTGTGTGGTCAGTGTCGGGGGGTGGTGTGGGTGGGTGCATCTCCTGACGTGCAGTGGTGAAGGCGG
>NZ_JBFBAG010000057.1:0-19189 GCF_040682155.1 Amycolatopsis sp. NPDC051371
GGCCACAACGCCGCTCTGCGGCAGCTCGCCAACCGGCTCGTCGGCATTCTCCACGGCTGCCTCACAACCGGCACCGTCTACGACGAACAGACCGCATGGTCGCATCACGCCGAGAACGTCGCTGCTTGACATCTACCCTCCTGGGATGTCTTTCAGGCGTCGAGGTTCAGCAGGTACGTCGGGTTGTCCCGGACCATCCGCCGCAGGTCCTTCTCCGGCAGGCCGAGGTCGAGCAGCGCCTCGCCGACGCGCAGCCAGGCGTCGACCGGCTTCGGGTTGGCCTTCTGGCCGAAGTCCGACGCCAGCACGGTGTGCTCCGGGCCGAGCGCCTCGATCCAGGTCAGCAGGTTCTTCGGGTCCCACTTCTGGGTGCCCTCGGGGTCGTACATGCCGACCTCGTGCTCGATGAACGCGCCGAGCTCGATCAGCTCGCGGCACAGGGCCGGGTCGGCGCCGATGACGAAGTCCGGGTGGCTGACGACCATCCGCTTCATGCCGCGCTCGTGCGCCTCCCGGAACAGCGTCTTGATGTACTCGGGGTACATGTGCCCGCCGTTGAGGACGGCCCGCTGCTCCTTGATCTCGTCGAGGATCTCGATCGCCTCGGGCTTGAGGAAGCCGTCGCCGTCGACGATGTCGATGCGCTCCAGCGTCAGCGGGACGGTGGTCGTCGGGAAGGCGCCGTCCTCCGGGTGGCAGTCGATGTGCCGGCCCGAGGAGATGGTCGGGAACCAGACGACCTTGCCGCCCATGCGCAGGGTCATGCGCACGGCGTGGACGTTGAGCCCGCCGACCGTGCTGTTGAGCGCGATGCCGCCGAAGGCCTGCGCCTTGACGCCCTCCAAGCGGCCCTTCATCGCGAGGACGTCCATCTGGGTGTTGTGGTGGTGGGACTTCGCGACCATGGCGCGCATCCCGATGCGCGCGCCGTCCTGCGCGGCCTCGACGTGGTCGAAGCGGCGGGGGAACGGGCTGGGGCCGGAGTGGACGTGCATGTCGACCAAGCCGTCCAGGACGGAGGCGATGGCGGGACGCGAGCTCATGAGCGGCCTTTCGGTTCACATTATGAAGTCAAAGTTCACTATAAGACCGGCTGTCAACCCTGTGACCGCTCTTGTGCATCGACGGGCGCATATTTAGAGTGTCTGACGTTCACTTGGTGAACATTCAGTTCGGAGCAACGGAGGACGCTGATGTCCACACCGCCCAGCGCCGCAGAGGCGGCCGCCCGTCCCGGTACCCCGCACGGTCCGGACGCGACCAAGGTGCGCGCCGCGGTCCGCGGCGGGACGCTCGCCTACTTCGTCGACCAGTTCGACATCTACCTGCCGATCGTCGTGCTGGCCCCGGCGACGGCGTACTTCCAGGCGGCCAACCTCAGCGCGAGCACGACGGCGCTGCTGGCGTCCCTGGTGTTCGCCTCGACGCTGATCGGCCGCCCGCTCGGCGCGATCATCTTCGGCCACTTCGCCGACACGGTCGGCCGCAAGCGCACGACGCTCGTGGCAGTCGGCGGCTTCGGCATCATCACGCTGCTGACCGCGTGCCTACCCGGGCACGAGACGATCGGGACGTGGTCGGTCGGCATCCTCATCGCACTGAGGTTCGTCGACGGGATCTTCCTCGGCGGTGAGTACACGACAGCGGTGCCATTGGCCATGGAGTGGAGCCCGAAGCACAAACGCGGCCTCTACGCCTCGATCATCACGTCGACCTCGCCCCTCGCTTACGCCGTGATCGCGGCGATCACGCTGCTCATGCTGCAGCTGCTGCCGTCCGCCGGCCTGCACAGCGCGTACGTCCAGTGGGGCTGGCGGATCCCGTTCTTCGTCGGCGCGCTGCTGGCGGCCGTGCTGTTCCGCTACTACCAGAAGCAGGTCCACGAGCCGCCGTCCGAGCTGACCGGCGAGAAGCACAAGCTGCCGTTCGTCCGGCTGGTGAAGAAGTACCCGCGGGCGCTGGGCCAGGTGTTCATCCTGATGACCGGTACGTGGCTCGCGACCAACATGGAAGCCGCCGTGACGCCCGCGCAGCTGAAGGCGCACCTGGACCTCTCGAGCAAAGAGGTCACCCTGACCATGCTCGTCATCAACGCGGCCGCCGCGTTGTCCTACCCGGTGTTCGGGGTGCTGTCCCAGCGCATCGGCCGGCGGCGGTTCTACATCGGCTACGGCCTGTCGATGGTCGTGATCGGCGCGGGTTCCTACACGCTGCTGATGGCGTCGAACGGCGGCTTCGGCGCGGCGCTCGGCTTCGGCGTGCTCATCGGGGTGTTCACCGTCGGCACGTTCGGCCCGATCGCGGCCTACCTGACCGAGCGGTTCCCGGCGAGCATCCGCTCGACCGGCTACGGCGTCGGCTACAGCCTCGCGCTGATCGCCCCGGCGTTCTACCAGTTCTACCTGCAGCGGTTCGACGGGGTGATGCCCGCGCACCTCGCCCCGGGCGTCCTGATCGTCCTCGCCGGCCTGCTGATCAGCCTCGGCGGCTTCCTCGGCCCGGAGACCAAGGACGTCGACATGTCCGATGACAGCACGATTCCGGCGCTGTCCTGAATGGACGTCGGCGGGCTGGTCACCGCCAACCCGGTGTGGGTCGGCTCGTCCGAGCTGACCATGACGCTGGACGGCATCACCGCGTGCGTCGACGCGGGCGCCGGGGCGGTGGTGGCCAAGTCGGTGAACGAAAGCGCGGCGGCCCGGCGTCAACTGGACATCGCGGACTACGCCTTCGTCGCAGGCGACCGGCAGGTGCGGACGCCGGGCTCGGCCTATCTCGGTGACGGCCTGCTCAACCGCTCCGGGCTCGCCCAGGTGGATCTGGACCAGTGGCTGTCGGTGCTCGCGGATGCTGTGTCGTACGGCCGCCCGCGGGGGTGCCCGGTGGTCGGCAGCATCACCCTCGGCGACCCGGCGGCCGCCGCGCGGATCGGTCGCTCGATGGCCACCGTCGTCCCGGCGGTGGAACTCAACATCGGCGCACCGCACGGGCGGGAGGCCCGCGCGGTGCGTCAGCTGACCGAAGTGGACGGTGTGGCCGCCGCGGTGAGGGTAGTCCGCGAGGCGGTCGACGTTCCGCTGTTCGTGAAGCTGCCCGGGCAGGCGTCCGACGTCGTCGCGCTGGCCCGGGCGGCCCGGTCGGCCGGCGCGGACGCCGTCGGGCTGGTCGGCCGGTACCCGGGTTTCCTGCCGGATCTCGACGGCGGTTCGGTGCTCGGGTCGTGGGGTGCGTGGAGTTCACCGGGCTGTCTCCCGATGAGCCTTTACTGGGTGAGCAAGGCTTTCGCGGCCCTCGACGCACCGCTGATCGGCACGAACGGCGCCCGGACGGTCGACGACGTGCTGCGGTTCCTGGCTTCGGGTGCGCGGGCCGTCGAAGTCGTCACGGCCTTGTGGATCGGCGGTCCCGCCGTGCTCCGAGAGCTGGTCGACGGGGTTGCCGGGATCCAGGACGACTTCATCGGCAGCGCGCTGGCCGGAGCACGCGAGTACGCGGACATCGCACCGCTGCCCGAGCCGGCGTGGCTGCCCTACACCGCCCGCTGGACGTCGTCGGGCCGGTAGTGCCCGCCCAGCTCGAGGGTGAGCTCGCGCGCGGTGTCGACCACGACCCGCAGCTCGGGCGTGTCGTCGTTCATCGACAGGGTGTTGTCCGGGCCCACGATCGCGATAGTGGCGCAGATGCCGTACTCGTCGAAGACTGGCGCGGACACCGCGACGATGCCGGGCGTGCTCATGGCCGAGCAGTGGCCGACCGCGCGCACCCGGTCGACGTCGGCGCGCAGCTCGTCGCGCGCGGTGCCGGAGAGGTTGCCGATCAGGCGTTCCATCGACAGCTGGTCGGCGTGGTAGGCGAGGAAGACCTTGCTCTGCGCGGTGTCCAGCGGCAGGTGGCTGCCGACCCGCACGGACACGATGACGATGGTCGAGGGGTTCTCCTCGACCCGCGAGACCACCGGGCCGGTGATGCCCCAGAGGCTGAGCACGACGCTGGTCTGCGTGGCGCGCGAGAGCGCCTGCATGTGCCGCGGCGCGAGGTTGACGACGCGGCGGTGGCCGATCGCGAACGCGCCGAGCTGCAGCAGCAGCCCGCCGGGTACGTAACCGCCGTCGGGACTGCGTTCCAGCAGGCCGGCCGCGACGAGCGACGTGCAGTACCGGTACGCCGTGGTGCGGTTGAGGCCGAGCCGTTCGGCGACCTCGCCGGCGGTCAGCTCCGGGGTCGCCGGGTCGAACAGCGAGAGGATCTGGCTGACCCGGCTCACCGCCTGGATGTCCGCCTGGTCGGCGCGGGCGTCCGGGGACCGCGTCGGTTTCGTCACGGGGAGCCTCCGCCGGAAGTCTGGAATCGCTGTTCACTTCGTGAACACGGACATCAGGCTACCGGACCGCACGCTTCGCCTTGACCCATCGGATCAATCTCCTCCGAAAGTCGGTCCGGTGGCTTGTCCACGACATTCGTTGTCATCTGGTCAGGTCTAGACATCCGATGGATGGCCGACCTAGTCTGGCGATCGTCCACCCCGTCTCGCCGCCGCCGGGCTCGTGGCCGCGGTCCGTCACGAGGAGAGTCATGACGTTTCGCGGTCTGCTCGTCGCGGCCACCGTCCTATCCGGCACCCTGGTGGCGGTCCCGGCTGCCGCGGCCGAGAGCTGCGGCGGGCCGATCAAGCCGGCCACCATCATGGTCGTCAACGCCTGCGACAGCCCGGACCGCGTCGTCGCGAAGGCCGCGGCCGTCGTCCCGCGGAAGGGGCAGCTGGCCTGGCAGCAGCGGCCGGTCACGGCGTTCACGCATTTCGGGATGAACACCTTCACCGACCGCGAGTGGGGCTCCGGCGCCGAGCACGAATCGACCTTCGCGCCGCCGGCCGTCGACACCGCCCAGTGGATGCGGTCCCTCAAGGCCGCCGGGGTCTCGCAGGTGATGCTCACCGCCAAGCACCACGACGGTTTCGTCCTCTACCCGACGCGCTACACCAACCACTCGGTGGTCGCGAGCCCGTGGTGGGTGACTCCCGGCTGCGCCGACCCGGCCCGCGACGCGGCTCAGGCGAACCGTGCCCAGGACCCGTCGGCCTACTGGCAGACGCGGAACACCGGCTGCGCCAACCCGCGCGGCGACATCCTGCGCGACTACGTCGACTCCGCTCGCGCGGCCGGGCTCGAGGTCGGCGTCTACCTGTCGCCCGCCGACGGCGCCGAGCTGCCCAAGACGTTCTTCGCCGACGAGGTGCAGCGCATCGAAGCCAAGGTCGCCGCCGGGCAGTCGCTCAGCATCGAGGAACAGGCCACCTACGAAGACCGGGCGAGCGCGCCGCAGGGGCAGGGCCGCTACGGGACGAACAGCCCGGTCGCCCGCCGGACCATCCCGACGCTCGTGCCGCACGACGACCGCACGGCCGCGCTCGCCGCCGGAAAGCTGCCGCGGTTCACCGTCGACGAGGACGACTACAACGCCTACTACCTCAACCAGATCTACGAGCTGTTCACCCAGTACGGCCCGATCGACGAGCTGTGGCTGGACGGCGCGAACCCCTGGCGCGACCACGGGATCAGCGAGACCTACGACTTCACCACGTGGTTCAAAATGATCCACGCGCTGTCTCCGGACACCGTGACCTTCGCCGGGCCCGCCGGTGTGCGCTGGGTCGGCAACGAGGCCGGGCAGGCGCGCGAGACCGAGTGGAGCGCGCTCCCCACCACCGGCGACCCTCGGACCGCGCACAACGAGGAGCTGTTCCTCGGCGGCGCGACCGCCGCGGACCTCGGGTCCCGCCAGAAGCTGGCCGATCCGTCGGTGCGATACCTGCAGTGGGCGCCCTCGGAATCCGACGTCTCGATCCGGCCGGGCTGGTTCTTCCACCCTTCCGAACAGCCGAAGTCCGCCGCCCAGCTGGTCGAGACCTACCGCCGGACGGTCGGGCGGAACTCGTCGCTGCTGCTCAACGTCCCACCCGGCCCGGACGGCCGGATCGCGCCCGCCGACACCGCCGCCCTGGCCGGCTTCGGCCAGGCGATCGCCCGGACCGAGGGCCGCAACCTCGCCGAGGGCGGGCCCGCGGCCGTCACGGATTCCTCGCTCACCACGGCGAAACCACTGGATCGCCCGCTCGACATCCGGCTGCCCCGGCCGGTCACGTTCGACCAGATCCGGCTCGGCGAGGACATCACGCGCGGCCAGCACGTGGAAGGCGCGGTTGTGCAGGCCGAGATCGGCGGCACCTGGCAGACCCTCGCCACGGTGACCACGATCGGCTACACCCACCTGGTCACGCTGCCCGCGCCGGTGACCGCCGGCCGGCTTCGCGTCGTCGTCACGCAGTCCCGCGCCACGCCGTACTTGGCCACCTTCGCGTTGTACCGCACCGCCGCCTGAAAGGGAGCCATGACTCGCCACCGAGCCCTGTTCGCCGCCGTCGTCACGGTGGCCGCCACCCTCACTGGAAGTGCGCTACCCGCTGCCGCGAGCGGCGCGCTTCCGGTGGTTTCCCCGACCCCGCAGCAGATCAGCCGGACGTCCGCGGACGTGCCGCTGCCGAGGTCGGTAGCGCTCGTCACCGACCCCGGCACCGACCCGGCGGCCAAGGACCTGCTGACGTCGTTGTTGCGCGACCACGGCGTCACCGCCGGCGGCCACGGCCTGGTCATCCGGCTCGGCAGCACCGGTCGCGACGTTCCGGAACAGGCCGAGGGCTACGCGCTGAGCGTGTCCCGGGCCGGCATCACGATCGCCGGCCGCGACGGCGCCGGGCAGTACTACGGTGTGCAGACGCTGCGGCAGCTGTTCGTCCGCGCGGGACACGGCTGGGCGGTGAGCGGCGCGGCCGTGCGCGACTGGCCGAACATGGCCCTGCGCGGGTCGATCGAGGGCTTCTACGGTCCACCGTGGACGACCGCGGACCGGCTGCGGCAGCTCGCGTTCCTCGGCGAGGTCAAGGCGAACACGTACATCTACAGCGCCAAGGACGACACCTATCTGCGCGCGAAGTGGCGCGACCCGTACCCGGCCGACGAGCTGGCCACGCTCGGGCAGCTCGTGCGGTCGGCCGCGGCCCACCACGTCGAGTTCACCTACGCGCTCTCACCCGGCGTCTCGGTCTGCTTCTCGTCGCCGGTCGACATCGCGGCGGTCGAGGCGAAGTTCCAGTCCGTCTACGACCTCGGCGTCCGGTCGTTCTCGCTGCCGTTCGACGACATCTCGTACACGAAGTGGAACTGCGACGCCGACCAGGCGGCCTTCGGGGCGCCCGGCCAGGCGGCGGCCGGCACGGCGCAGGTCTCGCTGCTCAACACGATCACGGAGCGGTTCGTGCGGACCCACGACGGCGTCCGTCCCCTGCAGACGGTGCCGACCGAGTACAGCGACCTGAAGGATTCGCCGTACAAGACGGAGCTGCGCGAGCACCTCGACCCGTCGGTGGTGGTGCAGTGGACCGGGACCGACGTCGTCCCGCCGAGCGTGACCACCGACGAGGCCGCGCAGGTCTCGGCGGTGTACGGGCGCAAGGTGTTCCTCTGGGACAACTACCCGGTGAACGACTACGAGCAGTCGGCCGGGCGGCTGCTGCTCGCGCCCTACGCGCAGCGCGAGGCCGGGCTTTCGCGGTACCTCAACGGAATCGTCGCCAACCCGATGAACCAGGAGGCGGCCAGCGAGGTCGCCGAGTTCGGTGCCGCGGACTTCGCCTGGAACGACGCGGGCTACGCGCCTTCGCGGTCGTGGCCGGAGGCTCTCGCGCGCCTGGCGGGCGGTGACCCCTGGGCGTCGGCGGCCTTGACGGTCTTCGCGGACCTCGAGCACCTCGCGCCGACGTTCGGCCCGACGCCGTGGCAGCCGCAGGCGCCGGTGCTGGCCGCGCGGATTTCCCAGTTCTGGCAACGTTGGGACGCGGGGGACCACCGTGCGTTGGCCGACCTGCGCGCGTACGCGGTCCGGATCCGCGACGCGGCTTCCGTTGTTCGTGCCGGCCGGGTCCAGGACGCGTTCGTGGCCGAGGCCGGCTCGTGGCTCGACGCGACGGCGCTGTGGGGCGACGCGATGGTCACCCGGCTCGACGCCCTTTCCGCGGCCTCCCGGGGCGACCACGCTCGCGCTTCGCGGCTCACCGCTCGTGCCGACGACCTGGTCACGCGGGCGCAGGCGGTGAAGACGGGCAACACCAACCGGTGGGGCGTCCGGCAGGCAGTGGTCGGCGACGGCGTCCTCGACACGTTCCTCGCGCAGGTCCGGGAGCAGTCGTGAATCCGGTGAGCAGGCGGAGCTTCCTGGGGGGAGCGGCGGCGATCACGGCGGGCGCGGTGCTGGCCGGCCCGGCGGGGGCGGCGGGTCGGCGCGGCCTCGCCGTCTCCGGCGACCGGTTCCTGCTGGACGGAAAGCCGTTCCAGATCGTTTCGGGCGCGATCCACTACTTCCGCATCCACCCGGACCAGTGGCGCGACCGCCTTTCCCGGTTGAAGGCCCTGGGGTTGAACACGATCGAGACGTACGTCCCGTGGAACTTCCACCAGCCCGCACCGGGCCGCGCCGACTTCAGCGGTTGGCGCGACCTGCCGGCGTTCGTGAGGTTGGCGGGCGACCTGGGGTTCCAGGTGATCGTCCGGCCCAGTCCGTACATCTGCGCGGAGTGGGAGTTCGGCGGCCTCCCGGCGTGGCTGCTGGCCGACCGGAACCTGGAGCTGCGCTGCGCCGACCCGGCGTACCTGAGGGCGGTGGACGCCTGGTACGACCAGCTGATCCCGCGTCTGGTGCCGCTGGAAGCCCAGCACGGCGGCCCGATCGTGGCGGCGCAGATCGAGAACGAGTACGGCAGCTACGGCAACGACACGAGCTACCTCGCCCACCTGCGCGACGGCCTGCGCAGCCGAGGCATGACAAGCCTGCTGTTCGCGGCCGACGGCGCGTCCGAGTTCTTCATGCGATTCGGCTCGCTGCCGGGCACCCTGGAGGTCGGCACGGGCGACGGCGACCCGGCGCCGAGCGTGGCGGCGCTTCGGAAGTTCCAACCCGGTGCGCCGGTCATGATGGCGGAGTACTGGGACGGCTGGTTCGACCACTGGGGTGAGAAACACGGCACGCGGGATCCGCAGCAGATAGCGTCCTATGTGGACACTCTACTGGCGACCGGTGCCTCAGTGAACCTGTACATGGCTTGCGGCGGGACGAACTTCGGGTTCACGAGCGGCGCCAACACGTCAGGCACGACGTACCAACCGACGGTGACGAGTTACGACTACGACTCCCCGGTCGGCGAGGCGGGTGACCTGGGTGCGAAGTTCACGGCGCTGCGATCGGTGCTCACAAAGTACACGGGCGTGCCTTCGGTCCCGATCCCCGGCCGGTCGGCTCGCTTGCCGGCTCAGACGGTGACGCCGTCTTCCGCTGTGTCGCTCTTGGATTCGTTGCCGATGCTGTCTTCTCCGGTCCGTTCCGCCCAGCCGCTACCGATGGAGCGTCTCGGCCAGGCGACGGGGTTGATCCACTACCGCACGACGGTCCAGGGTCCGCATTCGGGACCGCTGAGCATCCACGGCTTGGCCGATCGAGCGTCGGTGTTCGTGGACGGTGCGTTCCTGGGGGTGCTGGACCGCAACCAGCCTTCGGGGACTCTGGATCTTTCGTTGGTTCACCCTGCAACACAGCTGGACATCCTGGTCGACGCGATGGGCCGGGTGAACTACGGGCCGTACCTGGCGGACCGCAAGGGCATCGACGGCTGGGTGGCGATGAGCACCCAGCAGAAGCTGTTCGGCTGGGAGATCCGCCCGTTGCCGTTGGATGACCTGTCCCGGCTGCGGTTCTCGTCCGCGGCGGTGTCCGGGCCGGCATTCCACCGCTTCTTCGCTGAGGTCGCGAGCCCCGAGGACGGGTTCGTCGCGCTGCCCGAGTGGGAGAAGGGAATCGTGTGGCTGAACGGGTTCAATCTGGGCCGGTATTGGGAGATCGGCCCGCAGCGGACGTTGTACGCGCCGAAGCCGCTGTGGCGTCGGGGAGTGAACGAGATCGTGGTGCTGGAGTTGCATCGGGCGGGTGCGGGAATCGAGATTCGCCCGGAGGCGGATTTGGGTTAGCGGTGTGGCTCGATCGTTTCGGTCTTGGGCGGTGGTGGGTCCGGCTTGTGGAGCAGGGTTTGAAGTCGTTGTTCCGGCCGAGAGCGGTTGATGTTCGCCCGGAGGCAGACTGGGTTTGTGTTGTGGCTGAACGGCTTTGAGCTTGGCCGGAGGTGGGAGGTTGGGCTTGCGGGGAGGCTGTTGTGGAGCTGGGTTCGGACAAATCGTTGCGCCTGCCGCGGGGGCGATGATGTTGGCCCGGAGGCGGAACTGGGCTGGCGCGCGGGCGCAGGCTTGGAGTCGGCGACTGTCAGACTCTCGCCGGACCCCGGACCCCGGACCCCGGACCCCGGACCCCGGACCCCGCGCCGGACCCCGCGCCGGACCCCGCGCCGGACCCCGCGCCGGGTACCGAGGGCGAGCGCCGGGTGTCGGGCGCTGAGCGCCGCGGTACCGGGTGCTGAGCGTGGGGCGCCGAGTACCGAGCACCGGGTGTCGGGCGCCGGGCGCTGAATGCCGAGTATCGGGTGCTGAGCACCGGGCGCTGAGTGCCGAGTATCGAGCGCCGGGTGCCGGGTGCCGGGTGCCGGGTGCCGGGTGCCGGGTGCCGGGTGCCGGGTGCCGGGTGCCGGGTGCCGGGTGCCGGGTGCCGGGTGCCGAGTGCCGGGTGCCGAGTGCCGAGTGCTGAGTATCGGGCGCTGAGTGCCGAGTGCCGAGCCTCGGGGTGCTGAGCGCCGGGTGTCGGGGCGCCGAGGTTGGTTTCGACGGTCCGCCTTATGCGAGAAGGCGTTGGGTGATCGGGGTAGGGCGTGGGTGTAGGCCCGTAGCCGGTGGCTGCGGGCCTTTCCCGTGTTCGGTTGTCACGCTGCGAACGGCAGTGGTTGGTGGAGGTTGTTGCGCCTGGGTTTTCGGCGCTTGTCCAAGAACACCGGTGGCAGGAATTCGGGGAGGCCGTCGTCGGCGATGCGGACTTGCCAGCCAGAGCGGTGCAACAGTCGGTGGTGGTGGGCGCACATCAGCACCAGGTTGCCCAGCTCGGTGGGGCCGCCGTCTGCCCAGTGGCGGATGTGGTGTCCCTGACAGTGGCGGGGTGGGCGGTGGCAGCCGGGGAAGGCGCAGCCGCGGTCGCGGAGGTACAGCGCGTGGCGCAGCGGTGTGGAGATCAAGCGTCGCTGGTGACCCAGGTCGAGAGGTTCGCTCTTGCCGCCCAGTACCGCGGGGATGAGCTTGCAGTCGCAGGCGTGGATGCGGGCTTCGGCCGCCGACATCGTGCCCAGGTCGCCGAGGATGGCCCGGCCGACACCGGACTTCAAGTCCTCCAACGACACCGCGACCATGACATGGGCTCGTTCGCCGGCCTGCATGGGCAGGTCTGGCGAGTTGAGGGCCAAGTCGACCGCGTCGGAGAACGCATCACCGTAACGTTCCTGCGGGGAACGGAGGTCGGGGCCTTCGTCGGTGGTGCGGCGTTGCGCGAGAGAGTCGAGGAGGGCGCTGGCGCGGGTGCCGGTTTCGTCGTCGAAACGGCCCTGAAGTTCCCAGACCCCGGTTCTTTTGCGGCGCAACGACAGTTCGCGGCTGGGGGTGGCGGGTTCGGTCTCGTCGGGTGCGGCGCCGTCGGGATCGAGGTGGGCCAGGATGCGTGTCCCGAGGGCGGCGACCTGCTTGTGTCCGGCCTCGGAGGCGAAGGACAGCAGGTGCCGCTCGGCCTCATCGCGGTGCTCGGGCGGGACCTGGGCCGTCACGCCGACGATGGTGTCGATCATCGGGGTGCTCAACCGGCCGTCCAACGCGGCGGCGCCGGTGGCGGGAGCGACGGCGGGGATCGGGGTGCCGTCAAGGTTGTGGCCGGGAGTGAGAGCCCGGGCCCGTTTCACCACAGTCTCAGCAGCAGCCTTGGAAACATCGGCCAGATGCTCGAACAACCGCGCCGCAGAACGGTATCCGAAGAGTTCCATGACACCGCGGGACTCGATTTCCGTCAGCAGAGAACCGATCTCGGCCTCAGCAGACCGAGCGACGGTGAGCAGGGTGGAGATGCGGTCGGCCAGAGCCACCGCATCTGCTTTCCACACCGTTTCGCTGTCCACACACCAAGATTACCGGCAGACGAACGGATGTTCATCACTCGATCAGGTAGAAGCGGCACAGCGGCAGGGGCACCGTTGCGTGGGGAATCGGCGCTCCCGCACCGAGCAGGAAGTAACGACAGATAGCGCCGATTTCCCACGCCCCGGCGAAGCCGTATTCCTAGAACTCAGTAAGACCCACATGCACAAAGGCAAGCAGAGAGCCAGGCCCGACAAGCAGGCAGATCCCCAGCCCGCCAAAGAGAGGCTCATCCTGCCGGAACATCTTGACGAGCAACCCAACGGCAAAGGCAATGACAGCAACAAGAAGGGACAGCACAACAGTAGACACGAAGAGTCCTCCGGACAGCAGCGAGCACGACACCGAGAACCGGTGCCGGAGAAAGGGGATTCAGCTCACCAAGGACGGAGGAGCACGACTGGACCGCACAAGAGAAGGAGCGCCAACGGAAGACGACTCACCGGACTGCTCGAGAAGAGACGACCCAGACGCAACGAGAGAAGAAGCAGGAGCAGGACCGACAGCCCAAGGGATCGAGGCCGGCAACCGCGGCGCCACATGCCGACCCGAGGCAAGAGCGTGTGACTGCGTAGTGGCCACAGTCGGGCCGTCGAAAGCCACCGATACCGAGTGGACGACCGGTGCCCCGGACAGGAACAGCAGGACAGCAAGCAGCAACCCGAGACGGTGCCGCCGCCTCGGGTTGCGATGCTGACTAAAACGTCTGAAGTGTCCGATACCGTCAGGCTACCTCAGCCACCGCCGTACGTGGCCTGGGTGACCGCGAAGACGTTCCGGTTGCCCGCGCCTTCCTGCAGCGACCACAGCAGGTCGGCGCTCGTGTCGTCCTCCCAGTAGGAGAGGCTTTCGCCGCTGCCCACCCACGAGAATGTGGACGCGCCGGCCGACGGAGTCCAGTAGTACAGCTGCTTCTGGCCGGACGAGTTGAACCACCAGCGTCCGTTGTGCGACGCCACGCCGTTCAGTTTGTACCAGGGCAGCTGCAACGCCTGGCTCGCCGTCGTCGTGGCGGCGAACGTGCCCGAAGCCGCGAACGGGTAGCGGATCGCCCGCGGGGCGCGGTTCGGGTAGTCCGTGCAGCCGGACGAGCAGGTGTACTCCGTCATGACGATCGACTTGCTCACCCGGTCGAGGGAGATCGACGACCATGCGAGGTTCGTGCCCGACGTCGTCTTCGAGGTGATCGTCCCCACCTGAGGCAGGACGTACGCGTAGTTGTGCGCGTAGTACGTGCTGCCGGTCTGGTGCCCGATCTGGTCGGCCGTGCCGCCGGTGTTCGTCTTGAGGATCTTGCGCATGTCGAAGACCCGCATGCCGTGCCCGGTGTCGGCGACGTAGAGGTAGTCGCCGTACCAGGAGACGCCGCCGGCGTGGACCGGGATGTCCTTGAAGTCCGGTGCGGCCGCCGTGCCGGTCGGCTCGACCAGCAGGACCTTGCGGTACTTGTTCGGGTAGGTGGCGTCCCAGTCGACCAGCGTGATCCGGCTGCGGGCCTGCTCGCCGTCACACCCGTCCTTGGTGTACCAGCTGACCAGGACGAGCTGGTGCCCGTCGTAGTTGCCGCTGTTGGCCGTGCCGACCGCGTCCCGGCTGGTCGTGATGCCCTGCGGGTAGTTCGCGCAGTCGGAGTTGTCCCCGCTGTCGAACCGGAAACCCGTGGACAGCCCGGCGACGGAGAACGACGACGGCAACGCCGTGCGGTCGTGGTTCGCGTTGTCCATCACCGTGTGGACGGCGGCGGTGCCGAGCGTCGACACCAGAGCGGTGTTCACGGCGTCGAACTGGTTGTAGTTCGCCGCCAGGGTGTACTGCGAGGCGGGCAAGGTCGTCGGCCCGGCCGCGGCGAGTGCCGTCGGCGGAGCGGCGAGCAAGCCCGCGAGGATGCCCGTCGCGAGGGCGGCTTTGCCTAATCGGTGGCGCAGTGACATGAGACCCCCAGTAGTCCGATCAATGCCCGGGACACAGTAGAACCGAGCGGGGTGAATGGGCAACAACTTCCTGGCGAATAGGGGAAGATCTTTTCCGGCGCGTCTCACATTGAGACCTGCGAGGTCCGGGTCACGTGCTGTGATCACAGCCATGGAGCCCGAACCCGAACCCGACGAGCACCGGGTGTGCTTCGAGCGCGCCCTGGTCCCCGCCGGGTGGCAGATCGACTTCGAGAACGTGCGCGGGACTACCAGCTCGACGGGACGTAGGCCCAGCCGAGGTAGTCGGAGCGCTGCGCGTACGTGCTCGTCTGGTACACCGACGGGCCCGTGCTGATCGCGACGCCGCCGCCGAGCGCGAGCATGATGTGCCCGTTGCTGGTGGTGCTGGTGAAGAAGACCGCCGTGCCGGCCGGGGCGACCGAGCCGGTGTGGATGCGGCCGTTGGCCTTCTGCCACTGGTAGTGCGTGGTGGCCGAGGCGAACCGGCCGCTGGTGCCGAAGGCGCGTTCGACGAACAGCTCGCACTGGTTGTTCCAGTCCGTGTGACCCAGGCGCGCCTTGGCGAACGCGATCGCGCTGTCGGCGCGCGGGTCCGCGGGGTTCGTCGAGCCGCTCGCCTTCAGGCCGTCGGTGTCGCAGTGCGGGACGCCGCTGACGAACCCGTCGGTCCCGGTCTTGATCAGGGCGTCCGGCACCCACAGGTTGTCGCCGGTGAAGTCCCAGATCTCGTCCGACGCCGTGGCCTGGCAGACGACCGGCACCGACGCGCCGGTCAGGTACTTGTTCGCCACGCTGCCGGCCGCGTCCGCCGCGTCACCCTTCTTCGCGCGGCCGTTGAGGTCCGACTTGGCCGGGAACGCGTGCGGCGTCGTGCACTGCGGCGCGACCATCGACGTCGAGCCGGTCTTGACGTAGGCGTCGGGCACCCACAGGCCGTCCGTGGTCAGGTCCCAGATGCTGCTGCCGCCGTACTCCGGACCGGTGTCCTGGCACGCCAGCGTCACCGACGTGCCGGCGGCGTACATGTTCGCGATGCGCTGCTTGCCGACCGCGACGTCCGGGTCCTTGACGGTGCGACCGTCCACTGTGGTCGTGACGGGGTAGGCCGACGCGGCCTGGGCGGCGGGTGCGGCCAGTCCGGTCAGCGCGACGCCCAGGCCGATCGTGGCCACGGCCGCCTTGAGTGTGGTTTTCACGTTTCCTCCATCGGGGATGTGCGGCGAATCGTCGGCGGACGCCGTACAAGAGCCGTACAAGCGGGCGGGGCGGCCTAGTACTTTCCGCCTATCCCGGAGTCCCCGAAGATCGGATGTGCTCCGGCGCGCGATCGGCGATCTTGGATGCGAGAAACCGACGTGAGGAGAGATCCATGCAACCGGCCGCCCTGATCCAAGGCCACGAGGAAACCTGGTCGTGGCTCGCGCTCGGCCTGACCGGCGCCGTCCTGCTGGCCTTCGTCGTGCAGTTCCTGGCCGCCCTGGTCAGCATCCTCGGCTCGCGGCTCAGCGGCGGCATGAAGCTCGTCTGGGTGATCTTCGCCTTCTGCGCGCCGTTCCTGGGCAGCTTGCTGTGGTTCGTGTTCGGCCGTCGTGACGCCTACGAGCCGGTGCGCCGGTGATCGTCGCGGAGGGGCTCGCGAAGACCTACCGCGGCGGTGCCGGCGTCGAAGACCTGTCCTTCACCGTGCGACCCGGTGTGGTGACCGGCTTCCTGGGGCCCAACGGCGCCGGCAAGTCGACGACCATCCGGTTGATGCTCGGACTGACCCGCGGACGCGGCCGCACCACCTTCGGCGGCCGCACCTACGCGCAGGTTCCCGGTCCACTGCGGACGGTCGGGGTGCTGACCGACGCCGCGGCGGTGCACCCCGCGCGGCCGGCCGCCGCGCACCTGCGGATGGTCGCCGCGGGCGGCGGACTGCCGGCAGGGCGCGTGCGCGAAGTCCTCGCGACCGTCGGTCTCGAGTCCGTCGCGAAGAGGCCCGCCGGCCGGTTCAGCCTCGGCATGAAGCAGCGGCTCGGCCTGGCCACGGCGCTGCTCGGCGACCCGGAGTACCTGATACTCGACGAACCGGCGACCGGGCTCGACCCGGAAGGCGTGCGGTGGATCCGCGACCTCCTGCGGCGGCTGGCGGGGGAGGGCCGCACGATCCTCGCGTCGTCGCACCTGCTGGCCGAGATGTCGCTGCTCGCCGAGGACCTGATCGTCATCGGCGCCGGCCGGCTCGTCTCGGCCGGGCCCCTGGACGAGTTCGTCCGGCGGCACGCGCGGGCCGACGTCGTCGTCCGCGTCGACCAGCCCAGCGTGCTGTTGGTCGCGCTGGCCCGCGACGGCCTGCGCGTGCGCCAGGATGCCGCGGAGCTGGTCGTCGAGACCGCCGACACCGAACGGGTGGCGGCGGTCGCCGGCCGGGCGGGGGTCGGCGTGCGGGAGCTGTTCGTGCGCCAGAGCGGGCTGGAGGACGCGTTCCTCGCCGCGACCGCGGCCGCCGTCCGGCACCGGGGGGAGCTGCCGTGAAGAACGCGCTGGCCTACGAATGGGTGCGGGCCCGCTCGCTGCGCTCGACGTGGCTGCTCCTGGTGACCGCCGGGGTGCTGCAGTTCGCGTCCGGCCTGTACTGGGGCCTCAAGCGCGACCTCGGCGACCTCGACGCGTTCACCTCGGCGTTCGGCCTCGTCGACCGGCTGGGGGCGCTGCTCGTCGCCGCGATCGGTGTCGCCGCGTTCGGGCTCGACCACCAGCACGGCACCCTCGCGACCACCCGGCTGGTGCTGCGCTCGCCGGCCCGGATCGTCGCCGCGCGGGCCCTGGTCACCGCCGGGCTCGGGCTGCTGGGCGGGGTGCTGATGGTGGTGCTGACCGCCGCCGGGGTGCTGACCGGCGGGGGCGCCCTGCCTGCCGGCGCGGGGGCGGCAGGCAGGGCGGGGGGCGCGGTGCTGCTGCTGACCGTCCTCTCCGGACTCACCGGGGTGGCGCTCGGCGGGCTGCTGCGGCACACCGGGCTCGCCGTCGGGGTGTTCGCGGTGTGGACGTTCGTCGCGGAGACGGCGCTGGCCGCGCTCACCGGCGTGCCGCTGACCGCGCTGCCGTTCAGTGGCACGGCCTTGTCCGCCCTCCCGGGGACCGTGGCGTTCGTGGCGCTGGTCGTGCTCGCGCTGGGCACGACCACGTTCACCCTGGCTCGCCGTGACGGCTGATCCGGCGCGCCCTAACCTGAACACGATGAAGCGCTGGCTGAGCTGGTGGGACGGCCGGGTCGTCCTGCTCGCGCTCGACGTCGCGGTGGCCGCGGCCGTGATCGTGGTGACCCTGGCCGGCGGCGACCCGCGGGACCCGCACCCGGCGCTCTACGTCCCCGCCGTGGTCGTCTCGGGGGTCGCGCTGCTGGCGCGGCGCCGGTGGCCCTTCCTGGTGCTGCTGGTCGCGGTGGGGTGCATGCCGGCCGGGGTGACGCTGCTGCCCCTGATGGTGGCGCAGTACTCGGTGGCGGTCCGGCACGGCGTGAGCGTCGTGACCGGGCTCGCGGTCGTCGTCGCCGGGATCGCCGGCAACGTCGTGCCGGTGCTGCGGGACTCGGCGAGCTTCACCCTCGTCGTGATCGTGCTGGGCTTCTTCGTGCTCGGCCCGGCGCTGGCCGGGCTGTGGATGCACCAGCGCGCCGCACTGCTGGGCGTGCTGCGGGACCGCGCCGAGGAGGCCGAGCGGACCCGGACGCTGCTGGCCGACCAGGCCGTCTTCGCCGAACGACGGCGGATCGCGCGCGAGATGCACGACGTCGTCGCGCACCGGGTGACGGCGGTCGCGCTGCAGGCCGGCGCGCTGTCGCTGCGGGCGCCGGACGAGAAGACCGAGCAGGCCGCCGAGACCATCCGGGCCACCAGCGCGGTGGCGCTCGACGAGCTGCGCGGCATCCTGCGGGTGCTGCGCGACGACGCCCCGGACGCGGGTCCGGGCGTGCTCGCGTCGCTGGAAGAGCTGGTCGCGGAGGTCGCGGCGACCGGGGCGCGGGTCGAGCTGACGCTGCCGGACCCGCTGCCCGCGGTGCCGGACCAGGTCGGGCGGGCCGTCTACCGGGTCGTGCAGGAGTCGCTGACCAACGCGGGCAAGCACGCGCCGCACGCGGCGGTCGACGTCCGGCTGGCCGTCACCGGCGACCGGCTGACCGTCGAGGTGACGAACCGGCTGACCCCGCACGGCAGCGCCGTCCCGGGGTCGGGCTACGGGCTGGTGGGCATGCGCGAACGGGTGGAACTGGCCGGGGGCGACCTGCGCACCGGCCCGACGGGCGACGGGCGGTTCCGGGTGCACGCGGAGTTTCGGGTCGGGGAGGGCATGTGACGGTCAAGGTCGTGCTGCTGGAGGACGAGGAACTGGTCCGCAGCGGCATCCGGATGATCCTCGAGTCGGCCGACGACGTCGAGGTGGTCGCCGAGGACACGAACGGCGCGCGGGCGGTCGAGCTGACCGACCGCTACCGGCCGGACGTGGTGCTGACCGACGTCCAAATGCCGAAGGTGGACGGCATCGAGGTGGTCCGGCGGCTGGCTTCGCACCCGGCGGCGCCGGCGGTGGTCGTGCTGACGACGTTCGACGTGGACGAGTACGTGTACGCGGCTTTGCGGCACGGCGCGGCGGGTTTCCTGCTGAAGGACACGCCGCCACGCGAGCTGGTCAACGCGGTCCGCGTCGCGGCGCGCGGCGAGGCGATGCTGTCCCCGAAGATCACCAAGCGGCTGTTGACGGACTTCGCTTCCGGGGGAGGGAGTTCGCGGGCCCGGCTCCGGTTGGGGGAGCTGACGCCTCGGGAGCACGACGTGGCCGTCCACATCGGACGGGGGCTGAGCAACGCGGAGATCGCGAAGGCGCTGGTTGTGAGCGAGTCGACCGTGAAGGTCCACATCGGACACATCATGGCCAAGCTGGAGGCGGCGAACCGCACCCAGGTGGCGATCCTGGTCCACGACGCCGGCCTGAGCTGACCCGGTCGTGAGTGAGAAACAGACGGGCAAAACCGTAGCAAAACCAACAACCCCCCCCCCGCCGCGCGGCGGTCGAGAAAGTAGATACAACCACAGCCCCGACGCGCAGCAGCACCCG
>NZ_JBFBAG010000057.1:19199-69932 GCF_040682155.1 Amycolatopsis sp. NPDC051371
CCCGGGGTGTTTTTTCCAACCATTTTTAAAACCCCGCGCCCCACCCCCCGACCCGCGGCCCGGCGTTCGAGGATCTTCAGCGACTGCTCGCACCAGCGGAGGTTCTCCCGCTCGAACGACAGCCCGCGCATCAGCGTCAGGTACGGCCCCACCCGCTCGGCCTCCGCGAGGTAGTCGTCCTCGAAGCGGCCGTCGAGCAGGCCCGCCCGGAGGCGCTCGTAGCGGGCGATCTTCGTCTCCGCCCGGGTCATGCGCTCCGCCAACGCCCGGCGGACCGCGGCCTCGTCGCCCGAGTCGACCGCCTGGACCTGGATCAGCAGCTCGTCGCGGATCACGCCCGGGCGGGGCGGGCGCGCCGTGAAGTCGCGGAGGGCCCGCGTGCCCGCCTCCGTCAGGGAGAACAGCCTCTTGTCGGGCCGCTTCTCCTGGTGGACCAGCCGGGCGCGGACCAGGCCGTCCGCTTCCAGCCGGTCCAGTTCGCGGTAGAGCTGCTGGGGCGTCGCCGGCCAGAAGTTCGCCACCGATGCGTCGAACCCCTTCGCCAGGTCGTAGCCGGAGGCCTCGCCCTCCAGCAGCGCCGCCATCAGCGCGTTGCGCAGCGACATAGTCAACTAGTTGAGTGCTTCGCGCTGGATCTGGTCGAACTGGGCCGCCATCGCTTCCGACAATGCCTGCGCGGCCGACAGCGGCCGGACCATCACCGTGAACTCGTCGATCAGCCCGTCGTCGTCGAAGTGCAGGAAGTCGCAGCCCTCGACCCTCGCGTCGCCGATCCGGGCCTCGAAGACGAGCGCGTGGTCGCGGCCTTCGCCGCCGCTCAGCTCGCGCACGTAACGGAAGTCCTCGAACACGCGCAGCACGCCGCGGAGGATCGCGGCCGTGATCGCCTTGCCCGGGTACGGCTTGAACGCCACCGGGCTCCGGAACACGACGTTCTCCGCCAGCGTCGCCGCCATGGCGTCGGGATCACGGGCCTCGACGGCCTTCCGGAAGCTGGTCATGCCTCACCTCACCTAGTCAATTTGTTGAGTATGAGCGTACCCCGTAAGTGACCGCTCGGCGACCCACAGCCTCACCACAGCTCCACCACAGCCCCGGCCGCCACCTTGGTTCAAGGCCGGCGTAGGTGACCGTCAACCGGCCTTTACTCCCGAACCCCACCGCGAAAGGACACGCATGGACCACGACCACGAAGGACAACGGGTCAGCAGGCGCCGGCTGCTCACCGGGGTGAGCTCGGTCGGCTTGGGCGCGCTCGTCACGGCGTGTGCGGGCAAGAGCCCCGTCACGACGTCGACGGGGGAGACCGTCGCCTTGGAGGCGGTGACCGACGCGGACCTCACCGCGCTGTTCGCCGGCGCGCGGACCTGCACCCTCACCGCGTCGACCACCCAGGGGCCCTACTACTTCGACGCCGACAAGATCCGCAGCGACGTCCGCGAGGACAAGCAGGGCGCGAAGCTGCGGCTGGCCCTGCAGGTGCAGGACAGCGAGACGTGCAAGCCGATCCCGCACGCGGTGGTCGAGATCTGGCACTGCGACGCGGGCGGCCTGTACTCCGGTGCGGAAGCGGCGTCCGGCGGCGGCGGTGGCACTCCGCCCACCGGAAATCCGCCGACCGGGACCCCGCCCACCGGCGGCCCGCCGCCCGGCGGCGATGCCGACCTCGAGCCGACCGACGACAAGCGGTACCTGCGCGGCGCCCAGGTCACCAACCAGCGCGGGACCGTCGAGTTCACCACGATCTGGCCGGGCTGGTACCGCGGCCGCACGATCCACGTCCACGTGATGGTGCACGTGGGCAACGAAAAGACCCTCACCACGCAGCTGATGTTCGACGAAACCCTGAACACGCAGGTGATGGCGACCCAGCCCTACGCGCAGCGCACCGGCCGGGACACCTTCAACGACGGCGATTCGATCTACCGGCCGAGCATGCTGCTGAAGGTCACCAAGGCCCGTGACGGGTACGTCGGCTGCATCGTGCTCGACGCCGACCCGGACCACGACGGCGTCTAGCGCAGTTTCGCGTACGGGCACAGGATTTTCGCCCGTTCGACCAGCCGCTGGACGTCGTCGGTGCCCGGCCAGGTGACCGCGACTTCGGTGTGCAGCAGGGAACCGGCGCCGGCCGGGTCGCGGCCGACGGCCACCGTCACCGCGACGGTCAGCGTGGCCGGGTCGGCGCCGGTTTCCCTCGCGAGCACGCTCAGCGTCGCGTGGAACGAGGCGGCGTACCCGGCCGCGAACAGCTGCTCCGGGTTGGTGCCGTCGCCCTCCCCGCCGAGCTCGGCGGGGAGCCGGAGGTCGAGCCGGAGCGTGCCGTCGGCGGAGCGCGCGCGGCCGGACGCCCGGCCGTGCGCGAGGGAACCGCCGTCCACCGTCACGGTGGTCGTGTAGAACGCCGTGCCCGCACGGGTGGCGCCGGGCCACCCGTGCGGCGCGGTCACGACCGGGCCAGCCAGGCGGCGAGCTTGGTCTCGGCGAGCTTCGCGCCCGGGCCGGGCAGGAGGTCCTCCGGTCCCGGCACCGCGCCGAAGTACGGCGCCTTCGGGTCGGTGACGACCTCGCGCGGGTCCTCGCGCGCGGTCAGCACGGTACGCACCCACTCGTCGAGGCCGAAGACCTCCGGGCCGGCGATCTCGGTGAGGCCGCCGATCGGCTGCCCGGCCGCGGTCCGGGCCACGGCGGCGGACACCTCGGCCGCGGCCATCGGCTGGACGCCGGCGCCCGGCAGGTGCACGACGCCGTCGATGGTCGAGCCGTCGGCGATCCCGCCGGCGAACTCGAAGAACTGAGTCGCCCGCACGATCGAGAACGGCAGGCCCGACTCGGTGATCAGCTTCTCCTGCGCGACCTTGGCGCGGAAGTAGCCGACGTCCGGCTGCCGGTCGGTGCCGACCACCGACAGCGCGACGTAGTGCGTGACGCCCGCTTCCTTCGCCGCCGCGACGAGATTCCCGGTCGAGGTGCGGAAGAAGTTCATCACGTCGTCGTCGGCGAACGACGGCGAGTTCGACACGTCGATCAGGACGTCCGCGCCCAGCAACACCTCCTTCAGCCCTTCGCCGGTCAGGGTGTTCACGCCGGTGCTGGGGGCGGCGGCGACCGCCTCGTGGCCGTGCTCGGCCAGCCGCGCGACCACGTTCGTGCCGATCAGGCCGGTTCCGCCGATGACGACGACCTTCATGTCCGTTCCTTCCGCTCGGCGCCGTCCCGGAGGACCCGGGACGGCTGCACAATCCACTAGGACAAGACAGCGCGTTCGTTCGTGACAACCGGCCAGCCTCGCAGCTTGGCGGGGTTGAGGACCAGCCAGAGGTCGGTGATCACCCGGTCGCGTGCCCGCCAGAGGACGACCGCCGCAACGCGGTCGCCCACCTGGACGACGAGGCCGGTGCCGCCGTTGACCGAGCGCTCGTCCACCCGCGTGCCGGGGCGGGGTGCCAGCAGCGCGAGGACGGCCCGCGTCACCTCGGCGCGGCTCCGCACCGGCCGGTCCGCCGTGCGCAGCTTGCCGCCGCCGTCGAACCAGGCGGTGACGTCGTCGGCCAGCAGGGCGCCCAGTGCCGCCTCCGATTCCTCGGCGCACGCGGCGCGGAACCGCCGCGCGAAGTCGTCGGTCGGCGCAGGGCGAGGGGGAGCGGCGAGCCGGTGCAGGCAGCGGCGCCCGGTCGCCCGGGTCAGCCACTCCGTCGGCGACGCGACGGCCGCCCGCTCGGCGGCGCCGAGCGCGTACCAGGCCCGGTAGGCCTCGTCGACGACCTCGCCGGACCCGGCGAGCCAAGCGGCGACGTCCTCGAGGTGGCGGCGTTCGGCCAGCAGCTCGGCCAGCGCGGGATCGACCATGTCCGTTCGACAAGACGGCGCGCGGGAACGTGACGTGTCACAGCGGCAGGGGCTGTCTTGTCCTCACTGGCATGACCACCCACATCCCGGGGCCGCCCCCGAAGCTGGACGTCGTCGCGACCGTGCCGGGCGCGCCGCAGATCCACGAAAACGCCGAAGCCATGACCATCCTCGTCACGCTGCCGCCGGGGAGCCCGGGCGCGCCGCCGCACCGGCACTCGGGACCGGCCTACGGTTACGTCCTCAAGGGCGAGATCGTCTTCGAGCTGGAAGGCGAGCCCGAGCGGGTCGTCAAGGCGGGCGAAGCGTTCTGGGAGCCGGGTGGCGACGTCATCCACTACCAGGACGGCAACCACCTGCCGGATGCGGAATCCGCGTTCGTCGTCACGATGTTCTGCGTGCCCGGGCGGCCGATGCTGGAGCCGGTGAGCGCGGAAGAGCTGGCGCAGCGTCGCGACCGTCGCGCGCCGAGGCCGTGATTCGCCCGGACGGATGATCAACACCGGTCGTCCGTTCTCGGTACGCTGCCGCCGGAGGAAGGGGATCCGCACGCATGGAGGACACCGGTCTCGAGGACGCGACCGCCGTCTTCGCCGAGGTGCGGCCACGGCTCTTCGGCATCGCGTACCGCATGCTGGGCAGCGCCGCCGACGCGGAGGACCTGCTCCAGGAGGTGTGGCTGCGCTGGCAGGCCAGTGACCGGGCCGCGGTGCGCACCCCGGCGGCCTACCTCGCGACGACGACCACGCGGCTGGCGATCAACGCGACCAAGACGGCCTACGCGCGCCACGAGACCTACCTCGGCCCCTGGCTGCCGGAGCCCGTGGACACCTCGGCCGATCCCCAGCTGGGGGCCGAGCGGGGTGCCGCGCTGGAGCTCGCGGTGCTGCTCCTGCTGGAGAAGCTGACGCCGACCGAGCGCGCGGCTTACGTGCTGCGCGAGGCGTTCGACTACCCGTACGTCCAGATCGCCGAGATCGTCCAGACGACGGAAGTCTCGGCCCGCCAGCTCGTCAGCCGTGCGCGCAAGCACCTCGCCGCGGAACGGCGCACGCCGGCCGCGCTGCCCGAGCAGCGGCGCCTCCTGACCGCGTTCGTGACCGCTGCCCAGGAAGGCGACTTGTCGACACTGGAAGAGCTTCTCGCGGCCGACGTGATCAGCTACTCCGACGGCGGCGGCGTGGCCCGCGCGTCGCGCATCCCGGTGCGCGGCGCGACGACGGTGGCGAAGTACGTCCGCGCGTTCAAGGACCGTTTCTGGGAGGGCGTGACGGTGACCCCGGCGCTCGTCAACGGCGCGCACGCGATGCTGCTGTCGCGTGACGGCGAGGTGTTCACGGTGCTGACGGTCACGGCGTCGGCCGACGGCATCGACCAGGTGCTGTGGATGATGAACCCCGGGAAGCTCAAGGCCGCCGTCGCAGCCTGAGCTCGCCGGGCCGGCCAAGCTGGACCGGAGGTCGCTCGGGCGCCGGCGTGTCTTGAATGAGTCATTCAGGACCTCCGAAGACCTGAATGACTCATTCAAGACGTTGGGTGGGGCGGCGGCGAGCGTGTGACCGGACTTCTGCCGGGACCCCTGACGGCCGGCGAGGTGAACGACTCGTTCAGGACACGCGGCGGCCGGGTCCCGGATAACGTCCTACACGCTCGCGCTGCGGGGCTCGTACTGGGCCCGCAGCGCCTTCTTGTCCGGCTTCCCCAGCCCCGTCATCGGCAGCGACGCCGCCACGATCACCTGCTTCGGCACGTGGACCGGGCCCTTCCGCTCCCGCACCGACGCTTGGATCTCGCCCGTCAGCTTCTCGATCGCCGCGTCGTCGGCAGCCGCGTCGGAACGCAGGACCACCACCGCCGTCACCGCTTCGCCCCACTTTTCGTCCGGGGTGCCGATCACGCCGACCTGGGCGATCGCCGGGTGCGTCGCCACCACGTCCTCCACCTCGCGGGGGAACACGTTGAATCCGCCCGTCACGATCATGTCCTTGACGCGGTCGACGATGAACCAGAAGCCGTCCTCGTCCTCGCGGGCGACGTCGCCGGTGTGGAGCCAGCCGTCGCGGAACGTCTCCGCCGTCACCTCCGGCAGGTTCCAGTAGCCGGCCGCCAGCAGCGGGCCCGCCACGCAGATCTCGCCGGGCTCGCCGGGCGCGACCGGGTTGCCGTCGGCGTCGAGCAACGCCGTGCGCAGGAACGCCGACGGCCGCCCGCAGGAGGACATCCGCGCGTCGTCGTGGTCGCCCTTGGCGAGGTAGCTGATCGCCATCGGGGCCTCGGACTGGCCGTAGTACTGCGCGAAGATCGACCCGAACCGGTCGATCGCCTCGCGCAGCCGCACCGGGTTGATCGACGCCGCCCCGTAGTACACCGTCTGCAGCGACGACAGGTCGCGCGTGCGCGAGTCGGGGTGGTCCATCAGGGCGTAGAGCATGGTCGGCACCAGCATGGTCGCCGTGATCCGCTCCTCCTCGATGATCCGCAGGACGTCGGCGGGGTCGAACTTCGGCACGACGATCAGCGAGCCGCCCTTCAGCAGCGTCGGCGCGAAGAACGCCGCGCCGGCGTGGGAAAGCGGGGTGCAGATGAGGAACTTCGGCGCTTCGGGCCACTCCCACTCGGCGAGCTGGATCTGCGTCATCGTCGCCATCGCCTGGGCGGTGCCCATGACGCCCTTGGGCTTGCCGGTCGTCCCGCCGGTGTAGGTGATCGAAACGACCTGGTCCGGAGGCAGGTCGACGGGCTTCAGCGGGCCCGGCTCGAACTTCGCGGCGGTCTCGGTCAGGTCCTTGCCGACGTGCGCGAGCTGCTCGGGCACCGGCCCGATGGTGAGCACCTGGGTGAGCCCCGGCACCTTCTCGAGCAGGCCCAGCGCGCGCTCGACGAACATCGGCACCGGGTCGATGATCAGCGTGGTGATCCCGGCGTCGCCGAGGATGTAGGCGTGGTCGTCGAGCGAGCCCAGCGGGTGCAGCGCCGTCCGCCGCGACCCCTGCATCTGCCCGGCCGCGATGATCAGCAGGACCTCGGGCCGGTTCAGCGACAGCAGTGCCACCGCCGCGCCCGTGCCGGCGCCGAGCTCCTCGAAGGCCTGGACGTACTGGCTGACCTGCTCGGCGGTCGTGCCACCGGTCATCGTGGTCTCGCCCAGCACCATGACCGGCGCGTCCCGGTGGCGCTTCAGGGCGGAGACGACCAGATGCCCGAGGTGGTTCGGATGCCGCATCGCCTGCTCGTCCATCCCGGTCCCTTCGACGGCGCAATACTAGAACACGTTACTGTTTTCGGCACTATACCCGCACGGGGCAAGGGCTGTCCGTCTCCAGTTTCGGTGGAACAGGTTTCATCTCCGGAATGACCCGGCGGCCGCGGCTCACGGGATGGGGGCGGCCTGTGCCCGGGCGACGGCCTCGTCGCGGTCGGCGGGCAGGAGGTAGCCCGCGCTCAGTGCCCGATCCGCCGCGGCCGTGAACTTCCCGACGTACGTGGCGTGGTCCGGGTAGAGCTGCCGGATCCGTGCCGCTGACAACGGTGTCGTCGTGCCCAGCAGCAGGCATGCGCCCGGCACGTTGCCGCCGCTGTTGTTCGGCGCGTACGCCGCCACCGGCGCGTCCAGGTCGGGCAGGCGGATGCCACCCAGGGCGTTCTGGTCGGCGTCGCGGCGGATGAACAGGCCCAGCAGCAGGGAGATCGGCGTCGCGAGCGGTGGGGCCGCGCCGCCGCGGGCCCAGCGGTCCAGGTGCGCGAACGCCGCGTTCTCCGCGTACCGGAACGTCATGCTGTTCACCGGCTTGTCGCACGTCGTGGGCGCGCCGTCGTTGATCGACCGGTCGCGGGCGTTGGCCGCGTTGTAGAGATCGAGCCCGTACCGGTCGGCGTGCGCCGTGCCCGCGACCTCCCAGGTCCGCACCCGCGCGGTGTCCTGCCGGACCGACGCCGACGCGACGACGTCCGTCTCCGACTGCAGGACGAACACCGGGACGCCGAGATCGGTGCGGATGCGGGCGGACAGCGGACCGATGACGCTGTCGCCGATCGGGGCCGCCAGGGCCGCCCGGCCGTGGATCATGAGGCCGTCGTAGACCCCGCGCACCGGTTGAACAGCGTTCGCATAGGTGGTCAGCCGCAGCGCGGACTGCGAGTGCCCGGTACCGAGCACGACCGCCGGCGTGCGGCCGCCCAGCAGCTCCGGATGCGTCCGGACTGCCTGCGCCGCCTGCGAAAACACGTCGTAGGAGAGCGAGTCGGAGCCGATGTCCACGGTGCCGTAGCGGGCCGGGTCGAGGCTCTTCAGCTTGTCGGCCCCGGCTTTCTGCGTCGTCACGCCGACGTAGGCGTAACCCTCCCGCAGGAAGTGCTCGTACGACTGGGAGAAGTCGACCGGGATGTCGACGCCGAAGCTGACGTTCAGCCACTCGACGACCGCGGTGCCGTTGAACCGCGCGGGATCGCTCGGCCGCACCACGACCATCCGCGTGGTGTAGGGGTTTCCGGTGGTGGCGACGTGCGTGGCCCAGCGGCCGTCGTCGGTCCACAGGCCGTCCTGGGCGTACGTGTCGGCCTGGCCGGAGACAAGATACTCCTGCTCGACGTACCCGCGGCCGGCGAGGTCGAGCACGCCCTCGGCTCCGCTGACGGGCCAGCCCTTGCCTGCGTTGGCGGGTATCGCCGTCACCGTCGGCGCGGGGGCGGCTTCGGCCACGCCGGTGACCAAAACGGCTGGTAGCAGCAAGGTCAGCAGAAGACACCGGACTCTGCGCATGGGGGAGACCTTCCTGATGACGGACGTCGACCGTCCACTTCGGACACATTCGCGGTGGCCACCGCCCTTCGTCTCTACCCGCCCGGTAACGTCGCGGCAACGACGGGCCGCCGGGCCGGGACGAAACCGGGCCGGAGTACTCAGTCACCTGACAAGACGCGGGTCCGGGATACTCACCACGGAAGAAAAAGGGCTTTCCGCGCCGAAACCTTGCGCCCGGCCTCTCGTTGGACGACTATCGCGTGACGTTCTGCACGTGCAAGCGCACGAGCAAGGGGGAGGTGCGGGTGACCGAGGTGGCGCCGGCGGTGGCCGGGACGACGGACGTCCCGAGCGACGCGGTCTTGATCCAAGCGGTACGCGGCGGGGACATCGCCGCGTACGGCCAGCTCTACGACCGGCACTTGGCCGCGGCTCGCCGGGTGGCGGCCGCGATCGCGTCGGATGCGGCGGAGCGGGACGACCTCATCGCCGAAGGATTCACCCGCGTACTGCGGATTCTGCGGTCGGGCGAGGGCCCGGACGAGGAATTCCGGCCGTACCTGCTGACGACGATCCGGAACACGATGATCAGCTGGCGCCGGCGCGACTCCGCGCTCTCGCTGGTCGCCGAGGTGCCCGACGTCCTGCCGAGCGAGGGCAGCGACGAGCCGGTGGACAGCCGGATGCACGGCACCGTCGCCGCGGGCGCGTTCGCGAGCCTGCCCGAGCGGTGGCGGACGGTGCTGTGGCGGACCGAGATCGAGGGCGAGTCGCCCGCCCGGATCGCGGAGGACTTCGGGATGACGCCCAACGGCGTCGCCGCGCTGGCCTACCGCGCCCGGGAAGGGCTGCGGCAGGCGTACCTCGACCAGCACGTCCCGGAGGCCCGGCGGCGCACCTGTCGCGTCGTCTCCGGCCAGCTCGCCCGCTGGGTCCGCGACGGTGTCGGGGACCACAAGGCGCACCGGATCACGACCCACCTGGACCGCTGCGCGGACTGCCGGAAGCTGGCCACCGGTCTCCGGGAGCTCAACGAAGAACTGCCCGCCGCCGTGGCCCCGCTGATCCTGGGCATCCCGGTCGTGACGCACTGGCTGACCACCACCGGATCCCTCGCCTCGTCCGGGGCGGCCGCGAGCACCGGCGCTTCGGTCCTGTCGTGGGCCACCGCGGCGAAGGTGGCCGCCGCGAGCGCGGCGCTGGTCACGACGGTGACGATCGGCGCGAGCACGTCCGACATCGCGCCACCGCCGCCGGCGACCGGTGCCGAGGGCTCGACGACGCAGCCGGTCGGAACCAGGCCCGCGGCGGGCGTACCGGCCGGCAGCGACCAGCGGTCGACCTCGGAGGCACAGCTCACGTCGGTGCCGCCCACGCCGGAGTCGTCCGCGGAAGAGGCGGCGGCCGAGGGCCAGGTCGAAACGACCGGCGCCGACGGGAAGGTCACGAAGGACAAGCAGGCGGCGAAAGAATCGAAGCAAGCCGCCAAGGAGGAGTCGAAGCAGGCGGCGAAAGAGTCGAAGCAAGAGTCGAAAGAATCGAAAAAGGCGGAAAAGACGAAGCAGCCCGGGGAATGACCCGGCCCCGAGGCAGGGCCGGGTCATCCGCTCAGCAGGGCTGCAGCAGCCAGCAGAGCCGGTACTTCGCCTGATAAGTCGCGGAAGCCGCCGGGGCGACGATGTTCTGCGTCCGCGCCCCGCCGTGCGCCCAGCTCGCGAAGGCGTACTTCAGGTTGAGCGGCGGCAGGTTCTGCGGGCTGTCCGCGCTGACGGAGTTGGTGGAGCCGGCGATCACCGTCCGCGAGAACGGCGTGCGCTGCTGGGTCCCGCCGACCGTGAGCAGCGCCTGGTTCGGGCTCGACGTGAAGTTCAGCGACACCGTCTTCGGCTGCAGGTCGATCGTCTTGGCGCCGGTTCGGCCGGTCGAGTCCGTCGCCGTCAAGGTGAGCTGCAGGTACGACGGGTACTCGTGGTCCGGCGCGACGAACGTGCCCGACGCGACGCCCGGGAAGTCCTGGACGTTGTGCGTGTGGCAGGTGCCGTTGGCCGCGCAGTGCCGGATCGCGAGCCGCCAGGACAGCGCCGAGGGCGGCAGGTCGCCGTCCTGGGCGTCGATCGCCCGGCCGGAGAACGCCACGGGCTGGCCCACCGACCAGGTCAGCGACGCGGCGGGCGCGTCGATGACCGGCACCGGGTCGAGCCCGGCGGGCGTCCCGACCGTGACGCGGACGGTCGTGGTGGCGGTCGCGCCGTGGGAGTCCGTCACCCGCAGGCCGGCGTCGACCGCCGCTGCCGCGGTGTACGTCCAGGCCGGGTCCGGGGCCGCCGAGTCGTCGTACGCGCCGTCGGCGTCGAGGTCCCAGGCGTAGGTCAAGGTGTCACCGGCGTCCGGGTCGGTGGACCCGGTGCCGTCGAACCGGACGGTCAGCGGGGCGGGCCCGCTCGACGGCGTCGCCGTCGCCGACGCGACCGGCGGCCGGTCGGTGCCGCCCGGGTAGCTCACGCGACGCAGTTCGCCGGCGCCCAGCGCGACGTAGAAGATGTCGCCGCCGGGTCCGGTCAGCACCTGCACGGGCGTGTTCGCGCCGGTCACGAACGGGACCAAGCGGCTCGGGCTGGGCTGGCCGTTCGCCGTCTGCATCGCCCAGATGCAGCCGCGCGAGGAGTCGGCGAAGAACAACGCGCCGGCGTACGCGGCGGGGTAGTTGCTGCCCGACTCGAAGGCGATCCCGCTGATCGACGAGCCGCCGGTGGGACACGGGTCGCTCGCGACGACCTTGGCGTTGTGGTTGTAGGCGTAGAACGGCGCGGCCTGCCCGCCGGAGGTGTACAGCGATTCGCAGCGGTCGAGGTTCGCGCCGTCGTAGCCGGCTTGCCGCGCGGTGCCTTCGAAGCAGGGCCAGCCGAAGTTCTCCGCCACCGCGTCCCCGGCGTTCGTGACGCGGTTGATCTCCTCCCAGGTGTTCCAGCCGACGTCGCCGGCCCAGAGTTCGCTCGTCCCGGGCCGGAACCCGAAGCGGAACTGGTTGCGCGCGCCGTAGGCGATCACGCGCCGGGCGTTGGCGTCGGAGCTGCTCGCGAACGGGTTGCCGGGCAGGCCTTCCCCGGTGTCGGGGTCGAGACGCAGGAGTGTCCCGTTGAGCAGCACCGGTTGCCCGGCGGCGCGACGCGGCGACTGCGACCGCAGCGCGCCGCCTTCGGCGTCCGGCGGGGCGAGGTTGGTGCCGGCGGCGGAAGGCGGGTCGGCGCAAGGGTTTCCGACCTGGCCGTAGTCGGCGAAGTTGAAGCTGGCGCCGTCGCCGCCGCCCGCGTACAGGGCGCCGTCCGGGCCGAAGGCCAGCGAGCCCACCGAGTGGCTGGGGAACTGCTGGCACCAGCCGGTGACGAGGGGTTTCTCGCTGACGGCGGTGCCGGCCGGGCCCATGGTGAGCTGGGAGATCCGGCCGGTGACGACGCAGCCCTGGTCGGTCGCGCCCGGCGGTGTCGGGCAGGTGTCGCCCCACTTCGGCGCGGTGCCGCCGGGCAGGGCGTCGAGGGTGTAGGAGACGTAGACGTACGGCCGGGCGGGGAAGGCGGGGTCGACGGCCAGGCCGAGCAGGCCGCGATCCCAGAAGTCCTGGGTCGGGGTCCGCAGGTCGGCGAAGACCGTCGCGGTCGGGTCGGCGAGGGAGTCGAAGACCTTGACCAGGCCGCTCTTCTCGGCGACGAAGACCCGCCCGTCGGGCGCGAACGCCGCGGCGGTCGGCGAGGTCAGGCCGCCGATCGCGACGGTGTCGGCGAAGCCGGTGGGCACGGCCGCGGCGGGCGCGGCGACGGCTACCGCGAGGGCGCCGGCGAGCGGCACGACCACCGCGGTGGCCAGTGCGCGTCTTGATCTTCGGGGGAACAGGGGACGGCGGAAGAGTGTCATGCGAACTCCTGGTGCGCGGGGACCGGGACCGTCCCGTATGGCGCCGGAAGTCCGATAGTTGTTACATCTGGGCGGGAAATGCACACGAACCGCGCAGTCGGAGTCGGAGGGTGCTGAGCCGCGCCGCCGCCGGCGGCGCGGGGTGCCCACGCGACCCGGCCGACCCCGGCAATGGACACGACCGGTGTTCGCTGGAGGCGGCCGCTCGAACGTCTTGAATGAGTCATTCAGGACCTCCGAAGACCTGAATGACTCATTCAAGACATTTGGTGGGCCGGACTCAGCCGCGGTCCAGCCACTCCGCCAGCAGGGCACGCTCGGCGCCGGTGAGCTTCGACAGCTCCGGAGGTGCGGCGGCCGGGACCGGCGCGTCGGTGAGGATCCGGGCCAGCACGGCTTCGTACATCGCCTCGGCGAGACCGAGGTCGAACTCGAGACCCAGGTCCGGATCCCGGTCCTCCGGCGGCCGGGCCAGCAGAGCGAGCACGGCCCCCGTGCCGGCGGCGTGGATCAGTTCGACCGCGAGAGGTTCGGGCACCCGCAGCCGGCCGGTCTCCGCGATGCGGTGCACGCGGGCGCGCAGGACCGCCAGCCCCGCCTCGGCCGCCGGGGACGTCCGGCCCGGCGTCACCAGCAGGCCGAACAGTGCCGCGTTGGCCACGCCGAAGGCGATGTGCGCGTCCCAGCCGGCGCGGAGGTCCGCGATGGGATCGCCGTCCTGCGCGGCCGTCTTCCCGGTGACGTAGGCGGTGAACACGTGTTCGGCGACGGCGTCGAGCAGCGCGTCCTTGTCCTCGAAGAACCGGTAGAGCGCCGGCGCCTGCAGGCCGGCCGCCCCGGCGACCGCGCGGATGGTGAGCGCGGCCGCGCCTTGGTCGTCGAGGAGCCGCGCGGCGGTCTCGATGATGTGCGTCCGCGTTTCGCTCCGGCTCTTCACCATGGTTCCGATGGTAACTCACTCTTGCTGGCGGTGGTGCTAACGTGGTTAATATCAACGCTACCGAACAGAGGGGATCCACCATGATCGTGATCACCGGAGGGACCGGCAAGCTCGGCTCCCAGGTTGTCGAGCAGCTGCTCCGGCGCGTTCCGGCCCAGCAGGTCGGTGTCAGTGTCCGCGAGCCCGCGAAGGCGGCCGGCCTCGCCGAGCGCGGGGTGCGCGTGCGCCGCGGCGACTTCGCCGACACGGACTCGCTGGCCGACGCTTTCGAAGGGGCGACGCAGGTTCTCGTCGTCTCGACGGACGCCACCGGCGAGACGGCGTTGCGGCACCACGTCGCGGCGATCGATGCCGCGCGGGACGCCGGCGCCAAGCGGGTGCTCTACACGAGCCACCAGGCCGCGGCCGACGACTCGCTCTTCGCGCCGATGCCCGACCACGCCGCGACCGAACGCCACCTGGCGACAGCCGGCCCGTCGTTCACGGCTCTGCGTAACGGTTTCTACGCCGCGACCGTCCCGCTGCTGCTGGGCCAGGCGCGGGAAACCGGCGAGCTGGTCGCGCCCGCCGACGGGCCGGTGTCGTGGACCGCGCACGCCGACCTCGCCGAAGCCGCGGCGGTCATCCTCGCCGACGAGGGCCGGTTCGACGGGGCGACGCCGCCGCTGACCGCACCCGTCGCCCTCGACCTGGCGGACGTCGCGAGCCTGCTCGGTGAGCTCACCGGACGCACGATCCGCCGGGTGGTCGCCGACGACGACGAGTGGGTGGCGGGCCTGACCGGGCACGGCGTCCCCGCCGAGCAGGCCGCGATGCTGCTCGGCATGTTCCGCGCCGCCCGCCGGGGCGAGTTCGCCGCCACCGGTCCGGACCTCGAAGAACTGCTCGGACGGCCCGCCACCCCGCTGCGGGCGATCCTGGAGTAGTCACTATGAACGGGGTGTATAAACACTAGCTATACACGCCGTGTACAGTCCGTCGCATGTCGATCGGACACACCTTGCTCGGGTTGCTGGAGAACGGCCCCCGGCACGGCTACGACCTCAAACGCGCTTACGACGACCGGTTCGGGCACGACCGCCGCGTCCACTACGGCCAGGTCTATTCGACCCTGGCCCGGCTGCTCAAGCAGGGACTCGTCGAGGCCGACGGCATCGAGGCCGGCGGCGGGCCCGAGCGGAAGCGCTACGCGATCACCGAGGCCGGGGTCGCCGACGTCGGCACCTGGCTGGCGACCCCGGAGAAGCCGGAGGCCTACCTGCAGAACACGCTCTACACCAAGATCGTGCTCGCCCTGCTCTCCGGCCGTCCGGCCACCGACGTCCTCGACGTCCAGCGCTCGGCGCACCTCGACGCCATGCGCGAGCTGACCCGCCGCAAGACCGGGGGCGACCTCGTCGACCAGCTGGTCTGCGACCACGCGCTGTTCCACCTGGAGGCCGACCTCCGGTGGCTGGAGCTGACCGCGGCCCGGCTCGACCAGCTGGCGAAGGAGATCGCGTGAGCACCACCGAGGACGTCCTGCTGGAGGCCACCGAGGTCCGGAAGGCGTACGGGCCCACCGACGCGCTGACGTCGGCGAGCCTGCGGGTGCGCGCGGGGGAGGTCGTCGCGCTGATGGGCCCGTCCGGGGCGGGCAAGTCGACGCTGCTGCACTGCCTGGCCGGGATCGTCCGGCCCGACGACGGCACGGTCCGGTACCAGGGCGCCGACCTCGCGCTGCTGACCGACCGGGGGCGCTCGGCGTTGCGCCGCACGGACTTCGGGTTCGTCTTCCAGTTCGGCAGGCTCGTCCCGGAGCTGACCTGCCTGGAGAACGTGGCCCTGCCGATGCGGCTGAACGGCGAGCGCGGCCGGGTGGCGGCGCGGCGGGCCCGCGAAATGCTGGGCGAGCTCGACCTCGCCGACGTCGCGGGCAAGCGGCCGGGCGAGGTGTCGGGCGGGCAGGGCCAGCGCGTGGCGGTGGCCCGCGCGCTCGTGACCGGCCCGCGGGTCGTCTTCGCCGACGAGCCGACCGGCGCCCTGGACTCGCTCAACGGCGAGCAGGTCATGCAGCTGCTGACCACCGCGGCGCGCGAGCGTGCCGCCGCGGTCGTCCTGGTGACGCACGAACCGCGCGTCGCGGCGTACTCCGACCGCGAGGTCGTCGTGCGCGACGGCCGGACGCGGGAGCTCGAGGTGATCCGGTGATCCGGCGCTGGGTCGCCGACCTCGCGCTCGGGATGCGCCTCGCGCTCGGCGGCGGCGGAGCACGGACCGCCCTGGTGCGGCTCACGCTGACCGCGGTCGGCGTCGGCCTCGGCGTCGCCGTCCTGCTCACCGCGACGTCGGTGCCGAACCTGCTCGCCTCCCGGGACGACCGGGCCGACGCGCGCGTCTTCGACCAGCGGGCGGCGGCCGGGGGCGTCGACCCGATCCACGCGGTCCGCCGGAACGACGAGTTCCGCGGCCGCGGGCTGCAGGGTTACCTCGTGCAGCGAACCGGGCCGCGCCCGCCGGCCGCGCCGGGCGTGGACCGGCTGCCGGGACCGGGGGAGGCGGTGCTTTCCCCGGCGCTGGCGGAGCTGCTGCGGTCGCCGGAGGGCGAGCTGTTGCGCCCACGGCTTTCGCAGCGGGTGATCGGCACGATCGGCGAAGCCGGGCTGACCGGCCCGAACGAGCTGTTCTTCTACGTCGGATCCGACACCGTCGCGCAGCAGCCGGACGCCGTCGTGGTGAGCGGCTTCGGGACCGAGACCTCCCGGCGTGGCTTGTCCTCGCTCGAGCTGCTGCTGGTCGTGGTGGGGGCGACGACGTGCCTCGTGCCGGTGTTCGTCTTCGTCGTCACCAGCACCCGGCTCGCGGCGGCGGCCCGGGACCGGCGGCTCGCCGCGTTGCGCCTGGTCGGCGCGGACCGCGGTCAGGTGCACCGGATCGCGGCCGGGGAAGCGCTTCTCGGCTCGTTCGCCGGCCTGCTCGCCGGCCTCGCGTTGTTCCAGCTCATCCGGGTGCTCGTCCCGGAGATCACCGTGTCCGCCTTCCGCGGCGGCCTCTTCGGCACCGACGTCGTCCCCGACTGGCGGCTCGGCGTCCCCGCTCTGCTGGCGCTGCCGGCGCTGGCGTGCGCGGCGGCCGTGTTCGCGCTGCGGCCGGTCGTCATCGAGCCGCTGGGCGTCGAGCGGCGGGCGACGCGGACCCGCCGGAAGCTGGCGTGGCGCCTGTTCCCCGCGGTCGCGGGCGGCGCTCTGCTGCTCACCGGCCTGGGCGGCGACGGCGCCGACAGTCCCGCCGTGGTTGCCGGGGTGGTCCTCGTCCTCACGGCCGTGCCCCTCGTGCTGCCGTGGGTGGTCGAGCGGGTCGCGGGCCTGCTCGGCGGCGGTTCGCCCGCGTGGCTGCTGGCCGTCCGCCGCCTCCAGCTGGACAGCGCGACGGCGGCGCGCCTGGTCAGCGGCGTCGCCGTGGTACTGGCCGGATCCATTGCGCTGCAAGGGGTCTACGCCAGGGCCGAGAGCGAACGGCCCGCGCCGCGGGAGATCCGGGTGCTCGCGAGCTACTACGCCACGAGTGTCGCCGACGGCGACGCGTTCACCGCCGCCTTCCACGCGCTGCCCGGGCTGGGCGACGCGCCGGTGCGGACCGGCGCCATGATCGAGACCGCGTCGGGGGAACGCACCTCGATCGTCGTCGAGAACTGCCCGCTGCTGCGGGCCCGCACCGGGATCGCGGACTGCCGCGACGGCGACGTCTACGCCGCGACGACCCGGAGCAGTTACGTGCTCCAGCCCGGGGACCACGTGTGGTTCTCCGAGGTCCGCCGGGCCCGGCGGACCGACCTTCCTCAGTGGACGGTGCCGGCGGTGCACCGCGTGGCGATGTCCGGGCCGGACGCGCCGGAGCTGATCGTCACCCCGGCCGCGCTGGCGACGGCGTCGGGTGTCGGGCTGACGGTGTCGGCGACCCTGCCCACCGCCGACCGGGAGCTGGTGGAGCACGTCCGGAACGTGGTGGGGTGGAACGGATCCGTGGACTCGCTCGGCACCGGGCAGGACGGCACCTACGCGCTGATCACCCGGGTGCTGTCGGTCGGTTCGGTGCTGGTGCTGCTGTTCGTCGCGGGCAGCCTGCTGGTCGCCGCGTGGGAGCAGCTGCGGGAACGGCGGCGCAGCCTCGCCGCGCTGGCGGCCAACGGCGTCGGGCGCGGCGTGCTCGCCCGGTCGCTGGTGTGGCAGCTGGCGATCCCGGTGGGGGTCGCGGTGGTCGTCGCCGTACCGGCCGGGCTCGCTCTCGACTGGCTGGTGCTCAAGTTCGTGGTGCACCGCCCGATGACGGCGGACGTCCCGGCGATCGCGACCCTGACGGCGACCGCGATCGCCGCGGTACTGTTCGTCACCGCTTTGACACTGCCCGCGTTGTGGCGGACGACGAACCTGGAGAATTTGCGCGAAGAATGACCCGGGACGGCGGCGGGTCCGGTTGTTTCCGTATCCGCCGCCACCCGGAAAGTCCACCGGGTGACCCGGATCCGCCCGAAAAGGCGCCCTTTTCGCCGTTGTGGCGCTATCCTCTTTCCGCGATCGTGAATACGTCGATATCCGCCGCCCCACGATTTCGAGGCAAGCCGATGCGCACTATGTACGACGCCGTCACGGCGCGGAACATCCTCAAGAAGGACGGCCGGCCGGCGCTGGTCGCCGGGTACATCGACCGGATCAAGCTCGCGCCGTGGACCGCCGCCGACTGGGCGCTCTTCCCGAACGCCCTGAAGGTGCGGATCGTCAAGAAGGCGTCGACCGACGACGGGCACGTCCTCGACGTCGAGCCGGGCGACGCCACGCCGGAGGAGGCACCGGGCTGGGCCCGGCGGCGGCGTGCGTCGGGGTTCGCGTACCCGGTCATCTACTGCAACCGGTCGACCTGGCCGAAGGTGAAGGCCGCCTTCAAGGCTCAGCGGGTCGAGCCGCCGCTGTACTGGATCGCCACGGCCACCGGCAGACCCGAAATCCCGGAAGGCGCGATCGCCGCGCAGTACCTGCTGGACGTCGCGCCCGGCATCGACATCTCCGTCGTGGCCGACTTCTGGCCCGGCGTGGATTCGCCGGGATCCCTGACCGTCGAACCGGAAGTGGAAATCATGGAACGCATCACCGTCACCCCGCCCAACACCGGGCAGAACGCGGTCCGGCTCAACCTGTCCGGCAGCGCCGGCGCCGCCCTCATCGTCCGTCCGCGGATCAACGGCGAAGGCTTGGCGAAGCCGATGTGGGTCGGCAACATCTTCGCGTGGGGCTCGGACAAGACGGGCGTCGGGCACAACCCGAAGTCCGACCCGCACTACGACGACCGGCTGACGTCCCACCGCCGCTTCGCCCTGCCGGGCGCGCTGTGGGCCGACCTCGAGTACAGCGCCGCGGAGCCGTTCGAGATCGACGTCGTCGGCTGAGCGGGGGTCAAGACGCCGCGGTCGCGTTCCCGGAGGGTCGGTTCGTGAGCCGGCCCTCCGGGTATGCGAGCTGACCCTCGTGGACCGCGCCACGTGACTGCCTGGCTCCTCTCCGTGCTGTGTTGACACGCCCGCCAGCGGGGTGTCAGTATCGGGATTAATCCGATTGGAAACGTTTCCAACTTCGCCTTCCGCACCTGGAAACGTTTCCAAGAACGCACAACGAGGTAGCCGATGACGTCAACACGGGCCACGCTGCTCCAGGTCGCCGAGCGCGCCGGGGTTTCACTGGCCTCGACCTCGCGGGCGCTGCACGGCACCGGGGCGAGCCCGGCCATGGTCGAGCGCGTCCGCGCCGCCGCTGCCGAACTCGGGTACAGCGCCGACGCCATCGGGCGGTCGTTGCGGCTCAAGAAGACCTTCCAGGTCGCCTTCGCCGTCGCCGACATCGGGAACCCCGTCTACGTCGAGATGATGCGGGCCATCCACGAAGTCCTCGCCCCGCACGGGTACCGGGTCGTCGTCATGAGCACCGGGGACACCGCGACGTCGACCACTGAGCTCGTGCGCAGCCTCAACAGCGGGTTCGTCGACGGCATGATCGTCAGCCCGCTGCGCACCGACGACCGGCTGATCCGTGAGATCCAGCAGGCGCCCGTTCCCGTCGTGGTGATCGGACGGGCCCTGGACGACCGCGGCATCAGTTCGGTCTCCACCGACTCCGCGGGCGGGATCGGCGCGGCCGTCCGCCACCTGCACGCCCTCGGCCGCCGCCGGGTCGGCTTCCTCAACGGGCCGCTCGACACCACCCCCGGCGCGTCCCGCCAGCGTGGGTTCGACGCCGCCACCAAGACGACCGCCTTCGACGACGTCGACCAGGAGATCGCGGGCGACTTCACCGTCTCCGCCGGGCTGGAAGCCGCCCGGACGCTGCTCGCGCGCGGCGAGTTCGACGCGCTCGTCGCCGCGAACGATCTGCTGGCCATCGGCGCGATCCGGGCCGTGCGGGAGCTGGGCCTGTCGGTGCCGGAAGACGTCGCCGTCACCGGCATGGACGACACCGAGATCGGCCGGGTCTTCCAGCCGAGCCTGACCAGCGTGTCCCTCGGCTCCACCGAGCGCGGGCGCGCGGCGGCACGGATCATGCTCCAGCTCGCCGAGGACCTGGACCACGCGGCGCAGCAGATCACCGTCGGCCCGGAGCTGATGGTGCGCGAATCGACCGGGGGTGCGCGATGACCGCGACGCTGACCCGCCCGTCGCCCCCGAGCGGGAAGAAGAAAAGGCCCGCGCTGGCCCGTACCCGGCGCCGCGAGGCGATCGGGCTGGTGCTGCCGTCGCTGATCCCGATCCTCGTGCTGAGCGTCGCGCCGCTGGTCGTCGGGATCTTCCTGGCTTTCACCGACGCGCGCCTGGTGCGCCACCCGGACTACGGTTTCGCCGGCGTCGACAACTTCACGAAGCTCGTCGGCAACAACCTGTTCTGGGACTCGCTGCGGATCGGCATGATCTGGACCGTCGGCGTCACGGTGCTCCAGCTGGCCGCCGCGATGGGCCTGGCTCTCCTGCTCAACTCCGGGCTCCGGCTGCAGGGCCTGACGCGGGTGCTCGCGCTCGTGCCGTGGGCGATGCCGCCGGTCGTCGTGGCGATCATGTGGCAGATGATCTATTCGGCCAACGGCGGCCCGCTCAACGCCGTCCTCGGCAGCGTCGGCCTCCCGGACGACATCAACTGGCTCGGCGACTTTTCGGTCGCGCTGCCCGCGGTGATCGTGGTCGGCGTCTGGGTCGGCATGCCGCAGACGACGGTGACGCTGCTGGCCGGCCTGCAGCAGATCCCCGCCGAACTGCAGGAAGCCGCCGCGGTCGACGGCGCGGGCGCGTGGCGGCGGTTCACCGCGGTGACGTGGCCGAGCCTGCGCCCGATCGTCACGTCGATCACGTCGCTGAACTTCATCTGGAACTTCAACTCGTTCTCGCTGGTCTACGTGCTCACCGCGGGTGGCCCGGGCGGCAAGACGATGGTCCCGGTGCTGTTCATCTACCTCGAGGCCTTCAAGAACCGCGAGATCGGTTACGCCGCCGCGATGGGCCTGGTCCTCGTCGTCGTGGTCGTCCTGATCCTCGCCGTCTACCTGCGGTCGCAGTTCCGTGACGACCGTGCCGCCGGCAGTGTTCGAAAAGGAGGGGGGCGCTGATGCGAGGCCTTGTGCGCCCGGCGCAATACATCGCCCTCGCGCTGTACATCCTGTTCCTCGGCTTCCCGCTGCTGTGGCTGCTTTCCGCATCGGTGAAGTCCTCGGGCGAGCTCAATTCGCTCACGGTGAGCCTGCTGCCGAGCGAATGGCACTGGGACAACTACACCGAAGCCCTGGAAAAGCAGGGCCTGGTCCGGTCCGCCGCGAACAGCCTGATCGTCGCGCTCGCGTCCACCGCGCTGGCGGTCGTCATCGCCGTGCCCGCGTCCTACGTGCTCGCGCGGCTCAAGGGCAAGGTCCGCGCGGCCGGCGTCGGCTGGATCCTGGTCAGCCAGGTGTTCCCGGTGGTGCTCATCATCCTGCCGCTGTACCTCATCCTGCGGACGCTCGGCCTGGCCGACAACCTCGCCGGCCTGACGCTCGTGCACACGACGTACATGCTGCCGTTCGCGCTCTGGATGCTGCAGGGGTACGTCGCCGCGATCCCGGTGGAACTGGAAGAGGCCGGGGCGGTGGACGGTGCGACCCGGCTGACCGTGCTGCGCACGATCGTCTTCCCGCTGCTCGCCCCGGGCGTCGCCGCGACGGCGATGTTCAGCTTCGTCTCGTCGTGGAACGAGTTCTTCTTCGCGCTGGTCCTCCTGCAGTCGCCGGAGAACTACACGCTGCCCATCACGCTCAACATGTTCGTCGGCGGGGAGGGCAAGGTCGCCCTCGGCCCGCTCGCCGCCGGCGCCGTGCTCGCCGCCATCCCCAGCATCGTCTTCTTCAGCATCCTGCGGAGGAAGCTCACCAGCGGCCTGATGGCCGGGGCGGTGAAGGGATGAACCCCACTGAGAAACCCTCGAAAGGTCGGTCGATGAAGACACGACGCATGATTGCCGCCACCGCGCTGACGGCCGTCGGCCTGCTGCTCACCGCCTGCGGGGGCGGTGGCAGCGGAGACGGCGGGGACGGGCCGGTGACCCTCACCTTCCAGTCCCTGTCCGACCAGCCCGCCGCGATCGCCGCGACGCAGAAGATCGTCGGCGACTGGAACAAGGCCCACCCGGACGTGCAGGTCAAGGTCGTCCAGGCGGGCTGGGACGGCGTCTACGACAAGCTGATCACCCAGTTCAACGCGGGCACCGCGCCGGACATCGTGCACTACGAGGCGGCCGGCATCGCGCCCTTCGCCACCGACGGCTACCTCGCGGACCTGACGCAGTACCTGCCGGAGCAGAAGCGCGCGGACATCCCGAAGGGCGTGCTCGACTCGGTGACGGTCGACGGCAAGGTGATCGCCGCCCCGACCGAGCTGCAGTCCTATGTGGTCTTCGCGAACAAGACCCAGCTGCAGCAGGCGGGCGTCACGATCCCGACCGGCGCCACGATGAGCTGGGACCAGCTGCGCGACATCGCCAAGGCGACCACGAAGGACGGCAAGTTCGGCCTCGGCTGGGGCCTGTCGAGCCCGACGGCGGCGTTCGTCGCGCTGGCCCCCGGCTTCGGCGGCAAGTACTTCGACGGCACCGGCGACAACGCGAAGCTGACCGTCGGCCAGGGTGAGCAGGCACTGCCGCAGCTCGTGGACGCCATGGCGCACCAGGACCACTCGATCCTGCCGGTCACGCTGACGCAGTCGGGCACCAAGGCGCTCGCGCCGTTCTACGCGGGCCAGATCGCCATGACCGTCCAGGGTTCCTACCAGGCGGCCAACATCGCGAAGGACGCGCCGAAGGGCTTCGACTGGGTCGTGCTCCCGCCGCTGGCCGGCTCGGCCGGGCCCGCGCAGGCCGCGAACCCGCAGACGCTGTCGGTGAACAAGGACTCCGGTCACGTCAAGGAGGCCGCGGAGTTCGTCGACTTCTTCACCAGCACCGACAACCTCGCCGCCATCAACGAGGCGGACGCGCTGATCCCGCCGACGACCTCGGCGCGGCAGGCGCTCACGACCAAGCTCGGGGCGAAGAACGGCTGGAACGCGATCCTCGCCTCCGGCCAGTACCTCACCTCGGCGCCCTACCTGTTCGCCGGCAAGTACGCGCAGTGGAAGGACACCGTCGCGACCCCGGCGTACCAGCAGTTCCTCGGACAGAAGATCGACGCCGCCGGCCTCGCGAAGCAGCTCGAAGACGGCTGGAAGAGCGTCAGCAAATGACAGGAGCGGATTCTTGACCTGGCTGGAAGACCGGGCCGTCGCGGTGATCACCGGTGCGGCCGTCGGGGACGCCCTCGGCGGCGCCACCGAAGGGTGGACGCCCGAACAGATCGAAGAGCGGCACGGCGGCCGGGTGACCGGTGTCGTCGGGCCGTGGTACCCGGACTGGCGGACCGCCCGGCCCATCGCGCCCTACCACAAGGGCGACGGGCACATCACCGACGACACCCTCATGACGCGGGCACTCGTCGAGGTGTACGCGAAGCGCCGCGCGCACCTCGACGCGTACGCGATGGCCGAGGACCTGGTGCCGCTCATGATCGGCGAGCCGCGCTGGGTGCCGGAGCTGGAGTCGACCGCGTTGCTGCTGCAGCGGGTCTTCCTGGCGGAGAAGTGGATCGTCGCGAGACTCCACTATGGACACGTCGACCCACGCGAAGCCGGCGTGGGCAACGTGGTCAACTGCGGCGCGGCGATGTACGTCGCCCCGGTGGGCGTCGTCAACGCGGGTGACGCGCGGGCGGCGTACGCCGAGGCGATCGACCTCACCGGCGCGCACCAGTCGAGCTACGGCCGCGAGGCGGCGGGCGTGCTGGCCGCGATGGTGGCGGCCAGTGTCGCGCCGGGCGCGTCGCTCGACGACGTCGTCGCGGCCGGGCTGGACGTCGCGCACGACGGGACCGCGGCGGCGCTGCGGGCCGTCGTCACGGAGTTCGGTGGCCGGACCGTCCCCCCGGCCACCGACGACGAAGAGCGGGCCCTCGCCGCGCTCGTCCGGGAGACGGTCGCGCCGTTCGACTCGGTGGGGCCGAAGTACCGGGAGATGTCGATGGACGCGCGGCGCCCGTCGCGGACGAAGTCCATCGAGGAGCTGCCCGCCGCGGTGGCGTTCGTCCTCGCACACCGGGGAGACTTCCGCGGTGCGGTGCTCGCCGCCGTGAACTACGGCCGCGACGCCGACTCGATCGCCGTGATGGCGGGTGCGCTGTGCGCCGGCCTCGGCGGGACCGCCGTCGTCCCGAAGGACTGGGTCGACACGATCGGCGAGGCGAGCCGGATGGACCTGCGGGAGACCGGGGACCTGCTGGCGTCGGCGGCCGCGGACATCCTGCGGGCCGACCGCGAGCGGGCCGCGGCCCGGGCGGCCTTCCTCGGGGAGCCGGCGTGAGGCTGACCTGGGCCCAGCCCGAGGACCTGCTCCCGCACGAGCTGGTGCAGTCCCTCGCCGAGGGCAAGGACGTCACCGCGGTGCGGGAGCGGTGGGTCGCGGCGGGTGGCTCGGCCACGCCGGCCGTCAGCGGCGCGGGTCCCGCGATGCCCGCGTTGCGTTCTCTGGCGCGCGAGCTGCTGGACGAGCTGGACGCGCCGGTCGCCGAACCTTCCTTTGATTCGCTCGCGCTGCCTGCCGCGCCTTCGCTGCCTCGGGGGTCGCGTGGGCGTGAGCTGGACGCGTGGACCGGCCGGGCCGCCGGGTGCCTGCTCGGCAAGCCCGTGGAGAAGATCCCGCGGGAGGGCATCGAGGAGATCCTGCGGGCGACCGGCCGCTGGCCCCTCAACCGGTGGTTCACCGCGGTGGGGCTGCCCGGCGACGTCGCGGCGCGGTGGCCGTGGAACCGCCGTTCGGCGCCGACGTCCCTCGAAGAGAACATCGACGGGATGCCCGAGGACGACGACCTCAACTACCCGATGCTCGCTCTTTCCTTGCTGGAGAACCACGGCCGGGACTTCACGACGTCGGATGTCGCGCAGCTTTGGCTGGACAACCTGCCGGCCGGACGGGTGTTCACGGCGGAACGCGCGGCGTACCGGAACCTTCTCGACGCGCGCGTCGTCCCGGAGACGGCGACCTACCGGAACCCGTTCCGGGAGTGGATCGGCGCGCTGATCCGCGCGGACGTGTTCGGCTGGGTGTCCCCGGGCGACGTGCGTTCGGCGGCTCGGTTGGCGTGGACGGATGCCCGGCTCAGCCACACGGGCAACGGCGTGTACGGCGCGATGTGGGCGGCGGCGCTCGCCTCGGCGGCGATGGTGTGCGACACGGTGGAGGAGGTGCTGGACGCGGCGTTCTCCGTGGTCCCGGCTGGCTCCGACCTGGAGTCCGCGATCCGCTTCGGCCGCTCGGCGGCGTCGGAGGGCGATGTCCGAAGTGGACTCGACCGGCTTCATGCGGAGTACGGGCACTTGCACTGGGTGCACGTGCTGAACAACGCGGCGACGATCGCTTACGCGCTCGCGAAGGGCGGCGGGGAGCTCGGGCCGAGTGTGTCGATCGCGGTGACGGCGGGCTGGGACACGGATTCCGTGGCCGCGACGGTCGGGGGAGTGGTCGGCGCGGTGAGCGGGGTGGACGAGTACTGGAGCAAGCCTCTGGACGGCCGCATCGCGACGTCGCTGCCGGGCGGGGAGCGATGGATCGCGGACCTCGCGGCCCGGACGGTGGCACTCATATGAACGGAAAAGTCATGGTCGTGGGTTCGGCCAACGTCGACCTCGCCGTCGATGTGCCGCGGGTGCCGAAAGCCGGGGAAACCGTCCTCGGTGCGCGGTTGCGTCGGAGTCCCGGGGGCAAGGGCGCGAACCAAGCCGTTGCCGCTGCCTTCGCCTGCGGCGCCGACACCACCTTCGTCGGCGCCCTCGGTGAAGACGAAGGCGCCGACCTGCTCCTCGTCTCCCTCGGCGGCGCCGGGGTCCGGACCGACCTCGTCGAACGCGCCGAAGCACCCACCGGCACCGCCTTCATCACCGTCTCCCCGGACGGCGAGAACGCCATCGTCGTCGCGCCCGGTGCCAACGACCACGTCGTGATCGGCCCTGCCCAGGCCGCGCGGATCGCCGAAGCCGACGTGGTGCTCGCCCAGTTGGAGATCCCCCTCGACGTGGTGGCGGCTGCCGCCGCGGCTCGGGAGAAGAACGCGAGGATGATCCTCAACGCCGCCCCCTCGCGCGAGCTGCCGGAGTCGCTCTGGGCCGTGCTCGACATCCTCGTGGTCAACGAACACGAAGCGGCCGACCTCGCCGGCGAGCCCGAGAAGCTGCTCGAGCGGGTGCCCGCCGTCGTCGTCACCCTCGGCGGCGAAGGGTGCGTGATCCTCCGGCGAGACCAAGAACCCTTGCGGATCCCCGGCTTCCCAGTGGACGTCGTCGATACCACCGGCGCCGGCGACACGTTCTGCGGTGTCCTCGCCGCGGCGCTGGCCCAGGGCGAAGACCTCCCCGCGGCCGCGATACGCGCGTCGGTCGCCGGGGCGCTCGCGGTCACCCGGCCCGGTGCCCAAGCCGCCGTTCCCAGCCAAGACGAGGTCGCAGGAAAGACGCCATGACCTACACGTTCGACCCGCTCGTCCCGCGTCCGATCGACCGGCCCGCCGACGTCACCGGCCCCGATCCCGACGCGGCCAAGATCTTCGCCGCGCCCGCGGACCCGGCCGACCGGCCCGCGTGGCGCGAGGCCCTCGAGAACTGGCGCGAGGACGCCCGAGCCCGTCACGGCTACACCGGTGCGGCCTACGACCGTCCACAAGCGACTTGGGCGCAGACCTGCCGCACGGTCGCCCAGGTCTGGCTCTGGGACGAGCTGCTCTACTCCTTCGACGAGCACCGGTTCACCCCGGAACGCTTCCTCGCCGACGCGCGCGACCGCTTCGGCGGCCTCGACGCCGTCGTCCTCTGGCACGCCTACCCGGTGATCGGCCTCGACGACCGCAACCAGTGGGACTTCTACCGCGACGTCCCCGGCCTCACCGAGCTGATCGAGACCCTGCACGAGCAAGGGCTGCACGTCTTCGTCGACTACAACCCCTGGGACGTCGGCACCCGCCGCGGCGCCGACGACCTCACCGAGCTGGCGGCCCTCGTCGCGGACCTGAAAGCCGACGGCGTCTTCCTCGACACCCTCAAGAAGGCCGAGCCCGACTTCGTCGACCGCCTGGAGGCCGCCCGGCCCGGCATCGTCCTCGAAGGCGAGTCCAAGCTGCCGGTCGAGCGGATCGAGGACCACGCGGCGTCGTGGGCCCAGTTCTTCGCCGATTCGCCCGTCCCGGGCGTCCTGCGCGCCCACTGGTACGAGCGCCGGCACATGCAGCACCACGTCCGCCGCTGGCACCGCGACCACAGCGAAGAGCTGCAGTCGGCGTGGCTCAACGGCGTCGGCGTCATGGTGTGGGAAGTCGTCTTCGGCGTGTGGGTCGGCTGGTCGCCCCGTGATGCCGCGACCGTCCGCCGGATGGTCACGCTCCAACGCGCGGCGCAAGACCTGCTGCTCGACGGCGACTGGACGCCCCTGGCCGAACTGGACCCGGCGGCCGAAGCCGCCAGCGTCTACGCGTCCCGGTGGGAGCTGGACGGCAAGACCTTGTGGACCCTCGTCAACCGCGGCGACACCGACTACCACGGCCCGCTGCCGGGGACCGATCTCTTGGGCGGCGTCCCGGCTCGCGGGATCGGCGCGACGGTGCAGGGCTGGCGACCGGATCTCCCGGCGCTGCCGCATGACCCGGATTCCCGCTTCCCGCACCGGATCGCGACCCGGGTGAGTCCACAAAGGACCACTGGAAAGCCCGACGCGGACGCCGTTGTCGTCCCGGCCGGGCCGTACGTGCTGACCGTGCGGTACCGCGCCCGCGAGACCGGCATGTACCAGGGAGCGCCCTACGTGGACGAATGGAAGCCGCTCCCGCCGCGCCTGCACGACGCCCGCACTCTGCAGCGCGAAGGCGAACTGGCCACAGCGGTGGCGGTCGCGGCCACCGAAGTGACCAACGCGCAGTTCGCGGAGTTCCTGGCCGCCACCGGCTACGAGTGGAAACAGAAGCACGCGGGCGCCCCGGACGAGCCGGTGACGTACGTCGATCTCGACGACGCGCGGGCGTACTGCGCGTGGCGCGGTGGGCGCCTGCCCACCGAAGACGAATGGCAGCTGGCCGGAGACAGCCTCAACCGTGGCACCCCGGCCGTGTGGAACTGGACCGAGAGCGAACACTCCGACGGGCGGACGCGCTTCGTGATGCTCAAGGGCGGCAGCGACTACGCGGCCGAAGGCTCCGAGTGGTACGTCGAAGGCGGCGTGAAGACACCGGACTACACCGTAAAACTCCTCCTGCCCGGCCTCGGGCTCGCCCGCAGCGCGACGGTCGGCTTCCGCTGCGCCTGGGAGGTGACGGCGTGACCGTCTCCCGCGACCGGTCGGCCGGCGCCCTCGCCGGGCTGCGCGTCGTCGACGCGTCCACGCTCTTCGCCGGCCCGATGGCCGCGATGCACCTCGGTGACATGGGCGCCGAGGTGATCAAGGTCGAGCACCCGCGCAAACCCGACCCCTCGCGCACCCACGGCGCCGCGAAGGACGGCGTCAACCTGTGGTGGAAGACCCTGGGCCGCAACAAGCGCACGGTCACCGCCGACCTCGGCAGCGAAGGCGGCCGCGAGGTGTTCCTGGCCCTGGCCACCACGGCGGACGTCGTCATCGAGAACTTCCGCCCCGGCACGCTCGAACGCTGGAACCTCGGGTACGACGAGCTGGCGAGCTGGAACCCGCAGCTCGTGCTCGCGCGCGTCACCGGCTTCGGGCAGCTCGGCCCCTACCGGAGCCGGCCGGGCTTCGGCACGCTCGCCGAGGCGATGAGCGGGTTCGCGGCGACGACGGGGGAACCGGACGGGCCGCCGACGCTCCCGCCGTTCGGGCTGGCCGACGGCGTCGCGTCGCTGGCCACGGTGTACGCGATCATGGTCGCGCTGGCCTCGCGCGCGAGCAGCGGGCGCGGGCAGGTCGTCGACACCGCGATCATCGAGCCGATGCTGGCCATGCTCGGCCCGCAGATCACGCGCTGGGACCAGCTGCACACGGTTCAGCCGCGCACCGGCAACCGGTCGACGAACAACGCGCCGCGCAACACCTACCGCACGGCCGACGGCCAGTGGGTCGCGGTGTCCACTTCGGCCCAGTCGATCGCCGAGCGCGTGGTCCGCATGGTCGGCCGGCCCGACCTGGCCGACGAGCCGTGGTTCGCCACCGGGGCCGACCGAGCGCAGCACGCCGACGAACTCGATGAAGCCGTCGGCAAGTGGATCGGGCAGCGCACGCGCGACGAGGTCGTCGCCGCGTTCGAGGAAGCGCAGGCCGCCGTCGCGCCGATCTACGACGCCGCCGACATCGTCGAGGACCCGCAGTTCCGCGCCCTCGGCACGATCCACGAGATCGAGGACGCTGACCTCGGCCCGATGCTCATGCAGGGCCCGCTGTTCCGGCTGTCCGGCCATGACGGCGTCATCGGCTTCACCGGCCGCCAGCACGGCGCCGACACCGACGCCGTGCTGGCGGAGCTGGGTTTCTCGCCCGAGCGGGTGGCCGAGCTGCGCGAACGGGGTGCGGTGTGAGCCCGCCGCTGACGTTCCTCTACACCCCGGCCGACCGGCCGGACCGGGTGCGCAAGGCCCTGGCGTCCGAGGCGGACGTCGTGCTCGTCGACCTCGAGGACGCGGTCGCCCCGGCGCGAAAGGACGAAGCCCGGTCGAACGCCTTGCAGCTGCTCGCCGCGGTGTCCAGGCCGGTGCAGGTGCGCGTCAACCACCCGAGCACGCCCTGGCACGACGCCGACCTCGCCGCACTCGCCCGGCTGCCGCTCGCGGTCGGCGTACGGCTGCCGAAGGTCGAAGCGCCGGCGGAGATCCTGGCCGTCGAGGCCACCCTGCCGGGCCGGGCGCTGCACCCGCTGATCGAGTCGGCGCTCGGGGTGGAACGGGCCCTGGACCTCGCGACGGCGTCGCCGCGGATCGCGTCGATCGGGCTCGGCGAGGCCGACCTGCGCTCGGACCTCGGCGTCGCCGACGACGCCGGGCTGGCGTGGGCACGCAGCCGCGTGATCGTCGCGGCGCGAGCGGCCCGGCTCGCACCGCCCGCGATGTCCGCCTACGCGAACGTCCGCGACCTCGACGGGCTCGCGGCGTCGTGCCGGGCGGGTCGCGCGCTCGGCTTCCGCGGCCGGACCGCGATCCACCCGGTGCAGCTCGAGACGATCCGGACGGCGTTCCTGCCGACGGCGCAGGAGGTTTCGCGGGCGCGGGAGGTCATCGCCCGGGTGGCCGACGCGACGGCCGCCGGCGTCGGCGCGATCGCGTTGCCCGACGGGACCTTCCTCGACGTGGCCATGGTGGAGCAGGCGCGGACGGTGCTGTCGCTGGCCGACTAGTACGAGCGTTGTACGAAATTTGGATCCGCGTCTGGCGCAATGGCGTCATGCGAACTCCGAAAGTGCTCTTACTGGCGCTGGCCGTGGTGGCCGGCGCACTGGCGCTGCCCGGGACGGCCAGTGCCGCCTACAGCGACCCACTGACGACCACGACCAAGCAGAACCTGGTCTGGCACGCGACGCCGGCCGCCGCGCTGACCGCGCTCGACAACGCGCTGCCGAACGTCAGTCTCAACACCGTCGTCAACGACCCCAGCTACGCGATGACCGGCTGCACGAGCGCGGAGAAGGCCGCGCTGCCCAAGGCGCCGGCCGCCACGAAGTCGTTGTGCTGGGATTCCGAACGCGCGGGCAGCACGACCTGGGTCCCGCAGGGCATCACGACGTCCGGGGACGCCGACGACGACGGCATGTGGGGTGCGGACAAGGTCATCCTGTCCGGCTGGCACGGCACCGACGCGCTCGGCCGGTACAACGACGCGCGGATCCAGGCCGTCAACTACAACGACCCCGCTTCGGCCGCCCACCGGATGATGTACCTGGCCGTGCCGAACAGCACCGGCAGCAGCTTCTCCGCGGCGAAGGCCCACATGGGCGGGATGGCCTGGCTCGGCGACAAGGTCTACGTCACCGCCGTCGGGAACACCTCGACCGCGGTCCGGGTGTTCAGCACCAAGCACATCCTGCAGCTGACCGACACGACGTCGAACGCGATCGGCAAGACCTCGAGCGGATATGCCGCGTACACGTACAAGTACGCGATGATGCAGGTCGGTTACTACACCTACGCGGGCGGCACGTGCAGCATGGCGTCCGACACGGGCGTGCCGTGCTTCTCGTCGATTTCCCTGGACCGCAGCACGAGCCCGGCCAGCATCGTGACGACGGAGTACTTCTCCGACCAGAGCCTCCACGGCCGCCTCTACCGCTTCCCGATGGGCGCGGACTACCTCCTGACCGGGACCGCGACGGAGGCGTTCCGCAGCTCCGTCGGCAACATGCAGGGCGTCCTGTCCCACGACGGCAAGTGGTACGTCGCCCACAGCTCGGCGACGATCAACGGCCAGCTCTGGGCCCAGACGACGGCGGCGAGCACGTCGGCGACCTGCGGTTCCACGGCAGCCTGCTGGGCGGTCCACCCGGAGGCGCTGACCTACGACTGGTCGACGGGCCTGGTCTGGTCCCAGTCGGAGTGGTCGACGGCCGACTGCCAGGCGCAGAACCAGACGTGCGGCCGGTCGGTGTTCGCGGTGCCGCTGTCCTCGCTGGGTTGACCGGTGAGCAGGGCCGTTCCGAGCGCCGTGATCAGGTAGAGGACCTGGCGCCCGGAGCGTTCCCGTTCGACCAGCCCGTTCTCCCGCAGGACGGTCAGGTGCTGCGACACCGCACTGGGCGTCACGCCGAGGGCGCGGGCCAGATCGGTGGTGGTGGCGGGGGAGCGCAGCGCCTCGAGGAGCCCGGCCCGTGCGCGGCCGAGCAGGCGGACCGTGCCGGCCGCCGGAGGCCGGGTGCCCGCCGTCCACAGGGCGCCGCGGCCGCGGGCCGGGTAGCGGACCGTCGTCTGCGTGGACGTGCGCCGCTTGACCAGGACGTGCGGGCAGCCGAGCACGACGGGGATGAGGACGAGGCCGCCGGGACCCTGGTTCACCCGGCGGTCGCCGTTGAGCAGCAGCTTTCCGGCGTGCCAGCGCAAGTCCGGGTGCAGGCCGGCGAACAGTCGTTCCGCGCCGCCCGCGGCCAGCAGCCGCGCGCGATGGGCGACGTCGGCGTCGAGGACGGCCCGGATCCTCGGCCAGTGCGGGGCGAGCAGCCGGTCGTGCGCCCGGAGCAGCTCTCCGGCGATCGCCTTCAGCCCGGCCGCCGGGTGCGCGGCCAGCTCGGCGACGGTCCCGTGGAGGTCGGAGCCGAACACCCGCCCGAGGCTGGTCCGGACCTGACGTGCGGTCGTCCGCCGCAGCGCGGCCAGATCGTCCTTTATGGACGGACCGGAGCCGCGCGGAGCGGGTACCAGGAACTCCGGCCAGTTGGGCCGGTCGCTCACGATCAGCGGCCACGTCCACGGGAGGTCCAGCGGTGCGCGGGCGAGCTCGTCCTCCGCCCAGCGCAGCCACGGCAGCGCGCTCGCCTGCCGGTCGCGGCCGCCCAGCTGCTGCAGGCACGCGACCGTCTCCGACAGCGGGGAGATCGCGAAGCGGGTCGCCGCCAGCTCCGCGACGCCGAGTTCGATCGTCAGGGCCATGGTGCCGAGTATGTAGCACGGGGCTAAATGCTGTCCGGACCCGGCGCCCGCCCCGAGGATCGGACCATGACCCTGCCGACGGCGTACCGGCGGCTGTGGTGGGCCACCGGCATCGACAACCTCGGCACCGGCGCGTTCACCGCGGCGGTGCCCCTCCTGACCGTCACGGTCACCCACGACCCGCGGCTCGTCTCGCTCGTGTCGGCCGCGGCGTACCTGCCGTGGCTGCTGTTGTCCCTGCCCGCCGGTGCGCTGGCCGACCGCCACGACCGGGCCGGCCTGATGTGGCGCGCGCAGGCGGCGCAGGCCGTGCTGGTCGCCGTGACCGCCGTCCTGGCCGCCCGCGACGCGATCGGCATCCCGGTCCTCGCCGCCATGGCGTTCGGGCTCGGCGCGGGCGACGTCGTGTTCGGCACCGCGGCCCAGGCGATCCTGCCGGACCTGGTCGCGAAGCCGCTGTTGCCCCGCGCCAACGGCCGCCAGCAGGCGATCACGACGGTCACCCAGCAGTTCGCCGGGCCGCCCCTGGGCAGCGTGCTGTTCGGCGTCTCGGCGGCGCTCCCGTTCGGCGTCGACGCCGTCTCGTTCGCGGTGTCCGCGGTCCTGGTGGCGAAGTTGCCGCGGCGGGCCCGTGGGCCCCGGCCGCGGTCCGCCGTCCGCGACGGCCTGGCGTGGCTCCTGCGGCACCGGCTGTTGCGCACGCTCGCGATCCTGGTGGGCGTCAACGCCTTCTGCGGCCAGCTGGCTGCCGCGACACTCGTCCTGCTCGTCACCCAGGTCGTGCACCTCGACGCGCGCGGCTACGGCCTGCTGCTCGCCGGGGCCGCGTTGGGCAGCGCGCTCGGCGGCCTGGTCAACGCGCGCATCGTGGCTCGGATCGGGTCCCGACCGGCGTTGCTGACCGCGCTGACGGCGAACGTCGGCGCGTTCGCGGGCATCGGCCTGAGCCGCGACGCCGTCGTGCTCGGCGCGTTCCTCGCCGTGAACGGCTTCGCGACGACGCTGTGGAACATCGTCACCGTCGGTCTCCGGCAGCAGCTCGTGCCGTCCGCGCTGCTCGGCCGGGTCACCAGCGCGTACCGGCTGCTCGGCTGGGGCCTGATCCCGGTCGGCACCCTGACCGGCGGGCTGGTCGCCCACGGACTGGGGCTGCGGGCGCCGTACCTCGTCGCGGCCGCCGTACGCGGGCTCGGCCTGGTGGCCGCGCTACCCGTGCTGCTGAGTCCGTTGTGGACCGACGGCGGTCAGCGCCGCGTGTAGATGAAGCCAAGCTGGTCCACCTCGTCGCCGGCACGACCGTGGAAGCCCGCGATCTGCCAGCCGTCGGGTGCGGTGGCGGTGGTGCAGTCCGACGTCCGTGTGCCGCCGGCGAGCGTGCCTCCGCGGTTGGTCGTGATGCTCGCGGAAAAGACCCGCGTGTGGCCGTTGTAGCTGCCTCGGCACAGTTCGGCCGAGACCGCGTACTCGCCGTCGGCCAGCCGGTAGGTCCGCGGGGTGCCGCCGGTCCCGCCGTGGCTGAACGTCGTGCCGTCCGCCGACGTCGAGCCGATCCGGTCGAGGCGGGCGCCCGCGCTCAGGGTGAACGTCGAAGCCCGCGCGGCCGGCGCGACCCGGTCCAGGTCGGTGAACGGCGTGCCGTGCGGGCCGCCGAACCGGTCGCTCAGCCGGAACTCCGGGTCGACTGACCAGCTGAACCGCACGGTCACCGGATCGTGGTCCGACAGCATCGCCCCGGACGCGTCGAGGAACGCGTTGTGCTCGTTGTTGTAGTACGTCGCGTCGAGGGTGATCAGCTTGTTGCCACGGTAGAGCACCTTGTCGACGATCTCGCACGCGTTCGTGACCGCGGTTTCGTCGCACACCAGGGGATCGCTGCCGGCGGCGGGCGGGACGCCGCCGCGTTCGAGCCGGACCCACGCGTCGGTCAGCCCGTTGTCGGACGCGAACGCCCGGATCGTGTCGGCGGCGCGGGTGTAGCGCGTGTTGGTGTCGCCCATGACGACGACGGCGTTGCCCGCCGAGTGCGTGGTGATGAACGCCGTGAGCTGGGCGAGGTTCGCGGCACGCGACACCTGGTCGCCGTCGTTCGTGCCCGCGTTCGTGTGGATGTTGTACGCGTCGACGTAGACGCCTTCGGCGAGCCGGAGCCGGGTGAAGGTGAAGCCCTTCGGCGTCAGGCAGTCGCCCGAGTCGAACTGGCACGAGTTCCAGCGGACGCGCTCCAGCTCGTCGACGGGCAGGGCGGACAGGCTGTTCAGGCCGCTCCCGATCCCGGCGCCGCCGCTGGTCGGCGTCCGGTACGGGTGGGCGTCGGCCGCGTACAGGTTGGCGTGGTAGTTGAAGTCCTCCTGGACGTGCACCAGGTCGTACGGGCCGAGGCGCTGCCCGATGGCGGTCGTGCTCGGCGCGCGCGGGGTGGGAGCGCTGGAGATACCTTCGGGCAGCCCGGCGACGTTGTAGGACAACACGCTGAAGGTGCCGCCGGCCGCGTGGGCGGCGGGAGCGGTGAGGCTGAGGGCGGAAGCGGCGAGAACGGCCGTCGTGAGGGCGGTGAACACGCTGCGCATGGCGGTGTTCCTTCCGGGGGGCGGGGAGCGGGAACAGCCATCGTGAAGATTTCTCACGTTAGCTCGTTGTTCGCGCTCACACAACCGCCTCAGGCGCCGGGGTGTCCGCAGGCGTAGACGTTCGCCGAGGCCAGCCGCACGCAGGCGGGGCAGCTGTTCACCGGCCGGTCGCGGCGGCCGTAGTACGGATGCCGGGCGCCGCACAGCGCGACGAGCACTTGGCCCGGTTGCGGGTCCGGATTGCACCGGGGGCAGAAGGCGTGCGCGGCGCGTTCGACATCGGTGCTCATGTCCGCTCGGGTACCCGCGGCCCGGGCGTGCCAACCCGCCGGAACCACGAGAAGACCGAGCGGCCGCCGGTGAAGCACCAGATCGCGATCACCGGGTCGCAGAACGCGCAGCCGAACGACGAGTCGTGCGCGAACGGCAGGATCGGCTGGCCCTTCAGGTGGTGGACGACGTCCCAGCCGGTGTGCAGCAGCCAGCCGATGCCGATGAACGTCCACGAGTCGAGCCCGCGGAACGCGACGTACGTCATCACCGCGCAGAACACCAGCTCCCACGGCCCGAGCGCGCCGCCGGAGAGGTAGGCCGCGCCGGCGCCGCCCACCACGACGGCGTTGAACTTCCGCCGGTGGGGCTCGGCGATCAGCGAGCTGAGCACGACGTAGAGGAGGCCGATCAGGATCGGCGCGAGCACTGCGATCATGATCGACCACGCTAGGAACGGCCGGCCCGGGCGGCCAGTGGCTGTTCTGCCACCCTCCGCCGATTTCTCGCCAGCGTGGCGGCTCCGTAAGGTAGGGGGCCGGTGGATGATCAGGTGGTTTCGAAATGAACGTGAAGGCGGCCCGCGCGAGTGCGACGCGGGAAAGCATCCTGGTGACGGCGGAGCGGTTGTTCGCCGAGCACGGGGTGCAGGTGGTGTCCAACCGGCACATCAGCGAGGCCGCCGGGCAGGGCAACAACGCCGCCGTCAACTACCACTTCGGCACGAAGGTCGACCTGGTCCGCGCGATCGTCCGCAAGCACGCCGAGCCGATGGAGCGGCTGCGCGCGGAGCTGGTCGAGGCGACGGACGAGGACGCGGGGCTGCGGGAGTGGGTGGCCTGCCTGGTCCGCCCGAGCACGACGTACCTGCGCGAGCTGGGCGCGCCGACGTGGTTCGCCCGGTTCAGCGCCCAGGTGATGACCGACCCGGCGCTGCGGGCGATCATCGCGGAGGAGTCGCTGGCGTCCCCGGCGCTCGCGCGGGCGGTGGAGGGGCTGAACCGCTGCCTGGACGGCCTGCCGGCCGACGTCCGCGCGGAGCGCAGCGACATGGCGCGCCAGCTGATGATCCACATGACGGCGGAGCGTGAGCGAGCGCTGGCGGAGGGGACGCCGACCCCTCGGGCGACCTGGGACGACGCGGGGACGGGCTTGATCGACGCGATCACCGGTTTGCTCCTGGCTCCGGTCACGCCGCCTTCCTGACCGAGTCGTTCGCGACCCTGCGGCGCCGGGGGAGTTCGTCCGCGCGGATCAACCCCGCCGCCCCGATTCGTCGTCACGCACGAACGGCACCGCGCCAAATCCTCCTAACGTCGCCGGGAACGACGACGAGGAGGCGGACGGGTGCACACACTCTTGCGGGGCGGCCGGGTCGTGGACCCCGGGAGCGGGTTCGACGGCGTCGCGGACGTGCTGCTCGGCCAAGGCCGGGTCGAGGCCGTCGGCCCGGGCCTCGACGCCCCGGACGCCACGGAGGTCGACGTCAGCGGGCTCGTCGTCGGACCCGGGTTCGTCGACCTGCACAGCCACGTGCACTCCGTCGCCGGGCAGCGGCTGCAGGCCATGGACGGCGTCACCACCGCCCTCGACCTCGAAGCCGGCCTGATGCCGATCGACCGGGCCTACGCCGAGGCCGCCGCGGCCGGGCGGCCGCTGCACTACGGATTCTCCGCCTCCTGGGGCGCCGCCCGGGCGCAGGTCCTTGCGAACATCGCTCCCGACGCGAGCATCGACAGCGGGCTCGCCATCCTCGGAAACCCGCGGTGGCAACGGAGTTCGTCGAAGACGGAACTCACCGCGTGGCTTTCGCTGCTCGAAGCCGAACTCGCGAAGGGCGCCCTCGGCATCGGCATCCTCATGGGCTACGCGCCCGCGACCGAGCCCGGCGAGTTCATGGCCGTCGCGCACCTCGCCGCGAAGGCCGGCGTGCCCACCTACACCCACGTCCGCGAGCTGGTCGAGGTCGACCCCGCCATCCCGGTCGACGGCTCGGTCGAGATCGTCGCCGCCGCGGGCGAGACCGGCGCCGCGATGCACCACTGCCACGTCAACAGCACCTCCGGCCACCACATCGACCGCGTCCTCGCAACCCTCGAAACCGCCCGGAGCGAAGGCTCGCGCGTCACCGTCGAGGCCTACCCGTACGGCGCGGGCAGCACCGCGGTCGGCGCCGCCTTCATCGAACCGGACCGCCTGCGCCTGAAGGGCTTGAGGCCGTCGAGTGTCGTCATCCTCGAGACGGGGGAGCGGGTGCGCGACGAAGCCCGCCTGCGGCAGCTGCGAGAGGAAGACCCGGGCGCGCCGTGCCTCCTCGAGTTCCTGGACGAACAAGACCCCCGCGACCGCGCCCTGCTGCACCAGGCGCTCGCCTTCCCCGACGCCGTCGTCGCCAGCGACGCCATGCCGGTCTACTGGAAGGACGGCCGCACCGAGAGCACCGAGTGGCCGCTGCCCCCGGGCGGCACGACGCACCCGCGGACCGCGGGCACCTTCGCCAAGACCCTGCGCCTGATGGTCCGGGAAGCCGCGGCGTGGAGCTGGCTCGAAGCGTTCCGCCGCTGCTCGTACCTGCCCTCGCGGCTCCTCGACGACGTCGCGCCCGCCGCCCGCCGCAAAGGCCACCTGGGCGTGGGGGCCGACGCCGACCTCGTCGTCCTCGACCCGGACCGCATCACCGACGCCGCCACCTACACCGACTCCACGCGCCCGTCCGTCGGCGTCCGGCACCTGTACGTCGCCGGAGTTCCCGTTGTCAGCGAAGGAAAGTTGAACACCGGAGCGCTGCCCGGCAAGCCGCTGCGAGGTGAGCCGCGGTGATCGACGACATCGAGACGCTCGTCCGCTGCGAATCACCGTCGGGCGACCACGACGCCGTCGCGCGCAGCGCGGAAGCCGTCGCCGCGATCGGGCGCCGCCTGCTCGGTGCCGAGCCCGAACGTCTCGTCACCGACGGCTGCACCCACCTGCGCTGGCGGTTCGGCGACGGACCGCCGCGCGTCCTGCTGCTCGGCCACCACGACACCGTGTGGCCGCTGGGTTCCCTGCGCACGCACCCCTTCGAAGTCCGCGACGGAATCCTGCGCGGACCCGGCTGCTTCGACATGAAGGCCGGCGTCGTGATGGCCCTGCACGCCGCCGCGGCGCTACCGGACCGGGACGGACTCTCGATCCTCGTCACCGGCGACGAGGAGATCGGCTCGCCGCGGTCCCGCGTGCTGATCGAGGAAGAAGCCAAGACCTGCGACGCGGTCTTCGTGCTCGAAGCCTCGGCCGACGGCGGCGCGCTGAAGACCCGCCGCAAAGGCGTTTCCCAGTACTGGATCCAGGTCGAAGGTCGCGCCGCGCACGCTGGGCTCGAACCCGAAAAGGGCGTCAACGCGGGGATCGAGGTCGCCCACCAGATCCTCGCGGTGGCCGCGCTCGCCGACCCGGACCGGGGGACCACCGTCGTCCCGACCGCGCTGACGGCGGGGACGACGACCAACACCGTGCCCGCCGCGGCGAGTGTCGCGGTCGACGCCCGCGTGTGGGACGCCGCCGAGCAGGACCGCGTCGACCAGGCCGTCCGAAGCCTGACGCCCTCGAACAAGGACGCACGGATCCGCATCGCCGGCGGCATCAACCGCCCACCCCTGGACGCGCCGGCGTCGGCAGACCTGTTCGCCCTGGCCCAAACACTCGCGGAAGGGCTCGGCGTCGGGCCCCTCACCGAGGCGGCCGTCGGCGGCGCGTCCGACGGCAACCTCACGGCAGGACTGGGGATTCCGACGCTCGACGGCCTCGGCGCGGTCGGCGGCGGCGCCCACGCCGACCACGAACACGTCGTCGTCGCCGAGCTGCCGCGCCGGACCGCGCTGCTCGCCGCGCTCACCGAAACCGTGCTGGCGCACCGGAGTTCGTCCGCCGCGACGAACGCGCGGGGCGAATCCGGTGCGGGACAACGGTGACCCGCGGCCGGTCTCCGGAGAGGATCGGAGGCGTGACAGATGTCGTGACGAACACAGCCCCGCCGCTGCGGGACGAGGCGGCCGCCGTCGCGGCCACCGCCGCCACGGCCTCGGGGGTCCACGTCCGGACCCTGGCCGAGGTCGCCGACCTGACCGCCGTGACCCGGCTTTTCGAGTCGATCTGGCGTCCGGCCCCCGGCAACCAGCCCGTGACGTCCGAACTGTTGCGCGCCATGGTTTCGGCGGGCAACTACGTCGGGGGCGCGTTCGACGGGCCTGATCTCCTCGGCGCCTGCTTCGGGTTCTTCGGCGGTCCCGCGAAGGGAGGACTGCACAGCCACATCGCCGGGGTCGCCACCGCCGGGCACGGCCGCGGCATCGGCTTCGCGCTCAAGCTGCACCAGCGCGCGTGGGCGCTGAGCCAGGACGTCCCGGTGATCTCGTGGACATTCGACCCGCTGGTGCGGCGCAACGCCCACTTCAACCTGACCAAGCTCGCCGCCCGCACGGAGCAGTACCTGCCCGACTTCTACGGCCCGATGCGGGACGGCATCAACGGCACGGGCGACACCGACCGCCTCATGGCCGTCTGGGACCTGGCGAGCCCGTCCGTGCGGGCGGCCGCCGAGGGCAGGCCCGCCCGGCTCGACGCGGCCGCACTGCGAGCCGAGGGAGCCGCGGTCGCGCTGGCCGCCGGCGCCGACGGTGGCCCGGTCACCGGGCCCGCCGACGCGCCGGTCGTGCTGGTCGCCGTGCCGGCGGACATCGAGGCGCTCCGGCGCACCGACCCCGACCGGGGCCGGGCGTGGCGGGTCGCGCTGCGGGAGGTGCTCGGCGGTTTGCTGGCCGGCGGCGCCTCGGTCGTCGGATTCGATCGTGCCGGCTGGTACGTGGTCGCGAAGGAGCAGTCGTCGTGAAACTCACCGGGATCGAACTCCTGCGCGTCCGGATGCCCTTGGTGGCACCGTTCCGGACGTCGTTCGGCACGCAGGCCGAACGGGAACTCCTGCTGCTGCGCGCGGTGACGTCCGAAGGCGAGGGCTGGGGCGAGTGCGGCGCGATGGTCGACCCGCTCTACTCCTCGGAGTACGTCGACGGCGTCGAGCACGTGCTGCGGACGTTCCTCGTGCCGGCCCTGCTCGCCGCCGAAGACCTCACCGCCAACAAGGTCGCGCCGCTGCTGGCGAAGTTCAAGGGCCACCGGATGGCCAAGGCCGCGCTGGAGATGGCGGTCCTCGACGCGGAGCTGCGCGCCCACGGCGTGTCCTTCGGCACGGCGCTGGGGTCCACCCGGGACTCCGTGCCGTGCGGGGTGTCCGTCGGCATCATGGACACCGTCCCGAAGCTCCTCGACGTCGTCGGCGGCTACCTGGACGACGGGTACGTCCGGATCAAGCTGAAGATCGAGCCCGGCTGGGACGTCGAGCCGGTACGCGCGGTCCGCGAGCGCTTCGGCGACGACATCCTGCTGCAGGTCGACGCCAACACGGCGTACACGCTTTCGGACGTCCCGCAGCTGCAGCGGCTCGACCCCTTCGAGCTGCTGCTGATCGAGCAGCCCCTCGAAGAGGAGGACGTGCTCGGGCACGCCGAGCTGGCCAAGCACATCCGGACGCCGATCTGCCTGGACGAGTCGGTCGTCTCCGCCCGCTCGGCCGCCGACGCGATCAAGCTCGGCGCGTGCCGGATCGTCAACATCAAGCCGAGCCGCGTCGGCGGGTACCTGGAGGCGCGGCGGGTGCACGACGTCTGCGCCGCGCACGGCGTCCCGGTCTGGTGCGGCGGGATGATCGAGACCGGGCTGGGCCGGGCGGCCAACGTCGCGCTCGCGTCGCTGCCCGGGTTCACGCTGCCCGGCGACACCTCGGCGTCGGACCGGTTCTACACCGACGACATCACCGAACCGTTCGTGCTCGAAGGCGGCCGGCTGCCGGTCCCGCAGGGCCCGGGCCTCGGTGTCACCCCGATCCCGGAGCGGCTGGCCGAGGTCACGACCGCGAAGGCGTGGCTCGCGTCATGACCACAGTGGACACGATGCTCGCGCGGGCCCGGCAGTACGCGGTCCGGGCGGCGGTCACCACGTCGAAGGTCCGGATCCGGGTCGCGGTGGGGTACGCGGCGGCCCGGTCGGCCCTGCCGCGGCGCCTGCGACCGCGGTGATTCGTCCGCCGGATGAAAGATTCCCCGGGCCTCGTCGGTTTCGCCGAATCGGCCGCCCGCTCGCCGTCCTAGCATCCCCGCATCGCCGGTTCCCATCGTCGGACGAGAGGCCACCATGTCGAAGCTCACCGAACTCGCCGCCTGGCTCGAAACCCGGCTCCCGGCCGTCCTGGCCGAGCACCACGTGCCCGGCGCGGCCGTGGCCGTGTACGCCGGCGGCGAGATCATCGACCACGCGGCCGGCGTTCTCAACACGGGCACCGGCGTCGAGGCCGACGCCGACTCGCTGTTCCAGATCGGGTCCATCACCAAGATCTGGACGACGACGCTGGCGATGCAGCTCGTCGACGAGGGGTTGCTGGACCTCGACCAGCCGGTGCGGAAGTACCTGCCCGAGTTCACGCTGGCCGACGAGGAAGCCGCCGCGCGGATCATCGTCCGGCAGCTCCTGTGCCACACCGCCGGCTTCGAGGGCGACATCTTCACCGACACCGGCCGCGGCGCCGACTGCGTCGAGAAGTACGTCGCCACCCTGGGCGACGTCCCGCAGCTGTTCGCGCCCGGCGAGATGTTCTCCTACAACAACGCCGCGTTCTGCGTCCTCGGCCGCGTCGTGGAAGTGCTGCGCGGCAAGCCCTACAACGACTGCCTGGCCGAGCACCTGTTCGTCCCCCTTGGACTGACGCACGCCGCCGCGAGCCCGTACGAGGCGATCCGCTTCCGCGCCGCGCTGGGCCACCTCACTCCCGAGCCGGGCGCCGACCCGCAGCCCGCCGGCGTCTGGGCGCTGGCGGCGTCCAACGCGCCGGCCGGCGCGATGCTCGCGATGCGGCCGCGCGACCTCGTGACGTTCGCCGGCATGCACCTGCGTGACGGCGAAGGCCCGGACGGCACCCGCGTGCTCGGCGCCGAGAGCGCCCGCGCCATGCGGGAGCGCCAGGTGGAGCTGCCCGACCTCGGCCTGATGGGCCGGGCGTGGGGCCTGGGCTGGTCGCTCTTCGACGGCGGCGGCATCGTCGGCCACGACGGCGGCACGATCGGCCAGTCGTCCTTCCTGCGCCTCGCGCCCGGGCACGACGTCGCCGTCGCGCTGCTGACCAACGGCGGCGACCCGATCGCCGTCTACACCGAGGTCGTCGGCCACCTCCTGAAGGAGCTGACCGGCATCGAGCTTGCCGTGCCGCCGGTGCCGCCTGTGTCGGATTCGGACGCGCCGCGCATCGACGCCACGCGGTACGTCGGCGAGTACTCGTCGTCCGTCGCGGACATCGTGGTCAGCCAGGACGACGACGGCCGTGTCTGGGTCGAGCGCGTCCCGAAGGGGATCTTCGCGGAGCTGGGCAAGCCCGACAAGACCGAGCTGGTCGCGATGAACGGCGACACGCTGATCCTGGCCGAACCGATGCAGGGCAGGTACCTGCCGCACGCCTTCGTCGGCGACGACGGCACCGGCCGCGCGCTGTACCTGCACACCGGCCGGGCCGATCGGCGGGTGAGCGTGTGAGCCCGGTCGAAACGGCGATCGCCGACGTCTTCACCGCGGCCGGCGCGCGGGGGTTCGTGCACGCGCGGGAGATCGGCGATGGGCCGGAGGTGGCCGTCGGCGCGGACGACCCGGTGGTGCTCGCGTCGGTGTTCAAGATCCCGGTCGCGGTCGCTTACGCGCGGGAGGTCGTCGCGGGCCGGCTCGACGAGACCGCGCGGACCCGCGTCGGGAAGCGCTACCGCATCGGCGGGATCGGCACGGCGGGCTGCGCCGACGACGTCGAGCTGAGCTGGCGCGACCTCGCGCTGTTCATGCTGACCATGAGCGACAACGCGGCGACCGACGTCATCTACCACCGCGTCGGCCAGGAGGCTGTCGACCGCGTCCTCACCGACTTGGAGCTACACCGCACGCGGCTGATCGGCTGCTGCGAAGACCTCTTCGCCTCCGTGCTGGCGGACCTCGGCGCGGCCGAAGACGCCGACCTCGACGCCGTGTTCGCCGGCGCCACCCCCGAGCAGACGTGGAAGCTCGCGGTGCTCGATCCCGAGCGCACGTCGGCGTCCACGCCCCGGGAGATCACCTCGCTGCTCGACGCGATCTGGACCGACCGCGCCGCGGACCCGGCCGCCTGCGAGCGGGTGCGCACGATCATGGCGCGGCAGATCTGGCCCCACCGGATCTCGTCCGGCTTCCCGTCCGACGTCGCGATCGCGGCCAAGACCGGCACCCTGCCCGCGGTGCGCAACGAAGCGGGCGTCGTGTCCTGTCCGGACGGCCGCCGGTTCGCCGTCGCCGTCTTCACCCGCGCGGACTCCCTCGCCGAGCGGCAACCCGCGGTGGACGCCGCGATCGGCGAGGCCGCCCGCCTCGCCGTGCACCACCTGCGGAAGGAAACCCCATGACCAAGACACGGACCGCGGCGGTCCTGCTCGGGGTGCTCGCCCTGACCGCGACCGCCTGCGGGGGATCCGGCGGCGGCGCTGCGACGGGGGACGGCGCCCCGGTGGACGGCAAGACGTTCAGCCTCGGCGTCGGCTCGGACCCCGGCAGCCTCGACCCGCACATGACCGTGCTGTCGGTGGCCATCCAGGTCGACCGGTTCCTCTACGACACGCTGCTGAACCTCGACGGCGACGGCAAGGCGGTCGCCGGGCTGGCCGCGAAGTGGGAGGCGTCGACGACGACCGCGTCGTTCACCCTCCGCCCGGGCCTCACGTGCGCGGACGGCACCCCGCTGACCGCCGCCGACGTCGCGGCCAACGTGAACTTCATCGGCGACCCGGCGAACAAGTCGCCCATCGCCGGCCTGTACATCGCCCCGGGCACCAAGGCGACCGCGGACGCGGCGACCGGCACGATCACCGTCACCAGCGGGAAACCGGACGCGTTCCTGGCCCGCAACGTCGGCGGGGTGCCGATCGCCTGCGCCAAGGGGCTCGCGGACCGCAAGCTGCTCGCCAAGGGCGAAGCCGGCACCGGGATGTTCACCGTCACCGAGTCCGTGCCCAACGACCACTACACGTTCACCCGCCGCAAGGACTACACGTGGGGCCCCGGCGACTGGAAGGCGGAGCCGGGCCTGCCGGACAAGGTCGTCGTCCGGGTCATCCCCAACACCACGACCGCGGCGAACCTGCTGCTGTCGGGGGAGCTCAGCGCGGCCGCGATCAACGGGCCGGACCGGAAACGCCTGGAGGCACGCAAGCTCTTCCACGGTGACTTCACCGCCCCGATGGGGGAGGTGTTCTACAACCAGGCGCCCGGACGGCCCGGGCAGGACGAAGCCGTCCGCCGGGCGCTCACCCAGGCACTCGACCTCCCGCAGCTCGGCAAGGTGCTGACCAGCGGCGACGGCAAGCCGTCGAAGGGCATGATCACGAACGAGCCGAAGGTGTGTCCCGGCGACACCGTCAGCGGCAACCTGCCGGCCCACGACCCGGCCGCGGCGGCGGCTGCCCTGGACGCGGCGGGCTGGAAGGCGGGCCCGGACGGCGTGCGCGCCAAGGACGGCAAGAAGCTCGCGCTCACCGTCCTCTACGGCACCCAGCTCGGCCCGACGATGGCGCCGACCGCGGAGCTCGCGCAGCAGACGTGGAAGTCCCTGGGCGTCGACGTGACGCTCAAGGCGGTCGACAGCCCCGGTCTCAGCCAGGTCCTGTTCGCCACCGGCGAGTGGGAGGTGTCCCTCGGCCCGGTCGGCTTCTCGCTGCCGAGCCAGCTGGTCCCGTTCGTCTCCGGCCCGGCCGCGCCGGACGGCACGAACTTCGCCCACATCAGCAACCCCGGCTACGGCCAGGCGGCGCGGCAGGCGGCTTCGAAGGCCGGCGACACGAGCTGCGCGGACTGGAACGCGGCGGAAACCGCGCTGGTCAAGCGGGTGGACGCGGTGCCGTACTTCGACTCAGTGGTGCCGACCTACGCCAGCGGCGCGAAGTTCGAGATCAGCCAGGGCAACGTCGAGCCGTCCTCGATCCGGATGTTCGCGAAATGACGGCGGCGGCGGCGCCCGCCGGCCCACCGGCCGCACCGCGCGGCCTGCCACTTCGCCGCGTGAGACCGTTATCCCACAAGGAGATCCGCATGTCCCGACGTATCGGCATCGACGACCTGTACGCCCTGGAGTTCCCCGAGCAGCCGGCACTTTCGCCCGACGGCGCCCGGATCGTCTACGTGCTGCGCACCGCCGACCGCGAGAAGGACGAGGACACCTCTTCGCTCTGGCAGGTCGCCACCGGCGGCGGCGAAGCGCGCCGGCTGACCCATGGCCGTGCCGACGCGGCCCCGGTGTGGTCGCCGGACGGGACGCGGATCGCGTTCCTGCGCGCCCAGGACGGCCCGCCGCAGCTGTGGCTGCTGCCCGCGGACGGCGGGGAGCCGGAGCAGGTCACGAAGCTCCCGCTGGGCGCGGGCACGCCGGTGTGGCGCCCGGACGGCGGCGAGATCGCCTTCAGCGCCCCGATCGACCTCGCCGCCGAGGAGGGCGAAGACGACGGTGCGCAGGGCCGCCGCGCGAGCGCCCCGGTGGTCGCCGACCGGCTGGACTTCAAGGCCGACGGCGCCGGACTCCTGCGGACGCTGCGCAAGCACGTCCACGTCCTCGACGTCGCCACCGGCGAGGTCCGGCGGGCGACGTCGGGGGACTGGCACGCGGGCGACCCCGCCTGGTCGCCGGACGGCGGGCGGCTGGCCTTCGCCGCGGCCCTCGAAGCCGGCTCCGACCTGACGTTCCGTTCGGGCACCTACGTTCTCGACGCCGACGATCGCACCGCCGAGCCCCGCCTGGCCGGCTCGGACGAAGGCATGTGCGGGACGGTCACGTGGACCGCGGACGGTGAAGCCCTGCTCGTCGTCGGCCGCCGCGACACCGCCACCGGTCACGCCGGACTGCTGCGCGTGCCGCTGGACGGCGGGGAGACCGTCGACCTCGCCGCCCCGCTCGACCGCAACGTGATGCCGGGCGGCCCGGGTTATCCCGGCGCGCTCCCGCAGCTCGCCGGCGACGGCTCGACGGTCCTGTTCTGCGTCCGCGACCGCGGCTACACGCACCTGTACGCCGTCGACGTCACCGGCGGCGAACCGCGGCGGATCCTCGGGGAAAACGGGACCACCGTGGCCGCGTTGAGCGTCGCCGGGAGCACCGCGGCGGTCCTGCTGACCACCTCGACGTCCTACGGCGAGATCGCGACGGTCGACGTCACCGGCGGAGCGGCACATGTGCACACCGCCCACGGCCCCGGCGACGTCGAGCTGTTCACCCACGAGGAGCGGGAGTTCACCGTCTCCGACGGCACGGTCGTGCACGGCTGGCTGCTGCGCGACCCCGCCCGCACCGGCCCGCTCCCGCTGCTGCTCGACATCCACGGCGGCCCGCACAACGCGTGGAGCGGCACCGCCGACGCCGTGCACCTCTACCACCAGCGGCTCGCCGCCCGCGGGTGGGCGGTGCTGCTGCTCAACCCGCGCGGCAGCGACGGCTACGGCGAAGCGTTCTTCACCGCGGCGGTCGGCGCCTGGGGCGTGGCCGACGCCAAGGACTTCCTCGAGCCGCTGGACCAGCTCGTCGCCGAAGGGGTGGCGGACTCGCGACGGCTGGCCGTGTCCGGCTACAGCTACGGCGGCTACATGACCTGCTACCTGACCAGCCGCGACGACCGGTTCGCCGCCGCGGTCGCGGGCGGGGTCGTCAGCGACGTGGTCAGCATGGCCGGCACGTCCGACGCCGGCCACTACCTGGGCGTCGCCGAGCTCGGAGCCGTCCCGGCGGAGAACCGTGCGCACTACACGGCGCTTTCCCCGCTGGCCCAGGTGGAAAAGGTGCGCACGCCGACGCTGATCGTGCACGGCGCCGCCGACGACCGGTGCCCGGCGGGGCAGGCCGAACAGTGGTTCACCGGCCTGCGCGAACAGGGCGTGCCCACCCGGCTGGTGCTCTACCCGGGCGCGTCGCACCTGTTCATCCTCGAGGGCCGCCCGTCGCACCGCGCCGACTTCAACCGGCGCACCGCCGACTGGGTCGAGCAGCACGCGGGCGAGCCGGGCAAGCCGGTGCGGGTGCCGATCGACGCCGCGCACTGGCGCCGCCGGCTCGCCGAGCTCGCGCGCAAGCACCGCGTCCCCGGCGCGGCGCTGGGCATCCTGCGGCTCGACGGCGACGAGGTCGTCCAGGTGAGCCACGGCGTGCTGAACAAGGCGACCGGCGTCGAGGTCACCGACGACTCGGTGTTCCAGATCGGCTCGATCACCAAGGTGTGGACGGCGACCGTCGCGATGCAGCTGGTCGACGAAGGGCTGCTGAAGCTCGACGCGCCGATCACCGACGTCCTGCCCGAGCTGCGGCTCGCCGACCCCGACGTCACGAAGAAGGTGACGCTGCGGCACCTGCTGACCCACACCAGCGGCATCGACGGCGACGTCTTCACCGACACCGGCCGCGGCGACGACTGCCTGGAGAAGTACGTCGGGATCCTCGACCAGGCGGCACAGACGCACCCGCTCGGCGCGACCCTGTCCTACTGCAACTCGGGATTCGTCCTCGTCGGCCGGGTGATCGAGAAGCTGACCGGCAAGACCTGGGACGCGGCCCTGCGCGAGCGGCTGTTCACGCCGCTGGCCCTGAAGCGCACGAGCACCCTGCCGGAGGAAGCCCTCCTGCAGCGCGCGGCGGTGGGGCACGTCGCCGCGGGGGACGCCGAGCCGCAGCCGGCGCCGGTGTGGGGCCTGCAGCGCTCGGCGGGCCCGGCCGGGCTCATCTCGGCGTCGACCGACGACGTCCTGGCGTTCGCCCGCCTGCACCTGACCGGCGGCCTCGGCCCGGACGGCTCGCGGGTGCTCTCGGCCGAGTCCGCGCAGGCGATGACCGAAGAGCAGTTCGAGATGCCGGACAAGGACACGCTCGGTGACTCGTGGGGCCTCGGCTGGATCCGCTTCGGCTGGGACGGCCGCCGGGTGTACGGCCACGACGGCAACACGATCGGGCAGGCGGCGTTCCTGCGGGTCCTACCCGAGCAGGGGCTGGCGGTCACGCTGCTCACCAACGGCGGCAGCACGCACGACCTGTACGAAGAGCTCTACCGCGAGCTCTTCGCCGAGCTGGCCGGCGTCGCGATGCCGCGCCCGCTCGAACCGGCCGTGCCGCTGCCCGAGGTGGACGCTTCGGAGTTCCTCGGCGTCTACGAGCGGGAGTCGGTCCGGATCGACGTCCTCACCCGCGACGAGAAGCTGTGGATGCGCCAGACCATCACCGGCCCGCTGGCCGAGCTGATGCCGGAAACGACGACCGAGGACGAGCTGGTGCCGATCGGACCGGCCCAGTTCGCCCACAGTCCCGCGGGGATGCGGGGCTGGATTTCGGTGACGTTCTACACGCTGCCGACGGGGGAGCGGTACCTGCACTCGGGCGTGCGGGCCACGCCGAAGGTCAAGGAGCTCAAGGAGTGATGACGACGCGCTGAGCGCTTCCGGTGTCCCGCCAGGCGGTTTCGACGTCCTGGAGGGGCACCGGGCGCGCGTCGATCCGGAAGTTTCCGATCTCCGTCACGAGGGCGTGCAGCTCTTCGACGATGTCCCTGGTCGGTACCGAACCCTGCCCGCTGCCGACGAGCTGCAGCCGCGCCGCCCGGAGCGCGGCCGAGGGGAGTTCCGTCGTCCGCCCGGCCACCGAGCCGATTTCGACCCAGGTCAGCGGGCGGCTCCGGTCGGCGCGCTCGGTGACGATCGTGCGCAGGGCGTCGGCGGTCGGCGGGCCCCAGACGTAGTCGAGGACGACGTCGACGTCGGCGGCCTTGCCGAGCTCGTCGAAGGTGAGGGCTTCGTCGGCTGGTACCTCGGCGAGGCGCCCGGCGTCGCGGCCAGCGGCGATGACCCGGCCCGCGCCGAGGTGTTTCGCGACCTGGACGGCGAGCCGGCCGGCGTTCCCGGTCGCGCCCAGGACGAGGACGTCCTGCCCGGCGCCGAACTCGATGCGCCGGCGGAGGGCGACCCAGGCCGACATCGCGGGGTTCATCCCGGCGGCGACGAGCACCGGGTCGGCGTCTCCGGGCAGGACGACGCTGCGTCTCGGGTCCACGACGGTGCGTTCGGCCATCGAGCCCATCGCTGTGTCGGGCAGGACGAAGTACCGCAGCGCGCCGTCGGGCGCCCGGCCGACGCCGTCGATGCCGGGGACGAGCGGAAGGTCACCCGTCCCGGTGTAGTGCGAACCGTCGGCCTGGGAGCGGACGCGCGGGTGCAGTCCCGCGGCGACGACGTCCAGCACCTCGTTTTCGCTGGAGGGCTGGGGTTCGGCGAAGTCCTGACAGGTGGGCGGAGTACCGAACTCGGTGACGACTGCGGCGCGCATGGTGTCTCCTTTTAGTTGGTAATACCCACTACTTTAGATGGCATCGCCAACTAGCTCAAGGTAGAGTCGGCGGCATGACCGAACCCGACGAGGTGCTGGACAACCTGGCTCAGGTGTCGTTCGTGGTGATGGCCCGGCTGAGCGAGGTCGCGGCGGCGCACGAGCTTTCCCTGACGCAGCTGCGGGTTCTGGGGATCTTGCGCGACCGCACGCCGAAGATGGCGGAGCTCGCCACGCACCTGGGATTGGACCGGTCGTCGGTGAGCGGCCTGGTCGACCGGGCGGTCCGCCGCGGGCTGGTTTCCCGAGAGGCCAGTCGCGACGACGGCCGTTCGGTGCGCGTCAGCCTGACGCCGGCGGGCTTTTCGCTGGCCGCGGATCTGACGGCGGAGGTGTCGCGCGCGATGGCCCCGCTGACGTCGGGCTTGGGCGCGGCGGACCGGAACCGCCTCGGCGTCCTGCTCGGCCGGATGCTGGCATGAGCCCGGTCACGTCGGGAACACCGGCGGGCGCAGGACGTTGTAACGGGTGTCGGTACGGAGGAGTCCCCGGGCCTCACCCAATGCCTTCACGGAGTGCCAGTTCGGCTGGAGCCGTGTAGCGCCACTCGCCGCGAGGCGACCCCCGTACCGGCCTCGAACTCCCGCTTTCGCTCGCAGGTCTCCCCCCAGCCTTCGCTGAGCGGAAGCGGGACTTTTTCGTCCGAAGTGGACACTGCGGGGATGCGGTCTGCCGTGGTTGGTCGTGACCCAGCAGCTCGCCAAGTCCGACGGGGACCTGCGACGGCTGATCGCCACCGCGCCGCCGGCGGCGACGGAGCTTTCTTCGTTGCTGAAGGAGAAC
>NZ_JBFBAG010000058.1:0-69436 GCF_040682155.1 Amycolatopsis sp. NPDC051371
GCCAGCTCGTCATACGACGGACGGACACCTTCCCCCACAACAAGATCATCCCACAGACCCGTTCACAGCCCGGAAAGGGCCTGAACAGTTACCGATCAGGTGGAACACGGCAGACGCGGCAGGGGCACCGTCGCGTGGGGAATCGGCGCTCTCGCACCGAGCGGAAGGCAACAACACGAAGCGCCGATTTCCTACGCCCCGGCGAAGCCGTATCCCTAAAACCCAGCCACCTAAGACTCGGCAGGCTTGGTCCAAGCCACCTGAACCAAACCGGTCCCATGCCGCCGAGAAACGAGCGTCCCCCGCCCCGGCGGCTGCGGCGAAGGCTTGACGTCCGCCAGCAGCGCCCCTTCGTCCTTCGTCCCCGACATGATCAACCCCGGCGAACCCAGCTCCCGCAACCGCTGCAGCACCGGCTCGAACAACGCCCGCCCAGCCCCACCGGAACCCCGCACAATGATCACGTGCAGGCCGATGTCCCGAGCCTGCGGCAGGAACTCCAGTAGTGGCTGCAAGGGATTGCGCCCCACGGTAGCCACCAGTTCGTAGTCGTCCACCAGGACGAACAGCTCCGGCCCACGCCACCACGACCGGTTGCGCAGCTGTTCCGGCGTCACGGAAGGACCCGGCAGCCGGTTGCGCATCGCGGTCGCGCACTCGGAGATCAGCTCCGTCAGCTTGCCTTCGGCGCCCGCGTAACCCAGCAGGTGCGGCTCCGGCACCGCGCCGAGCAGGCCGCGGCGGTAGTCCGCGACGATGATCGCCGCCTCGTCCGGGGTGTACGCCGACGTGATGCCATGAGCCAGCGCACGCAGCAGTGAACTCTTCCCGGACTCGACGTCGCCGAAGGCCACGAAGTGCGGGTCCGCCGAGAAGTCCAGGCACACCGGGCGCAACGTCGATTCGGCGATCCCCAGAGTGACTTGGCGCGAAGGGGCCGCGGGCAGCGTGTCCAGCGGGACCTCGGGCGGGAGCAGCCGAACCTGCGGCGCACGCGGTCCCTTCCAGGCCTCGGAAATCTTCCGGACGAGGTCGACGCCGCCCGCGCCGACCGTCTCCGGGCGCTGGTCGCCGTCGATGCGGGGGAGCGCCGCGAGGAAGTGCAGCTTCTCCGCCGTGATACCGCGCCCGGGCCGGTCGGCCGGGACGTTCACCGCGACCTTGCGGTCGATGGAGGAGTCCATCGGGTCGCCGAGGCGCAGCTCGAAGCGCGTGCCGATCGCGTCGCGCAACTGGGCGCGGACGCCGATCCACTGGTTGAGCGAGACGATCACGTGGATGCCGAACCCGAGCCCGCGCGCGGCCAGCCCGGTGATCTGCTCCTCCAGCTGTTCGTACTCCTGCCGGATCGTGGTCCAGTTGTCCACGAACAGAAAGACGTCGCCGAACTCGCGCCCGTCGGTGCTCTCGGTGAACTCCGCGCGGCGCTGGCGGAACGTCGTGATCGACTCGATCCCGTGGGCGGCGAAGAACTCCTCGCGCTGTTCGAGCAACGTCGTCAGCTCGGCGACGACCCGGCGGCAGCGCTGCGCGTCCCGGCGGGTGGCGTACCCGGACGTGTGCGGCAGCCCGGCGATCGGGGCCAGCGCGCCACCGCCCATGTCCAGCACGAACAGCTGCACCTCGGCCGGGGTGTGCGTCAGCGCGAGCATGCCCGCGATGTCCTTCATCAGCGTCGACTTGCCGCTCTGCGGGGCACCGACGATCAGCGCGTGCCCGCCCGCGCCGGAGAAGTCGGCCCACAGCATGTCCCGGCGCTGCTCGAACGGCTTGTCCACCAGCGCCACCGGGATCGTCAGCTTCCCGTTGCCGCCCCAGCCGAGCGGGCACAGGCCGCGCGCGGCGTCCTCGCCCAGCGGCGGCAGGAGCTGCTCCAGCGTCGGCGGTTCGGCCAGCGGCGGCAGCCAGATCTGGTGCGCGGCCGGCCCGCGGCCCTCCAGGCGCGACAGCATCGCGTGGATGATCGTCTCGCCGGTGCCGTCGGCTTTCGGCACGTCCGAGATCTCGGTCGTCACCGGAATTTCCACCGGGGCCAAGGAGAACGGCAGCACGCCGAGCTCCTGCCCGTCCTCGCGCACGACCGTGCTGCGCGGCGGCAGCTCCCCCGAGACGTACGCGGCCTTGAGCCGGATGAGCGTTTCGGTGTCGGACTTCAGGTACGCCGACCCCGGCACCGGCGGCAGGTGGTAGGCGTCGGCGACGCCCAGCACCGTCCGGCTTTCCGACGCCGAGAACGTCCGCAGGCCGATCCGGTACGACAGGTGCGAATCGAGCCCGCGCAGCCGGCCCTCCTCCAGCCGCTGCGACGCCAGCAGGAGGTGAATACCGAGCGAGCGCCCGAGCCGGCCGATCGCGACGAACAGGTCGATGAACTCCGGCCGCGCGGACAGCAGCTCGCTGAACTCGTCGATGATCACCAGCAGCGACGGGAGCGGGTCGAGCGCCGCGCCGTCCGCCCGCGCCTTCTCGTAGTCGCGCACCGACGCGTAGTTCCCGGCCGCGTGCAGCAGTTCCTGGCGCCGCAGCAGCTCGCCGTTGAGCGCGTCGGCCATGCGGTCGACGAGCGCGAGGTCGTCGGACAGGTTCGTGATGACGGCGCAGGTGTGCGGCAGGTCGGTCATCCCGGCGAAGGTCGCGCCGCCCTTGAAGTCGATCAGCGCCAGGTTCAGCGTCTCCGACGAGTGCATCACCGCCAGCGCCGTCACCAGCGTCCGCAGCAGTTCGCTCTTGCCGGACCCGGTCGCGCCGATGACCAGGCCGTGCGGGCCCATCCCGCCCTCGGCCGACTCCTTGAGGTCCAGCTCCACCGGCCGGCCCTCCGGGTTGACGCCCAGCGGGATCCGCAGCCGGTCACGCGCCGCGCGCGGCGCCCACGTGATGGTGGTGTCGGTGTCGCGCGGGTCGCCGATGCCGAGCAGCCCGGACAGCCCGAACGTCGCCGACATCGGCTTGTCGCCGACGACCGCGGCCGGGGTGTGCAACGGCGTCAGCATCCGGGCCAGCGCCTCCGCGGCGCCGCGGTCCAGGATGTCCGGGCGGCCGAGGAACCCGAGCCGCTGCTCGGTGGCGTCGCCGACGACCATGCCCAGGGAATCGGGGGTGGTGTGCAGGCTCAGCAGCCGCTCGGTCGAGTACGTCCGCGGGTGTTCCTGTCCGATCTCGAGCACCGTGACGCCGAGCCGGCCGTCTTCGCCGATCAGCCGGGGCTCGCCGTGGGCGTTGCCGCCGTCGACGACGACCACCAGGTGCGGCAGGTCGAGCTCGGCCGCCGCGCGACGGCTGAACGCGGGGCGTTCGCCGAGGTCCGCGCCGAGCAGTTCGGCCAGGCCGGCCGCCGAGTCGGCGGCCAGGCGCCGGGAGCCGACGGCGTCGGCCGCACCGGCCGCGGTCGCGTGCGGAAGCCACTTCGCCCATTCCCAGTCGTGCTGCCGGTCCGCCGGGACGCACACCGCGACCCGCAGGTCCGCGGGGGAGTGGAAGGTGACGAGCTGGCACAGCAGCGACCGCACCAGGCCGAGCACGTCCGGCCGCCGCCCGGCCACGGTGACCGCGGCGAACGAGCGCAGCGACAGCGCCACCGGCAGGTCGTCGACCGTCGAGTAGGTGCGGATGAAGTGCTTGAGGCTGGTGGAGCAGACCGGGTCTAGGTCTTCCAGCGGCACGGTCTGCGGCGCCTTCAGCGGGGTCGCCAGCCGCTGCGGCCCGGAACCCGCGCGCACCTGCGCGAACTGGCCGTCGGTGCGCCGCCGGTCCCACAGCTTCCCGGTCTCGACGTAGGCCCAGAGGTCGGCGGGATCGGGCTGGACGGCGACCATCGCGGCGCGCTGGCCGTCGGCGATGTCCCGGACCTGGGCCCGCAGGCCGGAGAGGTACCGCTGGTAGTCGCGGCGCTCGTCGTTGATCTGCGCCTTCTTCGCCATGCCGCCGCGGCCCAGCGACATCACGACCATGCCGCCCATGGCGCAGATGAACAGCGCGCCGAAGATGTAGGTCATCACGCCGCCGTCGCGTCCGATGTAGACGAACGACATCGCGCCCATGCCGAGCATCATCGGCAGGAACATCATCAGCTGCATCATCCCGCCGGACGAGCTCTTCGGGAGCATCGGCGGCGACTGCAGCACGATCTCGGGAGGGCGCTCCGGCGACAGGCTCATGAAGTAAGGCTCCAGCAGATCGGGGTGGCTCTGACCGGTATTTTGGCCACTTGCCGACACGCCGCGGTGGGTACTTTTGCCGTCCGCCCGCTTCCGGGGCCGAACTTACGCTCTGCCGAGCAGCCACCCGCGGAAGGAGAGCCATGGCCGGCGAGTACCGGGCTGAGCCCGAGGCGATGCGCTCGTCCGTCGGCAACGTCGGCGGCATCATCGCCCACGGCATCAACGCCGTGGCCGACCTCGAACGGCTCGTCGTGCAGCCGATGTCGTTCGCGGGCTTCGGCAGCGCCGTCGCCGCCGCGAACGCCGCCCTGCACTCCAGCCAGGTCACCGCCGTCCGCACGCTCCTGCAGCTGCTGCAGCAGGTCAACGGGCTGGTCAAGGCCAGTGCCGACGCCTACCAGGCGGCGGACCGGGCCGCGGCCGCCGGCTACGGCGGCGGCCACGACGGGTCCACCACGCCGACGTCGTCGATCTGGGGGAGCTCGCACGCTTCGGAGCTCGCCACCCTGGCGATCAACGACAGCGCGGGCGCCCACGGCGAGCCGTCGTCGGTCGGCAACGTGCTGCGCTACCTGGGGGACGCGCAGCTCGGCCGGCTCGGGGACCACCCGATCACCGACACGCGCTTCCACGGTGTCGCCGACTTCAACGACTGGCTGGCCGGCGACGCCGACAACCAGGCGCGCGTCGGGCTCATCGAGGTCTACGCCGGCACCGCGCGGACCTTCTCCGACGTTCCCGGCGGCGTGCACAGCGGGGACGTCGTGGTCGTCGAGCCGCTGCTGTTCTCCGACCGCCAGCCGGTCATCGGCGTCGCCGGCGACGGCGGCCGCCTCTACAACCACGGGCTCCTCGACGCCCGCATCGGCGGGCTGGCGAAGGTCAGCGTCTACCGGCCCGCCTCCGTCGTCTGATCGTCCTGTCTGGCACTACAGAACCTTTGTGAGGTCCGATGCTGACTTTCCCGAACTCCAGCGCGATGGACGCGACCGCGTCCTCGGGCGGGCCGATCACCATCCTGCCGCAGATCGTCACCGGCCAGCCGGAGCAGATCGCGCAGCACGTGGTCGACCTGGTCAAGAAGGCCGAGCAGTTCCTGAGCATGTACACCGAGCTCACGAAGGCCGCCGACCAGCTCGGCAAGATCTGGTCGGGCGCGGCGAGCGAGTCGGCGCTGAAGAAGATCGGCGAATCGCTCGACCAGCTCACCAAGATCATCAACGTGGTCCAGAAGGGCGCCGAGCTGCTCGGCGTCTCCGGCACGCTGATCAAGACGGCGCAGGAGGCCTACCGCGCGGTGGTCTCCGCGGTGAACCCGACGGTCGCCGCGCTGATGTCGAACTGGTGGACCTACGGCGCGGCGGTCGCTTTGTCGACCGCGACGAGCGCGTCGCTGCGGGCGTTCATCACCGCGATCGGCGCGCTGCTCAAGGCGCTCGGTGCGGTCGACCTCGCCCAGCAGATCACGCAGCTCGCGCAGGTCATCGGCCAGATCGAAAAGCTCTTCCACCACGACTCCGGCAGCTCGGGCGCGACGACGCCGTCGATCGGGACCACCCCGGTCACGGCGCCCCAGGCCCCGCCGTCGGTGGCAAGCCCGGCCGGGCAGCAGGCGGTGGCGGGCGGGAGCGGCGGGGGGATCCCGCAGCAGCCTTCGTTCACCGACTACACCCCGCCCGCGCTCGCGCCCGGCGGCGGTTCCAGCGGCGGCGCGACGACGCCGGTGACCGGCCCCGGCACGTCGCTCGACCCGTCGAACAGCTGGATCGCCGTGAACCCGGGGCAGAACGGCGCCACAGTGCCGACGCAGCCGACTCCGGTCACCCAGCCCGCGCCCGCTCCCGTGCCTTCGGGCGGGGCCGACGAGGTCGTCATCCACACCAACCTCACCACCGGTGAGTCCACTGTGGAGGCTCCGGGCGGCCAGGACTTCGACATCGACATCGCCATGGACTACAACGGCAAGCACTTCAGCCAGCACGTCGGCTACGACGCGGCCGGGAACTAGCCCATGTGGTCCTCGGGGGTCGTCGACGCGTCGGGGGTGGTCAGCTCCGTGCTGTCCGGCTACCGGCAGGTCCTGGTCGAGTGTCAGAGACGGGTCACCGGTGACCCCGGGGCGCTGAGCGCCGCGTCGCAGCGCGTCGCCACCCAGGCTTCGACGGTGTCGGGCAAGGCGCGCGAAATCGACGAGTCGGCCAAGACGCTGCACGCGGACTGGGACGGCGACGCCTACACCGCGTTCGCGACGGCGGCCGGCGAGCTCGGCAAGGAGCTCACCGATGCCGCCACGAAACTCGACGACCAGGCGAAACGGCTTTCGACGGCGGCCCAGCTCGTCCAGTCGGCGAAGGCCGCGGTCGACTCCGTCATCGCGCAGTTCGACCAGTACGCCCAGCAGCTGACCGCGCAGGCGCGCGCGGTGAACTCCGGCTCGGTCGGCGCGTTCATCCAGGCCGCGCGGCAGCTGGGCGAGCAGAGCGTCCAAGCTGCCCGCCAGGTCGTCGACGAGTTCTCCGACGCGCTCGCCGAGCTGTTCCCGCCCGAGGGCACCCAACGGCTCGAATACAAGCTGGGCAAGAAGACGGGCGGCCCGCTGGGCTGGCTCAACGGCAGCACCCTCGACGGCCGGAAGCGGCCGCGGGGCGCGCCGTCGTGGTTCGGCAACTCGGGCTGGAAGAAGCTCACCTGGGACGGCCTGGAAGGCACGCGCGCGCCGAAGAAGGCGGACACGCCGTTCGGCCAGCCGAAGCCTGAGGGGTTCAAGGACAAGCTCGGCAACAGCACCGAGATCACGTACTACAAGTTCAAGCACGAGCAGGACGGGCTCACCCCGGAGTACGACGGCAAGATCACGTCGAAGGGCTGGGACGTCGGCGCGTCCGGGCACACCGAGCTGGCCGCGGTGAAGGAAGAGCTCGAAGCCAAGGGCGACTGGGGTCCCGCCGCGGCGCACGCCAAGGGCACGGTCTTCGCCGGTGGCGAGGCGAGCGCGTCCGGCACCATCGGGGCGCACGGCTTGGGCGCGCACGCGAACGTCTTCGCCGGCGGCAAGGTCGAAGGCGAGGTCGCCGCGGACGTCGCGGGCATCGGCGTCGGCGCGAACGGCACCCTGCAGTACGGCATCGGCGCGCAGCTCGACGCCCAGGCCACCTACGACGCCGGGCACATCAAGGTCAACTTCAAGGCGGGCGCGGCGCTCGGCCTCGGCGCCGGCGTCGGCGCGAAGATCGACATCGACCTGCCGAAGCTCGGCCACACCATCACCGAGTACGGCGGCGCGGCCGCGGACTACGTCGGGACCGCGGCGAACGACGCCGCCACCGCCGTCGGATCCGCTTGGGACGATGCCGTTTCCTACGTGGGGCTGTGATGACCCTTCCCCTGGACTTCGTCATCCCGGACGGCTGGACGGCCGTCGACCCGGGCGACTCGGGCGCGGTGTTCGTCGCCGTGCACGACGCTTCGCCGGGCGAGTTCGTCCCGAACATCACCGTGAGCGTCCAGCAGCGGCCCGACGAGGCGTCGATCGACGCCATCGCCGCCGAAGCCGTCGAACGCCTTTCGCGCACGATGGCCGGCCTGGAGGTACTGAGCCGCCGCGACGTCGGCGCCCCGGCCGCGCCCGGCGTCATGCAGCTGCTGCGCCTGCGCACCGGCGAAGGCGAAGAGCTGATCCAGACCCAGGTGCACCTGACGGTTCCCGGCCCCACGCCGGCGGACCGGCTGGTGCTCGAGCTCGCCTGCACGGCCGCGCCCGCGACCGCGCGGCGGCTCTCACCCGGTTTCCAGCGGTTCGTGGGCAGTGTCCGCGTCCGCCAGCACGAAGGGATGCAACAGTGACCGATCCGTACGCGGTGCCGGACATGGACGAGCTGCTCGCGCAGGTGCGCAAGCAGACCGAAGAGGTCCAGCGGATCCAGCGCACGGTCGAGGCGATGGAGGTCAAGGCGCACTCGCGGCAGAACGAGGTCACCGTCACCCTCCGCGGCGACGGCCGCTTCACCTCGATCGACATCGACCCCCGCGCGATCCGCGAGTACGACGCCCGCAACCTCTCGGAGATCGTCCTCGAGGCGGTGAACGCCGGACTGCAGAAGCTCGCCGAGGCGTCGAACGCCAAGTTCGCCCCGGTGATCTCGGCCGCGAAGAACGTCTGATGACGGCTTCTTTGACCGGGACGACGCGCCGGGTCACGGTGGTGACACCGAGGGCCCGCGTCGACGTCGCCTTGCCACAGCAGTCGACGTTCGCCGAGCTGGTGCCCCAGCTGGTGCGGCTGGCCGGGGCGTCCGGGCAGGCGTCGGCCGAACATCCGGGCTGGGTGCTGTCCCGGCTGGGCGGCGCGCCACTGGCCTTGGGCCTGAGCGTGGCCGCGGCCCAGATCCGGGACGGCGAAGTGCTCCACCTGACCCCGCGGGAACGTCCGCGGGGTCCGCTGCTGTTCGACGACGTCGTCGACTCGATCGCCAGCGTCGCCGATTCGGCCGGTGGCTGGGGGCCGTCGGTCGCCCGGCGGTCCGGGCTGGTGGCCGCCGTCGTGCTGCTGCTGGCCGGCGGGCTGCTGGTCCAGGCGGCGGCGTCCGGCAGCGTCCTGGCGCCGATCGGGACCGGGCTCTTGGCCTTGGTGCTGCTCCTCGGCGGCGGCGCGCTCAGCCGTGCCTACGGAGACGCGGAAGCCGGCGCGGCCGGAGCGGTGGCCGGCGTCGGCGTCGCGCTGCTGGCCGGGATGTCCATCCTGGCGCCGCATCCGCTGTTCTCGCTGTCGGCGGGTCCGCTGGCGGCGGGGCTGGCGGCGGTGACGGTGTACGGCGTCCTGGCGGCGGTCTCGGTGGCCGACCGGCTGCCGTGGTTCGTGGCGATCACGAGCGCGGCGGGGTTCGGTGCGATCACGACGGGCGTGGTCCTGCTGGCCGGCGTTTCTCCCGTGTCGGCGGCGGCGGTGGTCGCGGTGCTGAGCACGGCGTTGGCGGCGGTGGCCCCGATGCTGGCGCTGCGCCTGGCCCGCCTGCCGCTGCCCCGGGTCCCGGACGACATGGAGGCGTTCCGCGCGGACGAGCAGCCGTCGGTGGGGACGGAGATGATCGGCCGGACGTCCCGGGCGCAGGCCGTGCTGACGGGGTTGCTGGTGGGCCTGGGCCTGGTGGTGCTGGCGTCGTCGGTGGTGCTGTCCACGGCCGGCCCGTGGGACGCCGGCCTGGCGGGATTGCTGGGCGTGGCGTGGATCCTGCGGTCGCGGTCGTACGCGGGCCGTGTCCAACGCCTGGTGCTGGTCGGTTTCGGCGTGCTTTCCCTGGTGTGCGCCGGGGTGTGGCTGGTGGCCTCGGGCAACCGGACGGTGGTCTTCGCGGCGGGCTGCGCGGTCGTCCTGGCGGCGGTGGTGTGCCTGGTGTACGCGACGCGGGTCGCGCGTGGGTTGCGTTCGCCTTACTGGTCAAGGCTTTTGGACGTCTCGGAGTTCTTGGTGCTGCTTTCGCTGGTGCCTTTCGTGGGCATGATCGCGGGGGTCTACGAAGCCGTCCGCGGCTGAGTCTGCGGCCTCCGCGATGACATGAACGACCCTTTCATGCCACCAGACGACATGAAAGGGTCGTTCATGTCGTTTCAGGAGTCCAGCGCCAGCGGAAGTGTCTGCCTCACCGCGGCGCCGTGCCGCCCGTGCAGCGGAACCGCCGGAATCTTCGGCGACGGGACTGGAGAACCAGGCCGAGCCCCCACCCGCACCGTCACTTCGGCCTTCTCCCGCCCACCGGAAGTCCGCGTCAGCGTGTACGACGTCGCCGTGAAAGCCGCCCCCGGCACCGCGAAATCCACCACTCGCGACGACCGCGGCCGGAAACACACCTGCGCCGAGTCACCCCAGGTCCACGACTTCCACCGGTCCGGCGGCCCGGAAGCGGCCCCCTGGACACCCAGCGCCACCCGAAGCTCCTTCGCCAGCTCCCCGGCCTCCAGCACTGTGCTTTGGTACCCGGCCTCGGCCAGCGCGCCCATCAGGCTCAACGCCGCCGACGCCGTGCTCCGCAACGCCCCGAGGTCGCCGCCACCTCGGGCCAACGCCGCGATCGGCGCGAGGTCCGGCCGGTACCGCACCGCCAGCCAGCGGACTCGCAGCACCTGGTCGCCACGCGGGATGGCCCACGTCAGCAGCTGCGCCGACGCCAGCGGAACGTCCGTCCGCCGGTAGGCCGAGCGCAACGCCTCGACCAGCGGGCCCGGCGCCCCCGGCCCCTGCGTCAGCCGGACCAGCGCGCTCCACCCGCCGTCGACCTCGGCGACGCCGAAGCGGTTGCCCGCGCGGTCGACGTGCTGGCGCACCTTCACCGTCCCGGCCACGGACAGCAGCGGGTCGGGGCTGTCGCGGCGCGTGTCGTGGCGCCGCAGCCGGAACGCCGTCCAGGTCAGGGCCCAGCCCGCCAGGTGCCGTCCGGCGAAGCGCACGGACGTCAGCAGCACCAAGAGGCCGGCTGCCGCGCTGACCACGATCCGCACCGGCTGCGAAACGGTGTCGACCATCCACGCGAGCAGGACGGCGATCCCGGCGATCTCCCACAGCGCGGCCTGCAACGGCCGGATCGGCAGCAGCCAGGGCAGCGGCGTGGACGCGGGCCGCGGCGGTGCCGGGCGCACGGCGCCGGCGGTTTCGACGGACACGGGTTCCCCTTTCCCCGGGTCTGCGACGCTACTGCCTCCCCGGATGCCGCGTGGGCGTAAAAATTACCCTCCCCGTGCGCCGTCCGGGTGCCTAGCGTCGACCACTCGGGAGGACGACGCACACAGCCGGGGGCACAGCGCGTGTGGACGCAGCGGGACCAGATCCAGGCGTACCAGTTCCTCCGCCGCAGGCTCGTTTCCGCGCTCGTCGCCGCCGACGCCAACCACCCCGTCTCGCCCAGCCGCCGGCTCGTGCTCGGCACCGTGCTGGGGCTCGTGGCCGCGCTGCTCGTCACCGCCGTCTTCGGGATCATCGGCCTGCTCAACCCCTCCGGCGGTAAAGACTGGCTGGCCGGCGGCAAGGTGATCGTCGAGGAGGGCACCGGCGCCCGGTTCGTGCTCGGTGCCGACGGCGTCCTGCACCCCGTCCTCAACTACGCCTCCGCGCGGCTGCTCGCCGGCGGCAACGGCGACGCGACCGTGTCCGTCTCGTCGGAGAACCTCGGCAAGGCCGGCCGCGGCACCCAGATCGGCATCCCCGGCGCGCCCGACTCGGTGCCCGCCGCCGGCGCACTCGTCACGACGCCGTGGACGAGCTGCAGCCGCACCACCCAGGACGCGCCCGCGTCGGCCGAGCCGCGCACCGCCGTCCTGCTCTCCGCGCCCGCGTCCGCGGTCGAGCTGCCGCGCGACCAGGGCGTGATCGTCCGGCTGCCCGGGGGCGACCGGTTCCTGCTCGCCGGCGGCCGCCGCTACAAGCTTTCCGACGAGGCCGCGACCGCGCTGCAGTTCGACAGCTACCCGACGATCGCGGTGTCCGCGCGGTGGATCGACACGGTCCCGGCCGGGCGCGACCTGACCGCGTTGCCGGTCGACGGCGCCGGTGGCCGCGGACCGGACGTCGGCGGCCGCGGCACCCGCGTCGGCGAGGTCCTCGCCGTCGTGGACGCGATGGCCGCGCCGGGCACCGCGACGTCGTACTACCTCGTCCGCCGCGACGGGCTCGAGCCGGTCGGGCAGACCGAGGCGAGCCTGCTGGTGACGACGGGGGCCAACGCGGCCGCGTACCCCGGCACGCCGGCGCCGGTCGACGTCCGCGCCGCCGACGTCGCCGCCGCGCCGAAGGTCGCCGCGCCCCGCGCCGGCGGTGCCGACCCCGCGGCCTTTCCCGACCGCATCCCGGGCAAGGCGCCGATCACCGGAAACTCCGTCGCGTTGTGCATCCAGGGCAGCCGGTTGCTCGTTTCGGCCGAATTCCCGCTTTCTCCTGGCGCCAAAGCAATCCAGGTCGCCACCCGGACCGAAGCACGGGTGGCGGACGAGGTGTACGTACCTCCGTCGGGGGGAGCCGTCGTCGTCGAATCCGGCTCGGCCACCACGTACCTGGTGACCGATACGGGCCGGAAGTACCCGGTGGTGAACGCGCAGGCATTGGCCTCGCTCGGCTACGGAAGCGTGAATAGATCACCGGTCAACGGTAGTTTGCTGGCATTGGTGCCGATGGGCCCCGCGCTGGACCCGGCCACGGCCGGACGGCCGGCCCCGTCGGGTGGAACGGGGTGAAAGTCGTGCACATGACACAAGAGCGCTCGGCCGAGGACGATCTGGACCGGGGCCGGGTCCGGGTCGCGGTCATCGAAGACCACCCGCTGTACCGCGTTTCGGTGGAGCGGGTGCTGGCCGAAGCCGAATTCATCGAGCTCGGGGCGGTGGTCGACTCGGTGGCGCGGTTCCACGTCCACCGGCAGCCACCGGGCAGCGTGGTGCTGCTGGACCTGGGCCTCCCGGGCGTCGCCGGGGCGGCGGCGGTCCTGGAGGTCTGCGAGCTTGGGCACCACGTGCTCGTGGTCTCCGCGCAGGCGGAGCCCGAAGTCGTGCTGGGGGCGATCGCCGCGGGGGCGCGCGGGTTCCTCTCCAAGGACGTCGACGCCGACGAGCTGCTGATCGCGATCAAGACGGTGGCCGGCGGCGGCGCGTACGTCTCCGCGGTGGTCGCCGGGATGATCATGAAGGACAACGCGGACCGGCCCGCCGTCTCGGCCGACGTCGAGCTGTCGCCGCGCGAGGAGCAGGTGCTGCGGCTGGTGGCGGCGGGGGAGCGCGACGTCGACATCGCGCTGATCCTCGGCATCGGCGTCCGGACCGTGCGGGGCTACCTCGACCGCATCCGCGACAAGACCGGCGAACGGCGGCGGCCGGGCCTGGTCAAGGAAGCCATCCGGCGCGGCCTGATCGGCGGCTCCGGCCCGCGGCGCGGCGGCCGCAAATGAGCGACGGGGAAGTCAAGGCGCCGCGGAAGATCCACGTCGGCGTCATCGAGGACCACCCGCTCTACCGGTACGCGCTCACCCGCGTGCTCACCGAGGCCGCGGACATCGAGCTCGGCGCGGTCGCCGACTCGGTGGCCCGGTTCGCGGTCCAGGACCAGCCGGCCGGCAGCGTCGTGGTCCTCGACCTGAAGCTCCGGGGCGTCCAGGACGCGGCCGCGGTCCTGGAAGTGGGACAGATGGGGCACAAGGTGCTGGTGGTGTCCGCGCACGCGGAACAGCCGGAGGTCCTCGGCGCGATGCAGGCGGGCGCGAAGGGGTTCCTGTCGAAGGACGTCGACGGCGACGAGCTCCTGCGCGCGATCCGCACGATCGCCGACGACAACGCGTACGTGTCGCCGACGCTGGCCGGGATGATCATCCAGGACAGCGAAGAGCGCCACGCCGGCCCGAAGATCGTGCTGTCGGAGCGCGAGAAGCAGGTGCTCCGGCTGGTGGCGGCGGGGGAGCGCGACGTCGACGTGGCGGAGATCCTCAACATCAGCGTCCGGACGGTCCGGTCGTACCTCGACCGGATCCGCGACAAGACGGGCGAGCGCCGGCGCGCGGGCTTCGTCCGGGTCGCGATCCGCGAAGGCCTGCTCCGCTAGCTCCGCCTCAAGCGCCCCAATGTGGCCTTGGTTGCGTCTCACGCACCGAAGGCCGCCTTGGGTGCGTCTGACGCACCGAAGGCCACATTGGGGCGCTCGGGTCCGGTCAGAGCCGGCGGTTGGCCAGGGCTCCCGTCGCCGTACGGGCCTGGGCCGACACCGCCGGGTCGACGTCCACCAGCAAGGTCTCCGGAGCGGGACCGGCCTGGGCCACGACCCGGCCGAAGCCGTCCGACACCGTCGAGTACCCGATGCCCGTCGGCGCCTTCGGGTTGACCGTGACGCCCGTCGCCGCCGGGTCGGCCTGGCCACAGGCCAGCACCCAGCAGCCCGAGTCCAGCGCCCGTGCGCGCACCAGCACCTCCCACTGCTCGCGCTTGCCCTCGCCCGCGCCCCAGGACGCCGGCAGCAGCACGACGTCGGCGCCGTCGTCGGCCAGCGCGCGGAACAGCTCCGGGAACCGCAGGTCGTAGCACGTCGCGACGCCGTAGACGACGCCGTCCAGCTCGAACGTGGTCACCGAGGCACCGGGCGCGACCGTGTCCGACTCGGCGAAGCCGAACGCGTCGTAGAGGTGGATCTTGTCGTAGCCGCGGTGCTGCCCGCCGCCGGTGACCAGCAGCGTGTTGCGAACACGGCCCTCGTCCGCCGGGGTGAACATCCCGGCGACGACCACGACGTCGTGCTCGGCGGCCACCGAAGCGACCGCGGACGCCCACGGCCCGTCCAAGGCCTCCGCGACCGGCTCCAGCGGACGGCCGAACCGGGCCATCGTCGCTTCGGGGAACACGACGATCCGCGCGCCGCCCGCCACCGCGGCCTCGACGCCGGAGCGAATCAGCTTCAGGTTCGCCTCCGGGTCGTCACCCGAGTTGACCTGGCACAACGCGATTCGCGCCACCGCTGCCTCCTGCATCCTGGGATCGGCCGTCACCGGGGAGTATCGCCGACGGACGCTTCAGTGTGACCTCGTACCCTTGAGGGCATGTTGAACCGCACCGACCTGCGTGGGCAGGTCCCGACCGCCGCCGAACTGCGCGCCACGCTCCCTCGCGCCGAATACGACGTGGACGCGGCGCTGCATCACGTGCGCCCGGTGGTCGAGGCGGTCCGTGACCGCGGTGTCGAAGCCGTCCTCGAGTACACCGAGAAGTTCGACGGGGTCCGCCCGGCGTCCGTGCGGGTGCCGCGTGAGCGGTTGACGCGGGCGCTGGCCGAGCTGGACCCGGAGGTCCGCGCCGCGCTGGAGGAGTCGATCACCCGCGCTCGGAAGGTGCACGCCGAGCAGCGCCGCACCGACGTCACGACCACGGTCGTCGACGGCGGCACGGTCACCGAGAAGTGGGTGCCGGTCGAGCGCGTCGGGCTGTACGCCCCGGGCGGGCTGGCCGTCTACCCCTCGACCGTGGTGATGAACGTCGTCCCGGCGCAGATCGCGGGCGTCGGCTCGCTGGTCGTCTGCTCGCCGCCGCAGGCCGCGTTCGACGGCCTGCCGCACCCGACCATCCTCGCCGCGGCCGAGCTCCTCGGCGTCGACGAGGTGTGGGCGGCCGGCGGCGCGCAGGCCGTCGCGCTGCTCGCGTACGGCGGCACGGACACCGACGGCGCCGAGCTCGTCCCGGTCGACGTCGTCACCGGGCCGGGCAACATCTACCTCACCGCGGCCAAGCGGATGCTGCGCGGCCTGATCGGCATCGACTCCGAAGCCGGTCCGACCGAGATCGCGATCCTCGCCGACGAGACAGCCGACCCCGTGCACGTCGCTGCCGACCTCATCAGCCAGGCCGAGCACGACCCCCTCGCGGCGAGCGTCCTGGTGACGACGTCGGAGCAGCTCGCCGACGCCGTCGACAAGGACCTGGTGAGCCGCGTCGCCGCGACGAAGCACTCCGAGCGCGTCGCCGAAGCGCTGGGCGGCAAGCAGTCCGGCGTCATCCTGGTGTCCACTGTGGACGACGGCTTGCGCGTCGTCGACGCCTACGCCGCCGAGCACCTGGAGATCCAGACGGCGGACGCGCCCGCGGTCGCCGCCCGGGTCCGCAACGCGGGCGCCATCTTCGTCGGCGCGTACGCCCCGGTGTCGCTGGGCGACTACTGCGCCGGGTCCAACCACGTCCTGCCCACCGGCGGGTTCGCCCGCCACTCCTCGGGCCTGTCCGTGCAGAGCTTCCTCAAGGGCATCCACGTCGTGGACTACTCCGAGGACGCGCTGCGCGAGGTCGCCGGCCGCGTCGTCGCGCTGGCCAACGCCGAGGACCTGCCCGCGCACGGCGAGGCCGTCGCCGCGCGCTTCGGAGGTTCGGTCTGATGACGATCGGCGAAGAGGTCACCCTGGACGCGCTGCCGCTGCGCGACGACCTGCGCGGCAAGACCCCGTACGGCGCGCCGCAGCTGGACGTCCCGGTCCGGCTCAACACCAACGAGAACCCGTACCCGCCGCCGCCCGAGCTGGTCGCGGACGTCGCCGAGGCGGTCCGCGCGGAGGCCGGGCAGCTGCACCGCTACCCGGATCGCGACGCGGTCGCGCTGCGCCAGGACCTGGCCGACTACCTGAGCGTGTCGACGCGGGTGGTGCTGTCGGAGGCGAACGTCTGGGCCGCCAACGGGTCCAACGAGGTGCTGCAGCAGATCCTGCAGGCCTTCGGCGGTCCCGGGCGCAGCGCGCTCGGCTTCGAGCCGTCGTACTCGATGCACCCGATCATCGCCTCGGGCACGCGCACCGAGTGGCTCCCGGCGCCGCGCCGCGCCGACTTCACGCTCGACACGGCCGCGGCGGCGGCGGTCATCGCGGAACGGCGCCCGGACATCGTGTTCGTCACCAGCCCGAACAACCCGACCGGCGGCTCGATCCCGCTGTCCGAGTTGCGCGCGGTGCTCGACGCGGCCACCGGGATCGTGGTCGTCGACGAGGCGTACGCGGAGTTCTCGTCGCAGCCGAGCGCCGTCGAGCTGCTGGCCGACTACCCGGCTTCTTTGATCGTCTCACGCACCATGAGCAAGGCGTTCGCGTTCGCGGGCGGGCGGCTGGGCTACCTGGCCGCGGCTCCGGCGGTCGTCGACGCGCTGCAGCTGGTGCGGCTGCCGTACCACCTGTCGCGGCTCACGCAGGCGGCCGCCCGAGCGGCGCTGCGCCACGCGGACGCCACTTTGGACAGCGTGCACAAGCTGGCGGCCGAACGCGACCGCGTCGTGGAGGCGTTGGCCGGTCTGGGTTACGACCCCGTGCCGAGCGATTCGAACTTCGTCCTCTTCGGACGGTTCAGCGACCCGCACGCGGCCTGGCAGTCCTATTTGGACAAGGGCGTGCTGATCCGCGACCCCGGCATCGAAGGACACCTGCGCGTCAGCATCGGCACGCCGGAAGAGAACGACGCCTTCCTCGAGGCGAGTAAGGAAGTTTCCCGATGACCCGCATCGGCAAGGTCGAACGGACCACCAAGGAGTCCTCGATCTTCGTGCAGCTGGACCTCGACGGCACGGGCGAGGTCGAGATCTCGACCGGCGTGCCGTTCTACGACCACATGCTGACGGCGTTCGGCGTCCACGGCTCCCTGGACCTCAAGGTCGAGGCGACCGGCGACGTCCACATCGACGCGCACCACACGGTCGAGGACACAGCGATCGTGCTGGGCCAGGCGATCCGCCAGGCCCTGGGCGACAAGAGCGGCATCCGCCGCTTCGGCGACGCGTGGATCCCGATGGACGAGACCCTGGCGCACGCCGCGATCGACGTGTCCGGGCGCCCGTACTGCGTGCACGTGGGCGAGCCGGAGCAGTTCAACACCTTCACGATCGGCGGCAACTACCCGTTCGTCCTGACGCGGCACGTGTTCGACTCGCTGGCGTTCCACGCGCAGATCGCGCTGCACGTCCGGGTGATCCACGGCCGCGACCCGCACCACATCGCGGAGGCGGAGTACAAGGCGGTGGCCCGGGCATTGCGGGCCGCGACGGAGCCGGACCCGCGCGCGGGCGGCATCCCCTCCACGAAGGGTGTTCTGTGAGCAAGGAAGTCGTCGGAGTTCTCCTGCTCGCCCTGGGTGGGTTCCTGGTGGGCGGCGTCTACTCGACGTGGAAGACGGCCAAGTTCATGGCGGGCGTGCTGGGTGTGGCGGCCCTGCTGGCCATCGGCGGCGCGATTTTCTGGTTCATGAGCTAGCCGGCCGATTCCTTTCGCGAGCGCGGAGGGTCTGCACTGCATGGTGATGACGGAGTGGTCAGAGGAATTCGCCCGGCAGGCCGAGCCGTTCCGGCGCGAGTTGCTGGCGCACTGCTACCGCATGGTCGGCTCCGCGGACGATGCGGCGGACCTCGTGCAGGAGACGTACCTGCGGGCATGGCGGTCGTTCGGGACGTTCGAGGGCCGCTCCTCGCTGCGCACCTGGCTCCACCGCATCGCGACCAACGCCTGCCTGTCCGCCTTGGGCCAGGGCGGCAGGCGGGCGCTGCCCTCCGGCTTGGGTGGTCCGGCCGACGATCCCGACGCGCCGCCGGCCCTGGCGGCGCCCGAGGTGACCTGGCTGGGGTCGGTTCCGGACGCTTGGGTGATGGTCGACCCCGCGACGCTTTCGGCGGCGCGTGACAGCGTGCGGCTGGCGCTCGTCGCCGCCCTGCAGTACCTGCCGGCCCGGCAACGAGCCGTGCTCCTGCTCCGGGAGGTGCTGGGTTTCAGCGCCGGCGAGGTCGCGGCCATGCTCGAGATCTCGACGGTTGCGGTCAAGAGCGCGCTGCAACGGGCCCGCGCCCGGCTCGACGAGATCTCGCCGTCGCCCGACGACGTCGTCGAGCCGACCGACCCGCACGCCCGGGACCTGCTGCGCCAGTACATCGCCGGTTTCGGGCACGCCGATCTGGCAGCCTTGGAAAAGGCGCTGCGCGCCGACGCCGCGATCGAACTGGTGGGCACGCGGACCTGGTTCTCCGGCAAGGTGCGGTGCCTGCGCTACCTGGCGCACGTGCTCGGCGCTCCCGGCGACTGGCTGATGACCCCGACCCGGGCGAACGGCCGGCCGGCCGCCGCGACGTACTACCGCGCCGCCGACGGAACCCACCAGGCCCTCGGGATCGCCGTTCTCGACGTCACGCCCACCGGGATCGCCCGCATCACCGTCTTCCCCGGCGGTCCCGGGTTGGTGGCGGACTTCGGTCTTCCCGCCACGAGAACCGCCGTGCCGGCCGACGAGGAGTTCCGCACCTACAACGAAGGCGTCATCAGCGAATTCCGGGCCCACCACGGCGTGGTCAGTCAACCGCCGTTCCCCATCCTGCTGCTGACCACGACCGGAGCGCGCACCGGACGGCGGACGACCGTGCCGCTCGGCTTCGCGGTCGACGACCGGGGCCGCGTGTTCGTGGTCGGCTCCAAGGCGGGCGCTCCCCGGCATCCGGCCTGGTTCCACAACCTGCGCGCGGACCCGGCCGTGACGGTCGAGCTCGGCGCCGGCACCTACTCGGCCCAGGCCGTCGTGACGACGGGCGAGGAACGCGACCGCCTCTACCGCACGGTTTCCGACGGCACCTCCGCCTACGAGCGGAACACCGACCGGGTGTTTCCGGTGATCGTCCTCGACGGCGTCCCCGCCCCGGCCTGAAAAGCCGTGAAGGCCACCTTGAGGAACTTGAAGTTCCTCAAGGTGGCCTTCACGAACTTCGGCTAGCGGCTTGCGCCGACCAGCTCTCGCTCGTCGTCGTCGGGAGCGGCGTCGAGGTGCTTGGTGAGCTTCTCGCCCTCGACGTCGACGTCCGGCAGGATGCGGTCGAGCCACTTCGGCAGCCACCACGCGCCGCGGCCGAGCAGGGACATCACCGCCGGCACCAGCGTCATCCGGACCACGAACGCGTCCACCAGCACGCCGAACGCCAGCGCGAAGCCGATCGACTGGATCAGCGACGACTCGGCCAGGATGAACCCGGCGAACACGCTGATCATGATCAGCGCCGCCGCGACGACCACCCGCGCGCCGTGGCGGAAGCCGGTGACCATCGCTTCTTGGGGCTCCGCGCCGTGGACGTGCTCCTCGCGCATCCGCGTCACCAGGAACACCTGGTAGTCCATCGCCAGCCCGAACAACACGCCGATCAGCAGGATCGGCAGCATGCTCATGATCGGCCCGGTCGATTCGACGCCGAGCAGGTCCGTCAGCCAGCCCCACTGGAACACCGCGACCACCGCGCCGAACGTCGCCGCGACCGAGCCGAGGAAGCCGATCGTGGCCTTCAGCGGCACCACGACCGAGCGGAACACCAGCATCAGCAGCACGAACGCCAGCCCGACGATCAGCGCGAGGTACGGCAGCATCGCGTCGGACAGCTTCTCCGAGACGTCGATGTTCGCCGCGGTCTGCCCCGTGACGGCCAGCTTCGCGCCGGTCGCGTTCTCCAGCACGCCGGATTCGGTGCGGATCGCGGCCACCAGGTCCTCGGTCTGGGTACTGCTCGGGCCGCTCTCCGGGATCACCGTGAGCAACGCCGTGTCACCGTTCTGGTTGACCTTCGGCGGGGTGACGGCGGCGACGTCGGGCAGCTTCTGGATGTCGGCCGCGGCCTGGCCGAGCGCGGCCTGCCGGTTGGTGCTCGAGCCGGTGTCGACGACGACCAGCAGCGGTCCGTTCGAGCCCTCGCCGAAGCTGCGGCTGGCGATCTCGTACGCCTTGTGCTGGGTCGACTCGGGCGCCGCGGTGCTGTCGTTGGGCAGGCCGAGCTGCATGCCGAGCGCGGGCAGCGCGACGACGGCCATCCCGGCCAGCGCGACGAGCAGCACCGGGATCCGGTGGCGCGCGACGAACCGCGCCCAACGCTCGCCGTGCGTCGTTCCGACCGGCTTGCGGCGCAGCCGGATGCGTTCGCCGGCGACCCGCTGCCCGGCGAAGCCGAGGATCGCGGGCAGCAGCGTCAGCGCGATGATCACGGCGACCGCGACGGTGACCGCGGCGGCCACGCCCATCTGGCCGAGGAACGGGATGCCGATGACGGTGAGCCCGGCCAGCGCGATGATCACGGTGAGCCCGGCGAACACCACGGCCGAGCCGGCGGTGCCGGTGGCGCGGCCCGCGGCCTCCTCGGGATCGCGGCCGAGACTGAGTTCGTGCCGGTAGCGCGACACGATGAACAGCGCGTAGTCGATGCCGACGGCCAGCCCGATCATCAGCGCGAGGATCGGCGTGTTCGAGTTCAGCTCCAGGAACCCGGACGCGAGGAAGATGCCGCCCATCCCGGTGCCGACGCCGATCAGCGCGGTGAGCAGCGGGATCCCGGCGGCGACCAGCGAGCCGAACGTGATGATCAGCACGACGGCGGCGACCGCGACGCCCAGGCCCTCGGTCGCGCCGGTCTCGGGGATGCCCTGCACGGCGTCGCCGCCGAACTCGACGGTGAACCCGGCGTCGCGGGTGGCGTTCGCCGCGTCGAGCAGCGCCTGCCGGTCACCGTCGGTGAGCTCGTACGCCTTGGCGCCGTAGCTGACCTGGGCGAGTGCGACGCGCTTGTCGGGCGAGATCGACTGCGCCTGGAACGGGTCGACGACGGCGGAGACCTTCGGCGCGGTCTTCAGCCGTCCGACCAGGGACTCGACGGCGGCCTTGCCCTTCGCGTCGGTGACCGAGGTGCCGGCCGGCGCCTCGATGACGACGCGCGCGGTCGCGCCACCGGCGTTGGCCTGCGGGAACTTCTCGGTCAGCTGGTCGATCGCCCGCTGCGACTCGGTGCCGGGGATCGTCACCGAATTCGACAGCTGGCCGGACAGCGTGAGGGCGCCCAGCCCGAGCGCTACCAGGACGGCTGCCCAGACGGCGGCGACCAGCGCTCGCCGTCGGAAGGACAACCGGCCGAGCCGGTACAGGAAGGTCGCCACGAGTCAGCTCCGTTTCGCCCGAACGGGGTCGGTTCACTCAATCTGATTACTGCCCAAGCTAGCCGATCGGCAAGGAGACCTCCAAGCCGATCGGCAAGTATGTGACTTGCCGAACAGCAAGGTTTATCCCAGCCGATCGGCTAGGACGTCGTTTGCCGATCGACAGGGAGTGACGTACGCTCCGACGGCTCGCTGAGGAGGAAGAATGACCGCCGGCCCGGCCGAGGACACCCGGACCCGACTGCTGCAGACCGCGTTGCGGCTGTTCACCGAACACGGGGTCGAGGGCACGTCGCTGCAGATGATCGCCGACGCGCTCGGGGTCACGAAGGCGGCGGTCTACTACCACTTCAAGACGAAGGCGGAGATCACCGAGGCGGTGGCCGAGCCCGGTGTGCGTGACCTGGACGAACTGGTGCTGCGCGCGGCCGCGCAGAAGCGCCGCGGCGCGCAGGTGGACCTGCTGCTGGAGGGGTTCGTCGACCTGGTGATCCGGCACCGCGCGCTGGTGGCGCTGTTCTCGAGCGACCCGGGTCTCATCCGCGCGATCGAGAAGTCCGCCCACGGCGGCGTGGAGGCTTTCGGTCAGGCGCTGCTCGCCGTCCTGTCGGGCCCGGACCCGACCCCGGCGGCGCGGGTCAACGCGATGGTGACGCTGACGGGCCTCGCGATGGCCGGCGGTTCCCCCGACCTGGCCAGCCTGGGCGACGACGAACTGCGCACGGAACTGCTGGACGTGGGCCGCCGCCTGCTGGGCCGCCCCCGCCGCCGCCTCACCACCCCCGTGTCAACCGCCTGATCACCCGCGATGCCCCTCCAGTCACGCGTGATGCCCGCCCAATCACGCGTGATGCCCCTCCAGTCACGCGTGATGCCGCTCCAGCCACGCGTGATGCCCGCTCAATCACGCGAGAGGCCGCTCCAGCCACGCGTGATGCCCGCTCAATCACGCGAGAGACCGCTCCAGCCACGCGAGTTCCGTCTCTGATCACGCGAGACACGTGCTCAATCACGCGAGGTACGCGCTCGATCACGCGAGTTCCGGCTTCCGTCACGCGCGCCGACGGTCCAGGTACGCGAACCGACCGGCTGGGTACGCGAGCCGACCGCTCGGGTACGGGATTCCGGCTCAGCCGATGCGATAGAGGTACTCCGGCGGCACCGACGTCGTCAGCCAAACGCCGTTCGCGCTGACCTGGAACGCGTGTCCCGCCGCGGCCATCCTCGCGGCGTCGACCTGCAGGATCACCGGCTTTCCGCGCCGGGCTCCCACCGTTCGGGCCGTGTCGAGCGTCGCCGAAAGGTGGAGCGCGTGACGTTTCATCGGGCGCAGACCCTCGAGCAGGATCGCGTCGAGGAACTTCGCCACCGTGCCGTGGTAGAGCACGTCCGGCGGTGTCGCGTCCGCGAGACCGAGGTCGACCGAGACGCTGTGGCCCTGGCTCGCGCGGATGCGGGTGCCGGTCGCGTCGAAGGCGAACCGGCGCTTGTTGTTCGTCTCGACGACCTCGTCGAGCTGTTCACGGGTGATCTTCAATGCTCGCAGCAGGGTGTCGACGTCGACCCAGCCGTCAGGGGCGAGGGTGAGGCCGAGGGCGGCGGGGTCGTGGCGCAGGTGCAGCGCCAGCCGCTTCGAGATGCGGGTGATTTCTTTTTCGTTCATTGCTTTCCCAGGATCCCGCGGCGGGCAAGCGATTTAGATGCCGCCCTCGACCGCCGGACGCAGTTTGCTCGCTCCCGGCCCGAAGCGCGCCAGCGCGTCGTCGTTGTTGTAGAGCGCGCAGCTGCGTAGCGACAGGCACCCGCAGCCGACGCAGCCGGTGAGCCGGTCGCGAAGCCGTTGCAGGGCGTCGATGCGCGCGTCGAGCTCGTGCTGCCAGTCGCGCGAGAGCCGTGCCCAGTCGGCTTTCGTCGGGGCGTGGTCGGCCGGCAGTGACGTCAGCGCCGCGCTGATGTCCTCCAGGGAGAGCCCGACCCGTTGCGCGGCGCGGATGAAGGCGATCCGCCGCAGCACCGAGCGCGAGTAGCGGCGCTGGTTGCCCGCCGACCGCTCCGAGCTGATCAGGCCTTTTTCCTCGTAGAACCGCAGTGCCGTGTGCGGCACCCCGCTGCGGTCCGCCACCTGTCCGATGCTGAGATGTTCAGCGAGCCTCGTCACCAGCTCAGGCTATCCTTGACTTCGAGTTTAGTCGAGGTTGCATCGTCGGAGTATGACCACTACGACCGAACCGGGCTACGCCGAGTTGCCGCGACTGATCTCGCTGATGACCGGCGACGACAAGCACCACGCCGCCGCGGAGTCCACTGTGGACGTGCTGTGGGTGCTGTACGACCGCGTGCTCGACGTCACGCCGTCGAACTTCCGCTCGCCGGACCGTGATCGTTTCCTGTTGTCCAAAGGGCACGGCCCGATGGCGTACTACGCGGTCCTGGCGGTGAAGGGGTTTCTCGACGAGGCTGAGCTGCCGACGTGGTCGAACGCGCTGTCGCGCCTCGGCCACCACCCGGACCGTCGGCGCGTCCCGGGCGTCGAGATCTCGAGCGGCTCCCTCGGCCACGGCCTGCCGATCGCCCTCGGCACGGCGCTGGGCCTGCGCGCCCGCGGGCTGACGTCGAAGGTCGTGACGCTGGTCGGCGACGCCGAGCTGGACGAGGGTTCGAACCACGAGGCGATCGTCGTCGCGGCGCGCTTCGGCCTGGAAAACCTGACGACGGTGGTGATCGACAACCGGTCGTCGACGCGCGGCTGGCCGGGAGGTATCGGGCGCCGTTTCGAGGTGGAGGGCTGGGAGACGCGCACGGTGTCCGGCCGCGACCACTCGGCGCTGTACGAGGCGTTCACGGGTGCCCACCCCGGCCGGCCGCTGGCCGTGATCGCCGTCGTCGAACCGAAGGGCTGATTTTCCATGAGGGAAACGTTTCTGAAGACGACCGAGGAAATTCTGGACGCGGACCCGGACCCGGACCCGGACGTGGCTGTGGTCTTGGCGGACATCTCGGCGGCCCAGCTGGCCGGCGCCGCTCGTCGCCATCCGGGCCGGGTGATCAACGTGGGGATCCGGGAGCAACTGCTGGTCAGCGCCGGTGCGGGTCTGGCGCTGGCGGGGTTGCGGCCGATCGTGCACACGTTCCCGTCGTTCCTGGTGGAGCGGGCTTTCGAGCAGATCAAGCTGGACTTTTCGCACCAGGAGGTGGGTGGGGTTCTGGTGTCGTACGGGGCTTCGTACGACATGTCGGCGGAGGGGCGGACGCATCAGTCACCTGGGGACGTTGCTTTGATCGATTCGTTGCCGGGGTGGACGGTCCACGTGCCGGGGCATGCTGCCGAGGCTCGTCGGTTGTTGCTGGAGTCGGTTCCGGGGGATGGGCGGGTCTATCTGCGGCTTTCGGCGCAGGCTAACGCTTCGCCGCATCTCGGGGTTGGCTTCACTCGGCTGCGGTTCGGGGCGTCCGGTGTTGTGGTGGCTGTGGGGCCGGTGCTGGATCGGGTGCTGCGGGCGTGCGCGGGCCTGGATGTGACGGTGTTGTATGTGTCTACTATTCGGCCTTTTGACGCGGCTGGTTTGCGGTCGGCCGTGCTTTCGGCTTCGCCTTCAGTGGTTCTTGTGGAGCCTTATCTGGCTGGGACTTCGGCTTACTGGGTTTCGGAGGCTTTGTCGGACTTGCCGCATCGGTTGCGGTCGTTGGGGGTTCGGCGGGATGCGGAGGTTCGGACTTATGGGGGAATCGCGGACCATGATCTGGCGCATGGGCTGGATGCGGGGTCGTTGAGGCTGTCGATCAGGGATTTCCTGGGGGAGTAGGGGGAGTACCGGAGGTGTCGACGGTGGCGGGATGTCGGTAGCCGATGCTGACCTTGCGGTTTCGGTGGATCGTCCGTTCCTCGTCGAGCAGTTTCATGAGTTTTCTGTTGCTTCGGCGTTCTTCCGCCGTACTGTCGGGAAGCTCGATATGCAGCCTTTCGTAGACTTTGAATCGGTTCAGGTCGATGACGGTCGCCACTGCGACCATGTAGTCGGCGGCGGAGGCGACGGATGCGCGATAGGCGACATAGCTGAGTGTGTAGGGGATCATGGCGAGCAGCAACCACCAGCCGTCAGTCAGCAATCCGCCCGTCGTCAGCAAGAAGGCCACGAAAGAAACCACGCACAGGCGGACCGCGGTGTCGAGTTGTTGCCGGCTGTCCCGCAGGTAACGCACGTGGCTTTCCTCGGCGACGAGCGCCAGGTGCGGTGCGATGAGTATGGCGTCGATCCCGTACGGCCGGCCAGCCGAGTCTTCGCCGCTGCGGAGGGCGTTGCCGAGCCGGGTGGGAAGGATCCGGTCCCGGGCGGGATATAGCGCGGGATAGGCGTTCAACGTTGCGTAGATCGACTCCCGTGCCGCGTGCAGTCCGGTGAAGCGGTTGCCGTCCTCGGATTCGAAGAGTGGCGCTCGTTCACTGTCGAAGTCGTCCGGGTCCGTACCGCGGCCGGTCAGGATCTTGTCGAGTCCGGAACGCCATCTATCTTCGAGCGCTTTCATGCGCTTCTTGAGCCGGGCGTGCCGACGGCGGTGGCGACCGATCCGCCAGCGCAGTGCGACGCGAGCGGGCAGTGAACTGCCCCAATATCCTTCGAGCAGCCGAGTCATGGCGAACTGCAGCGGGTGCAGGAAAAGGGCGACGATCAGGGTCAGGAGGACCATCCAGGCAACGGTGCGGACGGACACAGCCGCGAGCCAGTCCTTGAGCGTGTCGATATCGGGCTTGCCGGCCCAGGCATTGCTCGCTGTCAGTGCCGCTGTCCACAGCACCAGGAAGAGCGAGGGGACCATGCTGACGAGGCTGAAGTAGCGCCCGACTCGGCTGCCGACGGACATGGTCGTATCCGCGACGGACGACGTCATGCTCCGTCCGGAGTGACTCGCCGCCCGCATTCGTCGCAGTGGTAGCGACCAGGCGCGGTTTCGCTCACGGTGTGTTTCCTGCGCGTGGCCTTGCAGTACTGGCAGACCGGTTTCGGTTTGCCGCGGTCTCCGCGCCGGTTGCCGGGCAGGCGTGACGGGGGATCGCTGTAGCCGAGGATCGCTCGCACCCGAAGGAGCTTGAGCGTCAACCGCAGGGTTCGCACAGCCGTCACCCCCGCCCTCCAGGATTCGACCATGTTAGGCCAGCATTCAGGCCTAGTCGACAAGCCGAGACGAGGTGGTGATGGGCTTCTCGCCCTGGGCGGTGCCTGTCGTCGGGATCGTTGTGGTTGCCGTGGCCGGGGTGTTCGGGGCGCAGTGGGCCTGGCTCGCCGCGGCGATTCTGTTGGCGATGGGAGTGGGCGGGATCGGCTGGGTGGTGCTTCGCGAGCCGCAGGCCGATAGCGTGACCTCCATGGGGCTCACCATCAGGCCGCTCGCGCTCGCGGTCATCTGGCGTGACGACGCGCTGCTCGTCTTCGAAGGGCGGGACGACTTCAAGGACGAGACCTACTACCGTCCCCTCGGGGGTGGGGTCGAGTTCGGCGAGAGCAGCAAGGACGCCCTCAAGCGCGAGTTCGTCGAAGAGCTCGACGCCGAGATCAAAGTCGGGAAGCGGCTCGGGGTGCTCGAGAACGTCTTCACCTGGCGTGATCGACCCGGGCACGAGATCGCCTTTGTCTACGAAGCCGCGTTCGTCGATGACGGTCTCTACCACCGCGAGGAGATGAAGATCCTCGATGACCCCGCCACCGCGCGGTGGGTGGCCATCGAGGACTTCACGAACGGCAGCAAGATCCTCTACCCCAACGGGCTCACAGAACTGCTCTCATCGGAGTAGCGATCGCGCGGTCGGCTCCAGCGGAACCGATGACTCCGAAGCCTCCCGGCTGAACGACACCGTGAACGGCCCGTCCGTGCGCACCGGCAGCTGGGGGAAGTTGTTCGGCGACGGCTCCGTCTCGAACACCGCGAAAGCCGATGGCGACGCCGCAAAGGACATGTAGACCCCGGACCCCGGCGGCGGAGAAGCCAGCCCGCGACGGACCGGACGCAGCAGCAGCACGTTGTCCGAGTCGACCATCGTGGCGTTCGCCGCGTCCCGGGAGCGCCGCCAGGCCGGGCCGAAGTAGAACGATTCGAGGGCCGCCTTCCGGGCGGACATCGACTGGAACCCCCGCAGCCACAAGAACTCGTCCGGCGATGACGGCACGCGGAACAGCCCGAACAGGTGCGCCCCGGCCGCTTCCTGAGGTGAGACGAACTCGCGCTCGAACAACGAAATCAGCTCGTCGCGACGCCCCGGGTGCAGGGTGTAGCGCCGTAGCTCCAGCACCGTTTCGAAAGAAGAGAAGTCCACGCCGAGGAAGCTACCGGCGACCACCGACAAAAACGGATCAGCGGAACGCCGCCAGCCCCGTCACCGCCTGGCCCAGGGACAGCGCGTGCATCTCCTCCGTGCCCTCGTACGTCAGCACCGTCTCGAGGTTCGCCATGTGCCGCATCACCGGGTACTCCAGCGAAATCCCGTTCGCGCCCAGCATCGAACGCGCCTCGCGCGCCGCGGAAAGAGCCGAGCGGACGTTCGCCATCTTGCCGAAGCTCACGTGGTTGTGGTGCAACGACCCCGCGTCCTTCAGCCGCCCGATCTGCATCGCCACCAGACCCGCTCGGTTGACCTCCACCAGCAGGTCGGCCAGCTTGCGCTGCGTCAGCTGGAACCCGGCCAGCGGCTTGCCGAACTGCGACCGCGACAACGTGTACTCCAGCGCCGACTCGTAACACGCGCGAGCCGCGCCGACCACGCCGAACAAGATCCCGTAGCGCGCCTCGTTCAAGCACGACAGCGGGCCCTTCAAGCCCCGGACCTCGGGGAATGCCGCAGACGCAGGCAGCCGGACGCCGTCGAGGACCAGCTCCGCCGTCAGGGACGCCCGCAGGGACAGCTTGTGCTTGACCTCGTTGGCCGTGAACCCCGGGGTCGACGTCGGGACGACGAAGCCGCGGATTCCGTCGTCGGTCTGGGCCCAGACCACCGCGACGTCGGCGACCGTTCCGTTGGTGATCCACATCTTCGTGCCCGACAGCACCCAGTCGGACCCGTCGCGCACCGCCCGGGTCCGCATCGAGCCCGGGTCGCTGCCCGCGTCCGGCTCGGTCAGGCCGAAGCAGCCCAGCGCGTCGCCGGTGGCCATTCGCGGCAGCCACTCCTGACGCTGCTCCTCGCTGCCCCACTTGTGGATCCCGTACATCGCCAGCGAACCCTGCACCGACACGAAGCTCCGCAGCCCCGAGTCGACGGCTTCCAGTTCGCGGCACGCGATGCCGTACGCGACCGCGCTGGTGCCGGCGCAGCCGTAACCCTCCAGGTGCATGCCCAGCAGTCCCAGCGAACCGAAGCCCTTGGCCAGCTCGGCGGCCGGCAGCGCGCCCGATTCGTACCAGTCCGCGATGTGATCCAGCAGGTTGTCCTTCGCGTACCCGCGGACGGCGTCGCGGATGGCGCGCTCCTCCTCGGCGAGCCCGGCGTCGAGGTCGAGGAAGTCGTGCGGATCAGGGGTGCGGCTCATGGGGGCTCCCGGGGGACGCGTCGATGCGGCCCCCGCAGGAAACCACAGTCAGGCGTCTGTCTTCCGCGTGGCGTTCGTCACGCGGGCAGCAGACGCGGACGGCGAACACCGCGGCCGGATCTGCTGGCGAGGGATCAGCAGCTCACTGAACTGCGGAAACGGCACGCTCTCGATGTCGTCACGCCAGGCGTGCAGCATCTGGGACAGCAGGTCGTCCTCGGCCATCTTCGCCTCCTCGGCGTCCGGTCGTGCCGGGGTCAGCCCACACGATCGGGTGACTTGATACCCAGTCGCCGGGACGCTCAAACGGCCTTCTCCAAGATTCTTCCGGCCGGTGACCCTTCCGTGGCAGAATCGCGTCGCCGCCGCCAAGGCCTCTACTCCCGAGGAGCGCACATGCGCGCGGCCAGTCTGCTCGCTCTCACCACTGCCACCCTGCTGACGGCCACCGGCGTCGCCACAGCGCACGAAAACCCCTGGCGCCAGGTCGGGCACACGACCGCCGAGAACCGGGTCAGCGGCGAGGGCATCACCACGCTGCGCCTGCCCGGCCACGCCCCCGAGATCGTCTACCGCAACGGCGCCACTATCCCGCAGCCGCTCAAGGACGAGGGCTGGGGCCACGTCGGCGACCCGGACTCGCTGCGCGGCTACGTCTTCGACGTCTACCAGGACACCGTCACCCCGACGCCCACGAAGAAGATGTACCTGGTCACCCAGCCCGACGGGACGACGACGGAGTTCGTCCACCCGCTGCAGGCCGACGAGCCGGCCCCGAACGCCAACGCCCAGGTCGCGGCCACCCCCGACGGCCAGTGGCTGGTCTCCGGCCCGCTCGGCGAGATCGACCGCCTCTACGTCTCCCCGACGCCGTTCCTCAACCCCCGCGGCCCGAAGCAGGCCGGCGACCTCCCCGTCGCCGCCCGCATCCATCTCGACCACCACATCCGCAGCGCCCAGGGCTGCGACTTCGTCAGCCCGACCCGCCTGATCTGCGCGACGAGCGATCCGTACAACGACCTGTACGCGACGAACCTGCAGCTCCTGCAGATCGATCTCCCGCGGCCGGTGAACGGCCACGACGTCACGGCGAAGGTGCGCGAGATCAGCCAGGTTCCGCTGGTCAGCACCTGCACCGGCACGTTCACTCCCGAAGGCGTCGACTACGACGCCGGCGTGCTGCGCGTCGAGGTCGTGCCGCCGGCGCCGTGCAACACCGTGACGGACGTCTATTCGTTCGAGCGCCGCTGACGGCGACGGCTACGCTGGGTGGCGTGTCTCGTGTGGTGATTCTCGACTACGGCTCCGGCAACCTCCGCTCCGCCGAACGCGCTGTGGCGCGCGCCGGGGCCGAAGTCGAGGTCACCGCCGACCCGCATGCCGCGATCGAGGCCGACGGCCTGGTCGTGCCCGGGGTCGGCGCGTACTCGGCGTGCATGGCGGGGCTCCTGGACGTCAAGGGCCACCGGATCATCGGCAAGCGCCTCGCCGGCGGCCGTCCGGTGCTCGGCATCTGCGTCGGCATGCAGATCCTCTTCTCCCGCGGTGTCGAGCACGGCGACGAGACCGAGGGCACGGGGGAGTGGCCGGGCGTCGTCGACCGGCTGAACGCCGACGTCCTGCCGCACATGGGCTGGAACACCGTGCGCGCGCCGGCGGACTCGCAGCTCTTCGCCGGCCTCGACCCGCACGAGCGGTTCTACTTCGTCCACTCGTACGCCGCCCGCACGTGGGAGCTGGAGTCCGGCCTGCCCGGCCAGGAACCGAAGGTCACCTGGGCCAACCACGGCGAGGACTTCGTCGCGGCGGTCGAGAACGGGCCGCTGTGGGCCACCCAGTTCCACCCGGAGAAGTCCGGTGACGCGGGCGCGCAGCTGCTGCGGAACTGGCTCGCGACCCTCTGACCGGGTGACGCGGGTCTCCGCCCTAGAGTTACGGGCGTGACTTTCACGCTGCTTCCCGCCGTTGATGTGGCCGATGGCCAGGCCGTGCGACTCGTCCAGGGCGAGGCCGGCACCGAGACCTCCTATGGCAGCCCGCTCGAAGCGGCGCTCGCCTGGGAGCGCGACGGCGCCGAGTGGATCCACCTGGTCGACCTCGACGCCGCCTTCGGCAAGGGCAGCAACCGCGAGCTGCTCGCCGACGTCGTCGGGCGCCTCGACGTCCAGGTCGAGCTCTCCGGCGGCATCCGCGACGACGCCTCGCTGAAGGCCGCGCTCGCCACCGGCGCCCGCCGCGTCAACCTCGGCACCGCCGCGCTCGAGGACCCGGAGTGGACCGCCCGCGTGATCGGCGAGTACGGCGACCGCGTCGCGATCGGCCTCGACGTGCGGATCACCGAGGCCGGCCACCGGCTCTCGGCCCGCGGCTGGACGTCCGACGGCGGCGACCTCTGGGAGGTCCTCGAGCGGCTGGACCGCGACGGCGCGTCCCGCTACGTCGTGACGGACGTGAGCAAGGACGGCACCCTGAAGGGCCCGAACCTCGAGCTGCTGCGCGACGTCGTTGCCCGCACCGACGCGCCGGTGATCGCCTCCGGCGGCGTGTCCAGTGTGGACGACCTCGTCGCACTGGCCGGCCTGGCCTCCGACGGCGTCGAGGGGTCCATCGTCGGGAAGGCGCTCTACGCCGGGGCGTTCACGCTGCCCGAGGCCCTCGCCGCGGTCGCGAAGGTCTAGTTCCCTCCGACGTAATCGACGTCGTGCGGGGAAAGCGTCAGGATTCCTTTCAGGACAACGAAAGGAACGCCATGACCGCCTACGGACTGGCCCACCTGCGCCCGCCCGCCGTGCTGCCCGAGGACGTCTTCCGGTACCTGGAGCGCATCCAGGCGACGCTCGGTCCGTACGGCGGCAAGTTCGTCGTCCACGGCTCGCCGGTGCAGGTCATGGAAGGCGAGTGGCCCGGCGCGCTCGTCGTCATCGAGTTCCCGGACCTCGCCGCGGCGCACGAGTGGTACGACTCACCCGCCTACCGCGAGATCCTGCGGCTGCGCGCCGACCACATCCCCGGTGACCTGGTGCTCGTCGAAGGCTGCGGGCCGGACCACGACTCGGCCGCGATGGCCGCGGCGATGCGCGCGGCGAGCGTGGCCCCGATAAGACCTGGTCTCAAAACTTAAGGGTGTGTCACTGCGTAACCTGCCGGTCCTGGTCGTCGATCGTGGGCAGTCGTGGCGAAGACGACGCAGCAGCGGCGGGTCGAAGACCGGCTCTGGGAGCTGATCGAACCCCTGATCCCGTCCCGACCAGCGCCGCGCGGTCCGGGTGGGCGGCCCCGGATCGATGACCGTGCCGCGCTGGAGGGGATCTTGTTCGTGCTCGACACCGGCTGCCGCTGGCGAGACCTACCCGAGCAGCTCGGATGCGGTTCCGGGCACACCGCGTGGCGGCGGTTACGTGAGTGGCAGGACGCCGGCGTGTGGGACCGGCTGCACCAGCTCGTGCTCGACGAGCTGTCCAACGTCGACGAGCTCGACTGGACCAGAGGCTGCATCGACGCGGTGTCGGTGGGGTCGAAAAGGGGGGCGAGCTGACCGGCCGCAGCCCCACTGACCGGGGTAAAGCCGGCTCCAAGTACCACGTTCTGTGCGACGCGAACGGGCTACCGCTGCACATCATGTTGTCGGCGGCAAACACCCACGACAGCATGCTATTCGAGCCGCTGCCGGACACGAACCCGACCGTGCGCGGCCACCACGGCCGGGCGGCCCGGCCACGATGCCGACCGGACAAGCTGCACGCCGACAAGGGCTACGACTACCGCCGCTGCCGCCGCTACCTGACCCGCCGCGGAATCAAGGTCCGTATCGCCCGGCGCGGATTGAGGGCAACTCCCGCCTCGGCCGGGTCCGCTGGGTCGTCGAACGCACCCTCTCCTGGCTGCTGCGGTTCACACGCCTCGGGCTGCGCTACGACCGGACCGAACGCACCACGCTGGCGCTACTCACGCTGGCCTGCACCGTGATCAACGTCCGCCGGCTCATCAAGATCGAGCTCTGCGACCAGGTCTAACGCATCCATTCATTCGTTTGGGATACATCGGTAGCTCCGTGTCGTTGGGTGGGGGTGACTGGTGAGCTTCTGAGCGCGGAGCAGGTCCTCGGGTCGGCACGGGGCCCCCGTCACCACGAGGGAGATCGATCTCCTGGAGGAGGCTGCAGCCGCGTTGCTGACGGCACCATCGACGGGGATGAACGAGCACTCTCGTCGGGAAGTGATCAGCCATCGGTGGGGCCGCCTCTTCAGAGGCGTTCGATGCGGTCGGCCTGCGGGCCCCGGTCGCTCTGACGCACCGCGTACCGGACCCGGTCACCCTTCTGCAGCGGCTCCGACCCCATGATCACGGACGCGTGGGCGAAGAGATCGTCGCCGCCTGCGTCCGGGGTGATGAAGCCGAAGCCGCGGTCGTCGTCGTAGCGCGCGACGACGCCCTCGCCGCCTCGTACGGGCACGTCCCGCGCCGCTGGCCCTGCGGCCGCGGCAGGTGCCGACCGCTGCGGCGCCGTCTGGGGCTCGGCGCCCCGGACCAGGTGCACGTCGCGGGCCTGCGGGCCCTTGTCTCCACTAGCCACCTCGTAGGCGACGCGGTCGCCCTCCGCGAGCCACGTCAGCCCCTCGGCCAGGGCCCGGGCGTGAACGAAGACGTCCCCGGCGCCGGAGTCGGGGTTGATGAAGCCGAAGCCCTTGTCCTCGTCGTACCAGGCCACCGTGCCGTCGGCACCGTCCGCGATACCAGCCGCAGCGGGTGAGCCGGCCCCTGCTCCCAGCGGGATCACGTGCCCGGCCTGCGGGCCGCGCTCGCCTTCGACGATCAGGAAGGCCACCCGCTGCCCCTCGGTGACCACGCCGCCGGTCACGATGGCGGAGCTGTGCACGAAGATGTCGGCGCCGCCGCCGTCCGGCGACGCGAAGCCGTACCCCTTGCCCGGCTCGTACCAGTTGATGGTGCCGAGCAGGCCCACGGCGCTGCCGGTGGCCGCATCGGCGGTGACGCGAACGTGCAGCGCCTGGGGCCCGCGGTCGTTCTCGCCGACCTCGAACACGACGGCCTGACCCTCGCGGAGCATTTTCGCGCCGCCGTCCCCGACGATCTCGGAGGCGTGCACGAACACGTCCGGCGAGCCGTCCTCGGGCGCGAGGAAGCCGAAACCACGTTCGGCGTCGAACCAACGGACGGTTCCTTGCGGCATCAAAGGCTCCAGGTCGAGAGGGCGGGCACTGGCCCCCAGTCTCTCTGACAGTCCTCCGGTCCGTCGGGCCGGGCCCACGGGCGGGCGGTGCGGAGCCAGGGGCGGGCCGTTGGTTCACCTAGCGACACGCCGAGTTTTGAGACCAGGTCTAAGGGGCTGACAGCGGCACTCGCTTCCCCTAGGTTGCCGCGGGTGGAGGAGATCGTCACCCAGCTCGAAATGACCGCCGCCGAACAGCTCAACCCCGCGCCGGTCGTCGACGGCGTCGCGCTCGAAGCCACCGAGGCCGGACCCGTCATCCGCGACCTGCACGTCCGGATCGGCGCGCCGTACCGGTGGCCGAGTGCGTCCAGGACGGACGAGGACTGGGAAAGCTGGCTCGCCGAACCGGAACGGCAGTACCGGCTCATCGAGTACCGCGGCGACGTCGCGGGTGCCGCGGACGTCGAGCCGGGGCAAGGCGGCGACGTCGAGATCACCACCTTCGGCCTGCTGCCGGAGTTCGTCGGCAAGGGGCTCGGCGGCTACGCGCTCACCCTCGTCGTCGCCGACGCGTGGACGCTACCGGGTGCGCGCCGAGTCTGGCTGCACACCTCGACGCTCGACCACCCGAACGCGCTGCCGAACTACCTGCGCCGCGGGTTCCGTAGCTTCAGCCGTCCAGCTTGACGGCGATCCCGACCGTCCGGTCCGCCGGGCCGCGCAGCTTCGAGAAGAACATCGTGACCCGCCCGACGATGCCGTACTTGCGCGCGATCGCCTTCCGGACGCGCTCGGTCTCCGAAATGTCCAGCAGCCGGGCCTGCCCGGAGGCGACCGCGCCGTGCGTCTTCTGCCCGCGCAGGTCGCACGCCTGGACCTCGACCCGGCCGCTGTTGCGGATGCGCTTGACCTTCCCGGCCTTGCGCTCCGACCACAGCACCAGCTCGCCGCCGTCGCCGGCCACCCAGATCGGGGTGGGCACCGCGCGGCCGTCGCGGCGGAACGTGGTCAGGACGACGTAGCGCTCGGCCGCGAGCCGGTCCGTTTCGGAAGCCATGCGCCCACGGTAGTCACGGCGTCCGGCGCCGCAGCGTCGCCGCGCCGAGCACCAGCGCCAGCAGCGCGCAGCACGCCACGACCACGAGGTTCCGCAGGATCACCGCGTCGATCGTGCTGGAGGCGGTGACGCGGGTCAGCGCCTCGACCGCGTACGACAGCGGCATCACGTCCGAGAGCCACCGCAGCAGCCAGCCCATGTCCTCGCGCGGCACGAACAGCCCGCACAGCAGGATCTGCGGCAGCACGAACACCGGCATGAACTGGATGGCCTGGAACTCGGTGCGGGCGAACGCGCTGACGAACAGCCCGAGCGCCATGCCCAGCAACGCGTCCAGGACCGCGATCACCAGCAGCATCACCACCGACCCCGCGAGGTCGAGGCCGAGCCACCACAGCGAGACGCCCGCCGCGAGCGCCACCTGCACGACGGCGATCGAGCCGAACGCCAGCGCGTAGCCGAAGAGCAGGTCGAGCCGGCCGATGGGGAGCGTCATCAGGCGTTCGAGGGTGGCCGTGGTCCGCTCCCGCAGCGTCGTGATCGACGCGATCAGGAACATGATCAGGAACGGGAACACGCCGAGCAGCGCGGGCGCGACGTGGCTGAACACCAGCGTCGAGTTGAAGACGTACCGCAACAGGATCATCAGCAACGTCGGCACCACGATCAGCATCACGAAGGTGCGCGGGTCGTGCCGCAGCTGCAGGAGGATGCGCCGCGTGGTCGCGAGCGTCAGCGCGGGGTTCACGACGCGGCCCTCACCAGGTGCAGGAAGGCCTGCTCGAGGTCGGCGGCGCCGGTGCGCTCGCGCAGGGCGAGCGGCGCGTCGTCGGCCAGGAGGGTGCCTTCGCGCATGAGCAGGAGGCGGTCGCAGCGCGCGGCTTCGTCCATGACGTGGCTGGACACCAGCAGCGTGGCGCCGCCGTCGGCGAGCCGGCGGAACAGCGCCCAGAGCTCGTCGCGCAGCAGCGGGTCGAGCCCGACGGTCGGTTCGTCGAGCACGAGCAGCTCCGGCTTGCCGAGCAGGGCAACGGCGAGGTTCGCGCGGTTGTGCTGCCCGCCCGAGAGCGACCCGACGAGCTTGCCGGTGTGGTCTTCCAGGCCGACCTCGGCGATCACTCTGTCCACATCGGACGCCGGCGCGCGCAGCACCGCGGCGAAGTACCGCAGGGCTTCCCGGACGGTGAGGTCGGCGTAGATCGCCGGGTTCTGGGTGGCGTAACCGATCCGGCGCCGCAGTGGCGGGCTGCCGGCGGGCAGGCCCAGCACGGTGACGGTGCCGCCTTCGACGATCTGCACGCCGACGATCGCCCGCATCAACGTGGTCTTGCCGCAGCCGCTCGGGCCGAGCAGCCCGGTGACGGCGCCGCGCGGCACCGAGAAGCTCACGTCCCGCACCACCGGCCGGCCACCGCGCCGGACCCGGAGGCCGGTGACCTCGAGGGCAGAATTAGTCATGCGATTAATTCTGCGCCCGGTGAGTTCCCGGAGTCAAGGGGCGTGAAAAACGCGTAGTCCGTTCGCCTCCCGAACCCACTCGACCGGCGGAAGCGTTTCAACGCCCGTGTCTGAAACGCTTTGTGGTCTTGGGGTTTCCCCGACCTGGAGGGGCATGTCGATGGCCGTCACGCAGCAGGTACCGGTTCGTCCGCAAGTACAGTTCTTCGGCGCGGGGCCCCATCCCGCGCGCCGAGCCGCGATCGCCGTCGTCGCGATCCTCGCCGGCTTCGCGCTGACCGCGCTGTGGTCGGCGCCGTTCGTCGACTCCGTCATCGGCGACAGCGTCGCCAACGGCCTGCTCGGGTACGACGCGAAGGCCACGCCGATCAGCGGAGTCCTCGCCGGGACGCTCTTCGCGTTCGTCTCCGGCCTCGCGGGCTCCTTCACCGCCTGCAACATCGCCGCCTTCGGCGCGGTCGCCCCGCTGGTCGGCGGCCAGGCCGGCGAGAAACGGCGCTTCGCCACCACACTCAGGCCGCTCGGCTGGATCGCCGCGGGCATGCTCGCCGTGTCGATCGTCTACGGCGTCGTCGTCGCCCTGGTCGGCACGCGGATGCCGCAGTTCTCCACCGCGCAGACGACGGGGCTGAGCCCGCGCAGCATCCAGTCGATGGTCGCGTTCGGCGTCGTCGGGGTGGTCTTCCTGGTCATGGGCCTGATCGCGCTCGGCATCATCCCGAACCCGTTCGCCGGGTTCGTCGCCCGCCACCCCGCGGCGCCGCTCGTCCTGATGGGCGCGCTCATCGGCGGGTTCCTCATCGGCCGGCCCTACCCGCTGTTCCGGATCATGTTCCGCAGCGCCGCCGAGCAGCACGACGTCTTCTACGGCGCGGCCGCGTTCGCGCTCCAGTCGGTCGGCAACATCGTCGTCATGGCGCTGCTGTTCCTGCTCCTGACGCACGCCACGGGCGGGCGCGTGCAGCGCTGGCTCGCCGCGAAACCCGCCCGGATCGCGACGGTGACCGGCGCGGCGCTGCTCGTCGGCGGCACGTTCACGCTGCTCTACTGGGACGTTCGCGTGCTCGGCCGGCTCGGGATCATCTGGTTCCCGATGGTCAGCTGGTAGGCCGCCCGAGCCACCGGTAGTCGGGTGCGGGGTCGAGCTGGACGCTGTCGGCGACGGCGACCAGCTCGGCTTCCGGCCGCGGGCCCGCCACCGTCAGCCAGCGCCCCGACGGGAGCTTGACCGCGACGAACGCTTCCTGTCCCGCCACGAAGAACCCCTGGCCGCCGCGCACGGTGACGGGGGCGGCGCCGTTCACGCCGGGGGAGCCGGCGCTCGCCGTGACGCGGACCGCGGGCACCGACGGCCGTGCCGGATCGGCGGCGGTCAGCTCGGTGCTCGCGTCGGCCGGGCCGGTGCCCTTGACCACGGCCGAGCGCCCGGTCAGCCCGGCCGGGAGCGCGCCGAAGCGCAGCTCACCGCGGACGCCGACCGGCGCGGCGGTGACCCCCTGAGCAATCCACAGGGCCACCACGCGGGCGTCGGGGACCCCGCCGACCCGCGCGGTCAAGACGTGGTCGTCGTCGGCGAGCCAGGTGACCAGCGCGGCCGTCCCGGTGTCGCCGGTGACCATGGCGACGCGGCCGCGCACCAGGACCTGGTCGCGGATCGACGCGATCCGCAGCTCGGTCTGCGACCACTCGGGGTCGGCGGTCGAGTAGACCGACAGCGTGACCTCCGCCTGGCCGGCGAACCACCGCCGGACCTGCGGCGTGGTGCCGGGGCCGCCTTCGCGGTACTGCTCGGTGAAGCCGTCCGGCAGCCAGCCCGGGCTGTAGCCGAGCACCGGGCGGCTCGCGGCCGGGTCGAGGTCCGGGGTGGTGATCGCCTGCGTGCCCACGAAGACCCCGGCGACCAGCACGACCACCGCCGCGGCGACCAGCGCCAGCTTCACCGCCGGACGCCGCTGCCGCCCGGCGCGGGCCAGCGCGTTCCGGACCGCGTCGCCGTCCGGGGCGCGGGCGGCGAGCCGGTCGAGGCTGTCCCGGATCAGCGTCTCGGTCTCGTGCTCGCTGCGGGTCATTCGGGGGCTCCGGTGAGGGTCGTGGGCTGCGGGGCCTGGCGGAGGGTCGCGAGGGCGCGGGAGATCTGGCTGCGCACGGTGGAAGTCCCGCAGCGCAGGACAGCGGCGATCTCGGCGTCGGAGTAGCTCTCGTAATAGCGCAGCACGATCGCCGCGCGCTGCTTGCGAGGCAGCGTCTCCAGGAGGCCGAGCATGGCGTCGCGCTCGTCGTAGGCGGCCGACGGATCGGCTTCCGGCGGGCCGAGCGCGTCGAGAACGTCGTGGCTGCTCGGCACCATCCGCCGCACGGCCCGCCGGCGCCACGACAGGTACTCGTTGGTGATCATCCGCCGCACGTAGGTCGGCGGGAAGTCGATGCCGGCCCAGCGCTGCTGGGCGCGCAGCAGCACGTCCTGGACGATGTCCTGCGCCAGGTGCGGGTCGTTCGTCAGGACGGTGGCGTAGCGCAGCAGCCCGTCCAGCCGCTCCGCCACGAACTCTTCAAAGCGCACACGCGTCCCTTCCGTCCTCTCTTGGACGCGCGAGCGGGCCGGGCTGATGCACGGGAGTGGGAAGTTTCTCAGCGGGGAATGACGTCCTCGAGCCGGAGGAAGGCGAAGCCCGTGGTCGCGAGGTCGCCGGCGGCCGGGCGGCGCTCGCCGTCGTGGACCACCAGCAGACCGTGGGGGAACTCGCGGCCCAGGTACGCCGTGCTGATCGCCGAGCCGTCGGAGTGCTCCACCGAGTCCGTGCCGCGGCCCGCGACGATCCGCAGGTCACGCGTCCGGCCGGGGCCGTACACGACGAACCGCGAGTCGCCCTGGCTGGAGGCGAACAGCTTGCCGTGCGCCACCGCCAGGCCTTCGGCGTCCGCCTCGAGCCACTTGCCGCCGAAGCCCGCGTCGGCGCCGTCCGGCACACACTCCTCGGCGACGGCGTCCCAGCGCGACGGGACGCCGTACGAGCGCACCCGGTCGACCAGCTCGGGCCGCCCGAACCCGGCCGGGCTCAGCGGGATCCGCCAGATCCCGACGTCCTCCTGCGCGGTGTAGAGCACCCGGCCGTCGAGCACCGAGCCCTCCAGTTGCGGGCCCTCGCCCGGCTCCTCGCACGGCGACCAGGAAACCCCGTTCGGCAGCCGGAAGGACGACGGCAGGTCCACCGTCGCCAGCGGAGCCGTGCCGACCTTCCCGCCCGGCTCGTCGACCAGCCGCAGCAGCGCCACCCGCGTCTCGTGGCGGCGGGTCACCGTCACCCAGCGGATCCCCGTGACCGGGTCGCGGCCCGCCGCGAGGCCGTACGCGGTGCGCTGTTCGTCCACTGCGGACTCCGGGAACACCCGGGCGGCGGCGGGGTCGGTCACGTCGCGCAGCACGTGCGCGCCCGCCGCCGCACCGCGCGGGTCGATCCGGTACACCCGGATGCGGTCCTGGCCGCGGTCGCTGACCACCGCCAGGTCGCCGACGACGTCGACGTTGTTGAACCGGCCGCCCGGGCCCGCCGGGACGCGCTGCAGCGTCCGCGCGTCCAGGCCGAACGCCGCCAGCCCGCCCTCCTTCAGCGTCCCGAGCACGACGCTGCGCGACGGGTCGTGCGGGTGGACCCAGATGGCCGGGTCGTCGGCGTCGGCGGGTTCGGCGAAGGCCTGCGTCTGCACCACCGGCGAAGGAGCACGAGACGACGCGGAGGCGGGGACGGCGGTCAGCAGTGAGACGGCGGCCACGGCCACCGGAAGAAGTCTGCGCACGCGCGGCAAACTAGACGAATCGGATGGCCACGAAGTGAACGCGCCGTGATGAGCAGCCCCCGATGAACAGCCTACGGCGGGCCACCGACGGCTTCGCGGCCTTCCAGGTAGTACTGCGCCACCGGGGCCAGCAGGGCGACGATCTCCTCGTCGTCCGCCTCCGCCAGCGGGGGCAGCTTGATCACGTACCGCAGCAGCGCCACCCCCATCATCTGCGACGCGATCCCCGTCACCCGGATCCGCGGCACGTCCAGCGCCCGCGCCACCTCGGCCAGCACCGCGCGCTCGATGAACTGGCGCATCATCAACGCGACCTGCTCGTTCGTCGCCGCCGCGCGCAGCATCGCGATGAACGGCGTCCGCCCCTCCGGTGAAGCCCAGACCGCGAGGAACGCCCGCACCAGCCGTTCGCCCAGTGAAGAGCGCGGGCCCACCAGGATCGCGGGGACCAGGTCCGCCGGGTTCACCGGCAGGTTCATCGCCGCCGCGAACAAGGCCTGCTTGCTGCCGAAGAAGTGGTGCAGCAGGGCCGCGTTCACGCCCGCGTCGGCGGCGATCCCGCGGACCGTCGCGCCGTCGTACCCCAGCTCCGCGAACCGGTGCCGTGCCGCGTCGAGGATCTTCTCGCGCGTCTCGGTCTGCCCCGGCCGCCGCCCCGCCCGTGCCATTGGCCGAGCTTAGAACGCCCGTGACTACGCTGGTGGCCATGTCTGTCGCGGTGCGGGTGATCCCCTGTCTCGACGTCGACGCGGGCCGGGTCGTCAAGGGCGTCAACTTCGCCGGCCTCCGCGACGCCGGCGACCCCGTCGAGCTGGCCCGGCGCTACGACGCCGAGGGAGCCGACGAACTGACGTTCCTCGACGTCACGGCGTCCTCCGGCGACCGCGAGACCACTTTCGACGTCGTCCGCCGCACCGCCGAGCAGGTGTTCATCCCGCTCACCGTCGGGGGCGGCGTCCGCAGCAACGACGACGTCAACCGGCTGCTGCGCACCGGCGCGGACAAGGTGAGCATCAACACCGCCGCGATCGCCCGGCCGGAGTTCCTCCACGAGGCCTCCCGCCGGTTCGGCGCCCAGTGCATCGTCCTTTCGGTCGACGCGCGCCGCGTGCCTGAAGGCGGCGAACCGACCACGTCCGGCTTCGAGGTCACCACCCACGGCGGCCGCCGCGGCACCGGCATCGACGCCGTCGAGTGGGCCGCGCGCGGCGAAGAGCTCGGCGTCGGCGAGATCCTGCTGAACTCCATGGACGCCGACGGCACCAAGAACGGCTTCGACCTCGAGCTCATCGAGCTGGTCCGCAAGGCCGTGCGGGTCCCGGTGATCGCCAGCGGGGGAGCGGGGGCAGTCGAGCACTTCCTGCCCGCGGTCCGCACCGGAGCCGACGCGGTCCTCGCGGCCAGCGTGTTCCACTTCGGACAGCTCAAGATCGGCGACGTCAAGGACGCGCTGCGCGAAGGCGGGGTCGAGGTCCGATGAAGTCCTGGCAGGCACCCGTCGAGGTCAAGGTCACCGCCGTCCTGCTGGTCGGGCTGCCGGTCGCCTGGGCGCTGCTCGACCTGATCCCGGTGCTCGGCGCCGGTTCGGGCCTGGAGATCTTCCGGCTCCCGGCGCTCGCGCTCATCCTCGGCGGCGTCGTGACGACCGGGCTCGTGGTCAAGCTGGGCAGCGCCCGGATCGGCGGGCTCGTCATCACCGTGGTGTTCGCGCTGCTGCACGCGTTCCTGCTGCTCGGCGCCGCGCTGTGGTGGAACAAGCTGTTCTCCGGCCTGTCCTTCGCCGGGTACGGCTACGCCTTCGTCCTGTTCAACTCGATGCCGCTGAAGCGGCACATCCTGGGAGTACGGGCATGACCCTGGACGCGGCCGTCTCGGCGCGCCTCAAGCGCAACGCCGACGGCCTGATCGCCGCGGTCGTCGTCGAGCACGCCACTTCGGACGTGCTGATGATGGCCTGGATGAACGACGACGCGCTCGCCGCCACCCTGTCCACCCGCCGCGGCACGTACTGGTCGCGCAGCCGGCGGAAGCTGTGGGTCAAGGGCGAGACGTCCGGCCACTACCAGCACGTCCGCGAGGTGCGGATCGACTGTGACGGCGATACGGTCCTGCTGCGCGTCGACCAGACCGGCCCGGCCTGTCACACCGGCACGCACACCTGTTTCGACACCGAGGAGCGCCTGCTCCTGGCCGACGAGAAAGAGCACGCGTGACAATCGTCGCCGACGTCCTGGTCGGGCTGGTCGCCCTGATCCACGTCTACATCGTCGTCCTGGAGATGTTCCTCTGGACGACGCCCCGGGCCCGCGCGGCCTTCGGCACCACCGAGGAGTTCGCGAAGGAGAGCGCGCCACTGGCCGCGAACCAGGGGCTGTACAACGGTTTCCTGGCGCTCGCGCTCGTGTGGGGCCTGATCGCGAGCGATCCGACGGGCTTCCAGCTCAAGCTGTACGGCATCGTCTGCGTGATCATCGCGGGCCTCTACGGCGCGGCGACGGCGAACAAGCGCATCCTCTTCGTGCAGGTGCTGCCGGGCACCCTGGCGCTCATCGCGCTGTTGCTCGCCCGCTGACCCCGCTCCCTCGCACACGCCCGGCGAGGCCGTCCGAGCCACGACGGCCTCGCCGTGTCGTGGGCTATTGCGCGGCCTCCTGGAGCAGTTCCCGGGAGGCCGCTTCGCTCAGTGCCAGCTCGCCGATCAGCTTGGCGGTCTGTCGATAGGAGCGTGTTTGGGCGCTCTCGGAGAAGAAGGCGCACGACTGCACCTGTTCGATGATGGCGATCGGGATCGCGTTGTCGAATTCGTAGACGTCGAACGGGCCGAGCATGCCGGGGTGGTAGCCGATACCCGCCCGGACGATGCGAATGGAGATGTTGTCCCGTGAAGACATTTCTCTCAGGTGGTCGAACTGGTCGGACATGACCCCGGCCCCGCCGAAGTTCTCTTGGAGCGCGCGCTCGCCGATCAACGCGTCGAGCCGCACCGGTGACCGGCGGGACAGGACTTGCTGCCGCTGGAGCCGGATCCGCAACCGGGCGTCGGCGTCGTCGATCGTGACCGGCGTGTTGTCCATGATCGACCGGATGTAGTCCGGTGTCTGGAGAAGGCCGGGGACGAGCAGCGGAGACCAGGTCGTGACGCGCGACGCGTCCGCTTCGGAGGTCAGCAAAGTGGTCAGGCCCAGCAGGGCGTCGGTGCTGTTCGCCGCGAGCCAGTTCGGTTCTCGGACGTGCCTGGCGAGAGCCCGGATCCGGTCGCGCCGCTCGCCGGTCACCTGCAGGAGACCGAGGATCGCCGAAACGTCTTCGACGCTCGGCAGGCGTTGCCCCTTCTCCCACAGCGAAAGCACCTGCGGCAGGATCCCCAACATTTCCGCGAGCCGGCGAAGGCCGACATTGCGCGCTTCGCGTTCTTCGCGCAGCGAAGCGGCGAGCGTTCTCGCGGCCGGCCCCGAAGACGTCGGTTTCATGGGCAAAGGATACGAATGCCGTCGATTCCCCGAATGTGCGAATGGTGTCAGCGAAAAGTGACACGCTCGGCGGCGCCGTCCGGTTGCCTCGGTGCCGTGTGCATTTTCTCGCAGCGTCGGTGCCGGCAGTCGGTTCTACTCTCGGCTGATGGAGCTCGAAAGACGGTGGCGCCGGACCGCCCTCTGCGCGGCAGGCCTGGCCCTGGCCTGGGTCGCGGTGTTCGCCGCCGGGCTCGCCGGGCTGATCGCGGCCGAAACGCCGGTGACGCCGTGACGGTTTTCTACGACGCGGCCGACCCGGAGCACGCCCGCACCGCCGAGGAGGCGAACGAGAACGGGACCCTCATCGGCTTCAGCGTGATCCCGCTCATCGCCGGCTTCGCCGCGCTGCGGTTCGCTTCCGTCGCCGCGGCGGGCTGGCGGCGACGCGCCCGTGCGGTCGCCCGCACCGGGTGGCGGGTCGCGACGGTGACCGTCCCGCCCGGCCCGTGCGCCGTGCCCGCGTACGCGGTCGGGCCGCGGGTCAGCTGATGTCGCCGGTGAGGTAGCGCTGCAGGTTCGGCGCCACCGCCCGCACCAGCACCTCGACCTCTTCGGTGGCGAACGGCTCGAACTTCGCCACGTACCGGATCATGCCCATGCCGACCATCTGGGACGCGCAGAGCGTCATGCGCAGCGAGACGTCGTCCGAGCCGATCGAGGAGATCAGCGCGGTGAAGAACTTCTGGAAGAAGTCGCGCAGCACCTGCCCGGCCTGCTCGTGGCCGGTGACGCTGCGGATGAGCGCCACGAACACCCCGCCGCCCGCGCCGTCCCAGCGGGTGATGAAGGTGCGGACGATCCGCTCGCCGAGTTCCTCGTCCGGCCCGTCGCGCAGGACCTTCAGCAGTTCCAGCGGGTCGAACGGCAGCTCGAGCACCGCCCGCGCGAACAGGCCCTCCTTGCCGCCGAACCAGTGGTTGACCATGGCCGCGTCGACGCCCGCGCGGGTGGCGATCGCGCGCACGGTCGCGCCGTCGTAGCCGTTTTCGGAGAACACGGCCCGGGCGGCTTCGATCAGCGCCGTGCGCGTGTCCTGGCCGGCGGGGCGCCGCCCGCGGCGTCGCGAAGTAGGCTCGGTGGTGCTCACGCGTTCATCATGACTCACGCGCCCCCTGAATTCAACATTCATTGAATTCAGGGGTCCAGGGAACCCCTGCCCGGCGCGTGCAGCACAATGAGGGTCATGGTCAGCGCATTCGCCGGGTCCGGTCCCGGCTCGGTCAGCCCGTCCCGTGAGGACTTCCGCGCCCTCGCCGAGAGCCGCCGCGTCATCCCGGTCGTGCGCCGGGTCCTCGCCGACGGCGAGACGCCGATCGGGGTCTACCGCAAGCTCGCCGCCGACCGGCCGGGCACGTTCCTGTTCGAGTCCGCGGAGAACGGCGCCTCCTGGACGCGCTGGTCGTTCATCGGCGTCCGCGCCCCGGCCGCGCTGACCGTCCGCGACGGGAAGGCGGTCTGGACCGGCACCCCGCCGGTCGGCCTGCCGTCCGAAGGCAACCCGCTCACCGTGCTGCGTGAAACGATCGAAGCGTTGCACACCGAGCCCCTGCCCGGATTGCCGCCGCTGACCGGCGGCATGGTCGGCTACATCGGCTACGACTCGGTGCGCTGGCTGGAAAAGCTGCCGGAGCTGGCCGAACGCGACCTCGACATCCCCGAGCTGACGATGCTCCTGGCCACCGACCTCGCGGCGTTCGACCACCACGAGGGCACGGTCACGCTGATCGCGAACGCCGTCAACTGGGACGACTCGCCCGAGCGCGTGGACGCGGCCTACGACGACGCCGTCGCCCGGCTGAGCGCGATGACCGAGCAGCTGCAGGTGCCCGCGCCGGCCACGGTCGCCGCGTTCGACCGGCCCGAGCCCGAGTTCACGCGCAAGCGGTCCAAGGCGGACTTCCACGCCGCGGTCGAGAAGGCCGTCGAGGCGATCAAGGCCGGCGAAGCGTTCCAGATCGTGCCGTCGCAACGGTTCGAGATCCCGACCGCCGCCGACGCGCTCGACATCTACCGCGTGCTGCGGACGTCCAACCCGAGCCCGTACATGTACCTGCTGCGGCTGGAAGGCTTCGACATCGTCGGCTCCAGCCCGGAATCGCTCGTCACCGTGCGGGACGGCCGCGCGACCACGCACCCCATCGCGGGCACGCGCTGGCGCGGCGCCGACCCGGAGGAGGACGCGCAGCTGGCGAAGGACCTTCTCGCCGACGAGAAGGAGCGCGCGGAGCACCTGATGCTCGTCGACCTGGGCCGCAACGACCTCGGGAAGGTCTGCAAGCCGGGCACCGTGCGCGTCGTCGACTTCTTCCAGATCGAGCGCTACAGCCACGTCATGCACATCGTGTCGACCGTCACCGGTGAGCTGGCCGAGGGCAAGACGGCGTTCGACGCGGTCACGGCGTGCTTCCCGGCCGGCACGCTGTCCGGCGCACCGAAGGTCCGCGCGATGGAGCTGATCGAGGAGCTGGAGCCGGTCCGCCGCGCGCTGTACGGCGGCGTCGTCGGCTACCTCGACTTCGCCGGCGACGCGGACACCGCGATCGCGATCCGCACGGCGCTGGTCAAGGACGGCATCGCGCACGTCCAGGCCGGCGGCGGGGTGGTCGCCGACTCGGTGCCGGACTACGAGGACACCGAGTCGCTGAACAAGGCCCGGACCGTGCTGTCGGCGGTCGCCGCCGCGCAGACGATGGTCGCGGCGGGCGCCCTCGACCCGGCCGCGGACGCCGCCCGTGTCTGAGGCGCCGGCCGAGGCGCCGGCGACGGCAGGCCCGTCCCGGCGTCCACTGTGGATGATCGTGGTCGCGCTCCTGCTCGCCGCGCTCGCGCTGTGGGGTGCGTCACGGCTGACGTGGTTCGCCGAGTTCCGCGACGGCGGCGTGCGCGGCACGGTGCTCTACCGCGAGACCGGCGAGCAGCGCGCGACGGCGCTCGTGCCGCTGGCCCTGCTCGCCCTCGCGGGCGTCGCCGGGGTGATCGCGACCGGCGGCTGGGCCCGGCGCGTGCTGGGCGTCGTGCTCGCGCTGGCGGGCGTCGCCGCGGTCTGGGCGGGTGTCGCGGGCGTCAAGTTCTCCGGCTACGCGGACGGGCTGCCCGTCACCGAGATGCTGCTGGGCCGCGGCCTGGCCGTGCTGGGGGGAATTCTCGTCGCCGTCGGCGGGTTGGCAGCCGTCAAGGGTGCCGGGCGGGCCGCCCGGCTCGGGGCCCGGTACGCGGCTCCGGCCACGCGCAAGAAGGCGCGTGACCCGGACGCCGAGCTGTGGGAAGCGCTGTCGGAAGGAGAGGATCCGACGGAGGGCCGGGGGAGGCATTCGGAGTAACGCGCGCACCCGGAACCGGGCGCTCCAGATGCGGGGGTTAGCATCGTTTCGGCGGGAAGGGGAAGGTTTTTGTGAGCGACCTTGCGAAGGAAACCGTGAGCGCGTACCCGGGCGGGGGCGCCCGGTGACCGTGCTCGAAGACATCGTCGCCGGCGTGCGCGAGGACCTCGCGGCACGCGAGTCCGTGCTGCCGTTCGACGAGCTGAAGATCCGCGCGGCGGCCGCCCCGGCGCCCCGCGACGTGATGTCCGCGCTGCGCGAGTCCGGCATCGGCGTGATCGCCGAGGTGAAGCGCCGCAGCCCCTCCAAGGGCGACCTGGCCGACATCCCCGATCCCGCCGCGCTGGCGAAGGACTACGAAGACGGCGGCGCGCGCGTCATCAGCGTGCTCACCGAACAGCGCCGTTTCGGCGGTTCGCTGGCCGACCTGGACGCGGTGCGCGCGGCGGTCGACATCCCGATCCTGCGCAAGGACTTCATCGTCAGCCCCTACCAGGTGCACGAGGCCCGCCTGCACGGCGCCGACATGGTGCTGCTGATCGTCGCCGCGCTGGAGAAGAACGCGCTCGCCGCGCTGCTCGACCGCGTCGAGTCGCTCGGGATGACCGCGCTGGTGGAGATCCACAACGCCGAGGAGGCCGACAAGGCCCTCGAGGCGGGTGCCAAGGTCATCGGCGTCAACGCGCGCAACCTGCACACCCTCGAGGTGGACCGCGACGTCTTCTCGCGGCTGGCCCCCGGCCTGCCGATGGACGTCTACAAGGTCGCCGAGTCGGGTGTCCGCGGGCCGGGCGACCTGATGTCCTACGCCGGCCACGGCGCCGACGCGGTGCTGGTCGGCGAGGGGCTCGTCGCTTCCGGCGACCCGAAGGGTTCCCTGGTCAAGCTGGTCACCGCCGGATCGCACCCCGCCTGCCCGAGGCCCTCCCGGTGACCGAACCGCACGACGAGCACGACCCGGACGAGCGCGGCTACTACGGCCCGTACGGCGGCCGGTTCATGCCGGAGGCGCTGATCGGCGTCGTCGACGAGGTCGCCGCCGAGTACGAAAAGGCCCGGCACGACCCGGAGTTCCTGAACGAGTTCAACCGCCTGCTGAAGGACTACGCGGGCCGCCCGTCGCTGCTCACCGAGGCCAAGCGCTTCGGCGAGCACGCCGGCGGCGCGCGCGTGTTCCTCAAGCGCGAAGACCTGAACCACACCGGCTCGCACAAGATCAACAACGTGCTGGGTCAGGCGCTGCTCACCAAGCGGATGGGCAAGAAGCGCGTCATCGCCGAGACCGGCGCGGGCCAGCACGGCGTCGCGACGGCCACCGCGTGCGCGCTGCTCGACCTCGACTGCGTCGTCTACATGGGCGAGGTCGACACCGAGCGCCAGTCGCTGAACGTGGCGCGCATGCGGCTGCTCGGCGCCGAGGTCATCCCGGTCAAGACCGGTTCGCGGACGCTGAAGGACGCGATCAACGAGGCGCTGCGCGACTGGGTCACCAACGCCGACACCACGCACTACCTGTTCGGCACGGCGGCCGGTCCCGCGCCGTTCCCGACCATGGTCCGCAACTTCCACCACGTCATCGGCACCGAGGCCCGCGAGCAGATCCTCGAGCAGGCCGGCCGCCTGCCCGACGTCGTCGCGGCCTGCGTCGGCGGCGGGTCGAACGCCATCGGCATCTTCTCCGGCTTCTACGACGACCCGTCCGTGCGGCTGGTCGGCCTGGAGCCGGGCGGCGAAGGCATCGAGGGCAACCGCCACGGCGCGACGCTCACGAAGGGCACTCCGGGCAACCTGCACGGCGCGATGACGTACCTGCTGCAGGACGAGGACGGCCAGACGGTCGAGTCGCACTCGATCTCGGCCGGGCTGGACTACCCGGGCGTCGGTCCCGAGCACGCGTGGCTGAAGGACACCGGCCGCGCCGAGTACCGGCCGGTCACCGACGCCGAGGCGATGGACGCGTTCAAGCTGCTGTCGCGCACCGAGGGCATCATCCCGGCGATCGAGTCGGCGCACGCGCTGGCCGGCGCGCTGGTGCTGGGCCGCGAGCTGGGCCCCGACGGCCTGATCGTCGTCAACCTGTCGGGTCGCGGCGACAAGGACATGGACACGGCGGCGAAGTGGTTCGGGCTGGTGAACGGATGAGCGGGCTGGACGACCTCTTCGCGACGACGCGGGCGGAAGGCCGGGGTGCGCTGATCGGCTACCTCCCCGCGGGCTTCCCGACCGTTGAGGGCTCGAAGGACCTGATCGCGGCCTGTGTCGACGGCGGTGCCGACCTGATCGAGGTCGGCGTCCCGTATTCGGACCCGGTGATGGACGGCCCGACCATCCAGGCCGCGTCCGTGACCGCGCTGGACAACGGCTTCCGCCTCAAGCACGTGTTCGAGGTGGTCGAGTCGATCTCCGCCCGCGGCGGCCGCGCCGTGGTGATGACGTACTGGAACCCGGTCAACCGCTACGGCGTCGACCGTTTCGCGCGCGACCTCGCCGCGGCGGGCGGGCTCGGCTTGATCACGCCGGACCTGATCCCGGACGAAGCCGGGGCGTGGATGGAAGCGTCCTCGGCGCATGGTCTCGACCGGACGTTCCTGGTGGCGCCGTCGTCGTCGGAGGAGCGGCTCGCCCGCACGGTGGCCGCGGCTTCGGGATTCATCTACGCGACCGCGGTGATGGGCGTGACGGGCGCGCGCGACCAGGTCGGCGCGGGCGCGGAAGAGCTGGTCCGCCGCACGCGGGCGCACACGTCCCTGCCGATCGGCGTGGGGCTGGGTGTGCGCTCCGGCGAGCAGGCGGCCCAGGTGGCGTCGTTCGCCGACGCGGTGATCGTGGGTTCGGCCCTGGTCACGGCGGCGGCCGAGGGCCCTTCCGGCGTCCGCAAGCTGTCCGCCGAGCTGGCCGAGGGTGTGCGCCGGGCGGTCGCCACCGCTTGACCTGGAGTGCACTCCAGGTGCCACTCTGGGTCCGTGACGTCCTACACCCCGGCCCAGGTGACCGAAAAGACCGGTTTCACGATCGACACGCTGCGGTACTACGAGCGCATCGGCCTGCTGCACCACGTCGGCCGCACGGCCGGCGGCAGGCGGGTCTTCACCGACCAGGACGTGGAGTTCCTGCAGCTGCTGCGGTGCCTCCGCTACACGGGCATGCCGGTGGCGGAGATGCTGCGGTTCGTGGAGCTGCTTCGGTCAGGTGAGGCGACGCGCGAAGAGCGGGTCGACGTCCTGCGCGAGCACGAAGAGCGGGTGGCGTCGCAGATCGCGCGGCTTCGGGAACACCAGGAGCACATCCAGTTCAAGATCCGGCTGTACAGCGGGGCGGGGCAGCTGGCTTCGGCAGGCTGATGCAGAGCCTGGTCGGGCACCCGCGCTTGTACAAAAGCTGTACGCGCCAAGGCCAAGCTCCGTCCCATGGACCTCAGCCACCTCCCGCGGCGCACCTTCCTCCGCGGCGCCGCCGGCCTGGCCGCCGCGGGAGCCGCCGGACTCCTGCTTCCCGCGACGGCCCGAGCCCAAGCCGAACCCCGCATCTACAGCTGTGCCGAGTGGGATGCCCGGCCGCCCTCCGACGCCCTCACCACCCTCGACCACCCCGCGAACCGCATCCTCATCCACCACATCGCCGGCGCCAACAGCACCGACTACTCCCTCGCGCACGCCTTCCAGGTCGCCCGCGACGACCAGCACGACCACATGGACAACAACGGCTGGTCCGACACCGGCCAGCACTTCACCGTCAGCCGCGGCGGGTACCGGCTCGAAGGGCGGCACGGCAGCCTCGACGCCCTGCGCGGCCGCACCACCATGATCCAGGGCGCGCACTGTCCCGGGCAGAACACCAACGCCATCGGCATCGAGAACGAAGGCACCTACACGAGCGTCGAGCCGCCCGAAGCGCAGTGGGCGGCGCTGGTCATCTTCTGCGCTTACATCTGCCGTCAGTACGGCATCCCCGTCGAGGAGATCAAGGGCCACCGCGACTACTACAACACCGAATGCCCCGGCGACCGTCTTTACGCCAAGCTTCCGCAACTGCGCGACGAAGTGGCGCGCTCAATGTAGGTAGCGCATGAGCGAGCACAGCTCGTCCGGCGGCAGGGAACCCAGTCGCGCGATCTCCCCGCGTCGCACGTCCATCAGCGTCGTCGCGAACTCCGCGCCGAACGCCGAGGTCAACGCCGAGTCGGCCTCGAACGCCGTCACCGCGTCCGCCAAAGAGGTCGGCAGACGGACCGCGGACGGCAGCGTCCCCGGGTCGACGTCCACCGGCTCCGGCAGCGACTCCTTCGTGTCCAGCCCGGCCAGGCCCGCGAACAGCAGCGCCGCCACCACCAGGTACGGGTTCGCGGTCAGGTCGAAGCACTTGACCTCGAAGTTGGCCGCCCGGTCGCGCTGCCCGGCCGGGCCCTGGACCAGCCGCAGCGGTGCCTCGCGGTTCTCCAGGCCCCACACCGAAAACACCCCCGCCCAGTGGTGCGGCTCCAGGCGCAGGTAGCTGACCACCGATGGCGCGCCGATCGCCAGCAGCGCCGGCAGCCGCGAAAAGATCCCGCCGCCGAACGCCTCCGCCGTCGGCGTCAGGCCGAACCGGCCGTCGCCGCCGGAGCAGAGGTTCCGATCGCCGTCCCAGAGACTCAGGTGGACGTGGCCTCCGTTGCCGACGCCGTCCGGTGAGAACTTCGGCGTGAACGACGCGCGCAGCCCGTGCCGCTCGCTCATCGTCCGGATCGTCTCGCGCGTCAGCACCGCGATGTCCGCCGCGCGCACCGGGTCGTCCGGCGCCACCGACAGCTCGAACTGCCCGGCCGCGTACTCGGGGTGGATCTGCTCCACCACCACCCCCTGAGCGGACAAAGCAGACACCAGCGCACGCAGGTAGTCCGCCTGCGCGGAGAGCCGCGCGAAGCCGTAGGCCGGGCCCGCCGTGGCCGAGCGCGGGTCGTCCGGCGCGTCCGCCGCCGTGATCACCCACTCGATCTCGAAGGCCGTCCGCACGTTGTAGCCCAGCGACGCGAGCCGGGCCGTCGCCGACGTGGCCAGCGCCCGCGCGTCCTGCGGGTGCGGCTCGCCGTCCTGGTCGTACTTGCGGACCGGCGCCCACGCCCAGCCGGGTTGCGCGGCCAGCGGCACGAGCGCGTCGAGATCGGGGTGCAGCCGCAGGTCACCGACCGGTCCGCGGGAGTACTGCCCGTCGGTGATGTCGTCGGTGGCCAGGAAGAAGTCGAACGAGGTCGACGCGCCGACGCCCCACGCCGCCGCCGACCACAGCCGGTCGACCGGGACGGCCTTGACCCGCGCGATGCCGCTGTTGTCCACGAAGGTCAGCGCGACGAGCTCGACGCCGGCCGCGCGCAGGCCGTCCGCCCGGAGCGCGCCCTGCTGTGCGAGTTCTGCCCGATCGAGCTGGCTCATCCTGCTCCCGTCGATGTTCACTGGTTGCTTCACCGGAGGAAAGAGGTGGAGATCGTGTCAGACACCGTCGAAACCCGTCCAGGGCTGCGCCGCTCCCTCTCCGTCTGGCAGGCCGTGGGCCTGTCCGTGGCGTTGATGGCCCCCAGCATGGCCGCCAACATCAACCCCCAGCAGACCGCGTCCGCCGCCGGCCGCGCCGTCCCGCTCGCCTTCCTGCTTTCGGCGGTCGGGGTGCTGCTGGTCGCGTACGGCTTCGTCAAGCTTTGCCAGTACTACCAGCACGCCGGTTCGGTGTACGCGTTCGTCGGCGCGACGCTCGGTCCGCGCGCCGGTGTCGTCTCCGGCATCGGTCTCCTCGGCACGTACACGTTCTACGCCGTCGTCACGAGCTCGGCCGCGGGCACGCTCGGCACCGCTTTCCTCACGCAGGTCGGGATCTGGCCGAACCCGCCGTCGTGGGGCCCGTTCGTGCTGACGGCGGTCGCGCTCATCGGCGCCTGGCTGCTGTCCGTGGTGCCCGCGCGCCGCGGCACGAGCACGCTGCTCGCCGTCGAAGGCGCGACCATCGCGGTGATCCTGCTGGTCACGGTCGTAATTCTGGTCCGGCTGCTCGCCGGGAACGCACCCAGCGGCGCGCGGTTCACCCTGGACGTCTTCACCTTCACCCCCGACTCCGGCCTGTCCGGGGTGTTCCTCGGCGCGGTGTTCGGCTTCCTGTCCTTCGCCGGGTTCGAAGCCGCCGCGACGCTCGGCGAGGAGACCCACGACCCGAAGCGCAACATCCCGCGCGCGATCCTCGGCACGGCGATCTTCGGCGGCGTCTACTTCGTCGTCGTCACCGCGGTCGAGATGATGGCGTTCGGCACGGACGCGACGGCGTTCCACGACTCGCCGTCCCTGCTCGGCGACCTCGGCAGCCGGTACGCGGGCGCGTGGGTCGGCGACGTCATCAGCGTCGGCGCCGCGATCAGCGCGTTCGGCTGCTGCCTGGCCTGCGTCGTCGGCGGCTCGCGGCTGCTGTTCGCCCTCGGGCGCGACGCCTACGGCGGCCGCGGCATCGGCCGGACGTCCGGCCGCGGCACCCCGGTCGCCGCGGTCAGCGCGGTCACCGGCGCGGCGGTGCTCATCATCCTGGTCTGCGCGCTGTTCTTCGGCGCGACGGCGTCGGACACCTTCGCGTGGTCGGGCTCGATCGGCACGTTGATCCTGCTGGTGATCTACCTGCTCACGACCGTCGGCGCGATCCTGCTGCTGTTCGTGAAGCGCCGGATGCGCGTGCCGGCCTGGCACCTCGTGTTCCCGATCGGCGCGCTCGCCGTGCTCGGCTACACCGTCTACGTCAACGTGGTGCCGTACCCGACCGAAGGCCCGGCGCGGTGGTTCCCCGTGGTGGCGGGCGCGGTGCTGGTACTGACGGTGATCTTGGTGCTGTCGGCGCCCGGCTTCGCTCGTAGGGTGGGGGAGAGGTTGAGCACGGTGGACGGAGGCGCATGACCGACCTGCTCCCGTTCGTCGCGGACCTGCCGCTGGTGGACCACCACTGCCACGGCGTCGTCGCCGGTGGCGTGGCCCGCGCGGACTTCGAGGCGATGCTGACCGAGGCGGACACGACGTCGCCGCTCGGCACGAGCCTGTTCGACTCGCTCATCGGGCTGGCCGTGCGGGAACGCTGCGCGCCCGTGCTCGACCTGCCGAAGCACGCCCCCGCCGACGCCTACCTCGAACGGCGCGCCGAGCTGGGCGCGGCCGAGGTGGCGCGGCGGTTCCTGCGCGCCACCGGCACGACCGACTTCCTGCTGGACGGCGGGTTCCTGCCGGACTCGCTGACCACCACCGGGGAGTTCGCGGAGCTGGCCGGTACCCGCGCGCACGACGTCGTCCGGCTGGAACAGGTCGCCGAGGAGGTGATCCGCGGGACCACGGCCTCGGGGTTCGCCACCGCGGTCGTCGACGAGCTGGGGAAACGCGCCGAGACCGCGGTCGGGTTCAAGTCGATCGCGGCCTATCGCGTCGGTCTGGAGCTGGCGGGGGAGCGGCCGTCGCCGACGGAGGTGCAAGCGGCCGCCGGACGGTGGCTCGCCGGGGGTGGCGCCCGGCTCGCCGACGAGGTCCTGCACCGGTTCCTCGTGTTCACCGGCCTCGACCTCGGCCTGCCGGTGCAGTTCCACGTCGGGTACGGCGACGCTGACGTCGACCTGCACCGCTGCGACCCGCTGCGGCTCACCGGGCTGCTGCGCGCGACGCGCGATCTTGGCGTGCCGATCCTGCTGCTGCACAACTACCCGTTCCACCGCAACGCCGCCTACCTCGCGCAGGTCTTCGAGCACGTCTTCGCCGACGTCGGCCTCGCCACCCACAACGCGGGCTTCCGCGCGCCGGCGATCCTGGCCGAGCTGCTGGAGATCGCGCCGTTCGGGAAGGTCCTCTTCTCCACCGACGCGTTCGGCCTGGCCGAGCTGTACCACCTGGGCACGGCCCTGTTCCGGCAGGGACTTTCGGACTTCCTGCGCGCCGGGCTCGACGCCGGCGCGATGTCCGAAGTGGACGCCGTCCGGCTGTGTGCTTTGGTGGGACACGAGAACGCGAAGAGGATCTACCGCTTGGAGCACGGGTGAACGACCTTTGGGACCGCTGGACGAAGGCGATCGACGAGGAGCTGCCGGCCGCGATCGAACTCCGGCACGCGGTGCACGCCGACCCGCGCGGCTCCGGCGACGAGGAGGACACCGCCCGCCTGGTGGCCGGCGCGCTCGGGGCCGGCGACGGGACCCGCGTCGCCAAGACCGGCCGCGCGATCCCGCTGCCCGGCGGGGACGGCCCGGTCGTGGCGCTGCGCGCGGAGCTCGACGCCCTGCCGGTGCTGGAGGGCACCGGCGTGCCGTGGGCGTCGGGCAACGAGCTGATGCACGCGTGCGGCCACGACGTCCACCTCGCCGCCCTGGTCGCGGTCGGCCGCGCGGCGGTGCGTGTCGGCGTGCCGCGGCCGATCCTGGCGCTGCTGCAGCCGCGCGAGGAGACTTCGCCGCCCGGTGCGCTCGACATCGTCGAGTCCGGTGTGCTGGCCGAGGCCGGCGTGGATGCCGTGATCGGCGCGCACGTCCAGCCGCGGATCGCGCACGGCGTGGTGGCGGCGGTGCCTGGCCCGGTCAATGCGTCGACCGACGAGTTCGAGGTGACGATGCAGGGCCAGGGCGGCCACGCCGGCTACCCGCAGCTGCTGCGCGACCCGATCCTGGCGCTGTCGCAGCTGGTCGTGAGCTTGCAGCAGCTCGCGTCGCGGCGGATCGACCCGGTTTTCGGCGCGGTCTGCTCGATCGGCCGGATCCAGGGCGGCGCGGCGGCCAACGTCGTCCCGAACAGCGCGAGCGCGTTCGGCTCGCTGCGCCTCATGCGGACGAAGGACCGCGAGCGCGCGCTGGAGGCGCTCGCGGAGATCGTGCACGGCACGGCGAAGGCGCATGGCTGCACCGCCGAGCTGGAGATCAGCCCGTGCGAGCCGGTGCTGACCAACGACCCGGCGCTGGCGGCGGGCGCGCAGCGCTGGCTGCGCCACGGCGGCTTCGCCGTCGACGACCAGTTCCGCTCGTTCGGCGCGGACGACTTCGCCCACTACTGCGGCGGCGCGACGCGGGGCCTGATGCTGTTCGTCGGCCTCGGCGACACCGCGGGCGTCCCCAGCCTCCACGACGACCAGTTCCTCCCGCGCGACCAGGCCGTGGTCCAGGTGGCGCACGCGCTGGTGGCGGGGTACCTGGCCGCTGTGGAAGCCGAGAGCCGCTAGCGCTACGGTGGCCGCGTGATGAGCGCCTACCTCGCGACGATCCCGAGCCCCGACCAGGGCGTCTGGCACCTGGGGCCGATCCCGGTCCGTGCGTACGCCCTGTGCATCATCGCCGGCATCATCGTGGCGATCTGGTGGGGGGAGCGGCGCTGGGCCGCCCGCGGCGGCACCAAGGGCACCGTGATCGACATGGCCGTGTTCGCCGTGCCGTTCGGCCTGGTCGGCGGCCGGTTGTACCACGTCATCACCGACCCCGAGCTGTACTTCACCGAGGGCAAGAACCCCTGGAACGCATTCGCGATCTGGGACGGCGGCCTCGGCATCTGGGGCGCCATCGCCCTCGGCGCGGTCGGTGCGCTCATCGCGTGCCGCCGCAAGGGCGTCCCGCTGCCGGCGATGGCGGACGCGATCGCCCCGGGCATCGTCGTCGCGCAGGCCATCGGCCGCATCGGCAACTACTTCAACCAGGAGTTGTACGGAGCGCACACGGACCTGCCGTGGGGCCTGGAGGTCTTCCAGCGCTTCAACCCGGATGACCCGGAAAACCTCCTGAACGGCGTCGCGACGGGGCACATCCCGCTGCCGGAGAGCCCGGTCCACCCGACGTTCCTGTACGAGCTGATCTGGAACCTGCTGGTCGCGCTGCTGGTGGTGTGGGCGGACCGCAAGTTCAAGCTGGGCCACGGCCGGGCGTTCGCGCTGTACGTCGCCGGCTACACGGTGGGCCGCGGCTGGATCGAGATGATGCGGACCGACACCGCGAACCACATCCTCGGCCTGCGGGTGAACGTGTGGACGTCGATCCTGCTGTTCGCGGCCGCGGTGGTGTACTTCGTGGTCGCGGGGAAGCGCGGGCCGCGGGAGGCGCCGGAGTCCTTGCGGAGCAAGGACGCTCCTGGTCCGGAGGAGGTTCCGGTGGAGTCTTCGGACTCGGCTTCGGCTTCTGCGTCGGCTTCCTCGGTTTCCTCGGAGGAGCCCGAGCACGCGAAGGTCGCCGCGGATGCGCCGGCTTCGGCGGAGAAGCCCGCTGACGACAGCCCCGCGGCCGAAGAGCCGAAGAAGAAGACCGACGAGAGCTGACCGCGTAAGCCTCTGAAGGCCACCATCAGGGCACTGGATGCCTGATGGTGGCCTTCAGAGCATTCGGAGGTCACTTCCCGCGCGGTCCCGAGCGCCCCAATGCCACATTGGGTGCGTGGGACGCACCGAACGCCACATTGGGTGCGTCTGACGCACCGAATGCCACATTGGGGCGTTGGCCGCCGGCCAACGAGCGGTGGCGCACTTTCGGCGCGCCTGCTGAGGTGCGAGGTCTGGCAGGACCGATCGGCCCGAGCGCCCCAATGCCACATTGGGTGCGTGGGGCGCACCGAACGCCGCATTGGGTCGCTGGCCACCGGCCAACAGCACCGGGCTTGGGGCGCCGCCCCCGGTTTCCACGCTACCGGGAGGCACCGACAGTTCCGGGACGCGAAAGGTCAGGCCCGGGTCACGAAAGGTCGGGTAGGCCCAGTTCCAGGTTCGGCGCCTGCAACCCGCCGTCGACCTCGAGGATCTTGCCCGTGATGTACCCGCCGGCGCGCGAGGCCAGGAACACCACCGTCGCCGCGATGTCTTCCGCCTCGCCGATGCGGCCCAGCGGTGTCGCGCTCTCCATCTTCGAGCGCAACTCCGGGTTGCCGACCACGATCTCCAGTGCCGACGTCGCCACCGAGCCCACCGAGATCGCGTTCACCCGCACCTTCGGCGCCAGATCCGCCGCCGCCAGGCGCGTGTAGTGGGCCAGGGCCGCCTTCGCCGTTCCGTACGCCGCGAAGCCGCGGCCGGACAGGCGGCCCATCACCGAGGAGATGTTGACGATCGAGCCGCCCGACTCCACCAGCGATGGCGCCGCCGCGACCGTCAGCGCGTGGGCCGTCGCCACGTTGAAGCGGAACGCCTCCTCCATGAAGTCGACCGAAGACTCCAGCAGGGGCCGCGGGTACGTGCCGCCGACGTTGTTGACCACCAGGTCGAGGCGGCCGAACTCCGACACCGCCGTCGACGCCAGTGCCGCCGCGGCCTCCGGTGAAGAGAGGTCCACCGGCACCGCGTGCGCGCGCCGGCCCGCCGCCGAAACGCGGGCGGCGACTTCGTCGAGCTGAGCGGAAGTGCGGGAGGCGATGACCACGTCGGCACCCGCTTCGGCGAGGGCCACGGCGGTGGCCGCGCCGATCCCGCGTCCGGCGCCGGTGATCACCGCGACCTGGTCGGTGAGCTTGAACCGATCGAGGATCATGCGGAGAAATGTAACACGTTCTAGTGACCGGCAACACATTTTCAGTGAGCCGCGTCGGGCCCGTCACGTTAGGCTTGACGAGAGTTTCCCAGCCGTATACTTAGCAGAACGAACTACCGGGAACCCATCAGGAACTACGTCGTTCCGCGCAGCCAGATCGTTACCGTCCGACGTCGCTCGGGGCGCTCTGAACTGGTGCTGGCTTGTTTCCCAGGTGTTAAAGTCGCGCTAACAAGCGGGCCATCGTCGTCCCGTGCGCTCCCCGGCCGGTAGCCCGGCCCCGCACGACAAGACGACGAAGGAGGTCCCTTCATGATCTTCTCCGCCATCCCCGGCAAGCAGGGTCTCTACGACCCCGAGACCGAACAGGACTCCTGCGGTGTGGCCATGGTGGCCGACATCCGCGGGCGGCGCTCCCACGGAATCGTCACCGACGGCCTCGCCGCGTTGACCAACCTCGACCACCGCGGCGCCGCCGGCGCCGAACCCACCAGCGGCGACGGTGCCGGAATCCTGCTGCAGCTGCCCGATACGCTGCTGCGCGCCGAAGCCGGCTTCGCACTTCCCGGACCCGACGAGCACGGCCACCACGCCTACGCCGCCGGCATCGCGTTCCTGCCCGAAGACGCCGAGCAGCGCCGCAAGGCCGTCGAGCTGGCGGAACGCATCGCCGTCGAGGAAGGACTGGAGGTCCTCGGCTGGCGTGAAGTCCCCGTGGACGCCGACCGTGCGGACATCGGCCCGACCGCCCGCTCGGTCATGCCGCACTTCGCCATGCTTTTCGTGGCGGCGGAAGGAAAAGCGGGCATCGAACTCGACCGCCTGGCCTTCTGCCTGCGCAAGCGCGTCGAGCACGAAAGCGCGAACTCCGGCTGTGGCACGTACTTCCCGTCGCTGTCCTCGCGGACGATCGTCTACAAGGGAATGGTGACGCCGGAACAGCTGCCGGCGTTCTTCGCCGACCTGCGCGACGAGCGGCTGGAAAGCGCCATCGCGCTGGTGCACTCCCGCTTCTCCACCAACACTTTCCCGTCGTGGCCGCTCGCGCACCCGTTCCGGTTCGTGGCCCACAACGGCGAGATCAACACCATCCGCGGCAACCGCAACCGCATGCGGGCCCGCGAGGCGCTGCTGGAATCCGAACTCCTCGACGGCGACCTGTCCCGGCTGTTCCCGATCTGCTCGCCGGACGCGTCCGACTCCGCTTCCTTCGACGAGGTCCTGGAGCTGCTGCACCTGGGCGGCCGCTCGCTGCCGCACGCCGTGCTGATGATGATCCCGGAGGCGTGGGAGAACCACGCCACCATGAAGCCCGAGCGCCGCGCGTTCTACCAGTTCCACGCCAGCCTGATGGAACCGTGGGACGGCCCCGCGTGCGTCACCTTCACCGACGGCACCCTGGTCGGCGCGGTCCTGGACCGCAACGGCCTGCGCCCCGCGCGCTGGTGGCGCACGGCCGACGACCGCGTCGTGCTCGCCAGCGAGGCCGGCGTCCTCGACGTCGCCCCCAAGGACGTCGTGGCCAAGGGCCGCCTCAAGCCCGGCCGGATGTTCCTCGTGGACACCGAAGCCGGCCGGATCGTGGACGACGAAGAGGTCAAGTCCGCGCTCGCCGGCAAGCTCCCGTACGAGGGCTGGCTGCACGCGGGCCTGCTGAAGATCGCCGAGCTGCCCGACCGCGACCACGTCGTGCAGAGCCACGACTCGGTGCTGCGCCGCCAGCTTTCCTTCGGCTACACCGAAGAAGAGCTGAAGATCCTGCTCGCGCCGATGGCCGAGAAGGGCGCCGAGCCGATCGGCTCGATGGGTTCGGACACGCCGCCCGCGGTGCTGTCCCAGCGATCTCGGCTCCTCTACGACTACTTCAAGCAGAACTTCGCGCAGGTGACCAACCCGCCGCTCGACGCGATCCGCGAAGAGCTCGTCACCTGCATGGCGCGGATCATGGGCCCGGAGCGCAACCTCCTGGCCCCGGGACCCGCGTCCTGCCGCCACCTCAAGCTGCCGTACCCCGTCATCGACAACGACGAGCTCGCCAAGCTCATCCACATCAACGACGACGGCGACCTCCCGGGCTTCGCGTGCAGTGTCCTTTCCGGACTGTACGAAGTGGACGGCGGCGCCGAGGCGCTGGCCTCGGCGATCGAGCGCGTCCGGCGTGAGGCGTCCGAGGCGATCGCCGCCGGCGCGCGCACGCTCGTGCTGTCCGACCGCGACTCCGACCACCGGATGGCGCCGATCCCGTCGCTGCTGCTGGTCTCCGCGGTGCACCACCACCTGGTCCGCACGAAGGAACGCCTGCGTGTCGCGCTGGTCGTCGAGTCCGGGGACGCGCGCGAGGTGCACCACATCGCGCTGCTGCTCGGCTACGGCGCCGCCGCCGTCAACCCGTACCTGGCCTTCGAGACCATCGAAGACATGATCGGCCAGGGCGCGGTGACCGGGATCGAGTCCGGCCGGGCGATCCGCAACTACGTGCAGGCGCTGGTCAAGGGCGTCCTGAAGATCATGTCCAAGATGGGCATCTCGACGGTCGGCGCGTACACCGCCGCCCAGGTCTTCGAGTCCCTCGGCCTGGCCCAGGACCTGCTCGACGAGTACTTCACCGGGACGTCGTCGAAGCTCGGCGGCGTCGGTCTCGAGGTGCTCGCCGAAGAGGTCGCGGTCCGGCACCGCCGCGCCTACCCGGACAACCCGACCGAGCGCGTCCACCGTGGACTCGACACCGGCGGCGAGTACGCCTACCGCCGCGAGGGCGAGCTGCACCTGTTCACGCCGGAGACGGTGTTCCTGCTGCAGCACGCGTCCAAGACCGGCCGTGAAGAGGTCTACCGCAAGTACACCGACGAGGTGCACCGCCTCTACCGCGAGGGTGGCACGCTGCGCGGGTTGTTCGCCTTCCGCGACGGCGTCCGCGAGCCGATCCCGCTCGACGAGGTCGAGCCCGCCGAAGCGATCTTCAAGCGCTTCAACACGGGCGCGATGTCGTACGGCTCGATTTCGGCCGAGGCACACGAAACCCTGGCCATCGCGATGAACCGGCTCGGCGGCCGGTCCAACACCGGCGAGGGCGGCGAGGACCCCGAGCGGCTCTACGACCCCGAGCGCCGCAGCGCGATCAAGCAGGTCGCTTCGGGCCGCTTCGGCGTCACGAGCGAGTACCTCGTCAACGCCGACGACATCCAGATCAAGATGGCGCAGGGCGCGAAGCCCGGCGAAGGCGGCCAGCTGCCGCCGAACAAGGTGTACCCGTGGATCGCGCGGACCCGGCACTCGACGCCGGGCGTCGGCCTCATCTCCCCGCCGCCGCACCACGACATCTACTCCATCGAGGACCTCGCCCAGCTGATCCACGACCTCAAGAACGCCAACGAGCACGCCCGCATCCACGTGAAGCTGGTGTCCTCGCTGGGTGTCGGTACGGTCGCGGCGGGCGTGTCCAAGGCGCACGCGGACGTCGTGCTCATCTCGGGCCACGACGGCGGCACCGGCGCGTCCCCGATGAACTCGCTCAAGCACGCGGGCACGCCGTGGGAGATCGGTCTCGCCGAGACCCAGCAGACGTTGCTGCTCAACGGGTTGCGCGACCGGATCACCGTGCAGGTGGACGGCGCCATGAAGACCGGGCGCGACGTCGTGATCGCGGCGCTGCTCGGCGCCGAGGAGTACGGCTTCGCGACGGCTCCCCTCGTCGTCGCGGGCTGCATCATGATGCGCGTCTGCCACCTCGACACCTGCCCGGTCGGCGTCGCCACGCAGAGCCCCGAGCTGCGCAAGCGCTACACCGGCCAGGTCGAGCACGTCGTGAACTTCTTCAAGTTCGTCGCCGAAGAGGTCCGCGAAACCCTGGCGGCACTGGGCTTCCGCACGCTCGACGAGGCGATCGGCCACGCCGAGCTGCTGAACACCGACGAGGCCGTCGACCACTGGAAGGCGTCCGGGCTGGACCTGTCCCCGATCTTCGAGATGCCGACCGAGACGCCCTACGGCGGCGCGAAGCGGCGCACCCGCGGCCAGGACCACGGCCTCGAGCACGCCCTGGACCGCACGCTCATCCAGCTCGCCGAGGCGGCGCTGGAGGACGCGCACCCGGTGCGGCTCGAACTGCCCGTGCGCAACGTCAACCGGACCGTCGGCACGCTGCTCGGGTCGGAGATCACCCGCCGCTACGGCGGGGACGGTCTGCCCGAGGGCACGATCCACGTGCTGCTCACCGGGTCGGCGGGCCAGTCGCTCGGCGCGTTCCTGCCGCGCGGCATCACCCTCGACATGGTCGGCGACGCGAACGACTACGTCGGCAAGGGTCTTTCCGGCGGCCGGATCATCGTCCGTCCCGACCCGGAAGCGTCCTTCGCCGCCGAGGCGCAGACGATCGCGGGCAACACGATCGCCTACGGCGCGACCGGCGGCGAGATCTTCCTGCGCGGCCAGGTCGGCGAACGCTTCTGCGTCCGCAACTCCGGCGCCACCGTCGTCGCCGAGGGCGTCGGCGACCACGCCTTCGAGTACATGACCGGCGGCCGCGCGGTGGTGCTCGGCCCGACCGGGCGGAACCTGGCGGCCGGCATGTCCGGCGGCATGGCGTTCGTGCTCGACGTCGACCGCAAGAAGGTCAACCAGGACATGGTGGACCTGCTCAAGCCGACCGCGGACGACCTGGCCTGGCTCAAGAAAACCGTGCAACAGCACTACGATCTCACCCGCTCCGCGGTGGCGGCCTCGCTGCTCGGCGACTGGCCGCGCCGCTCCGTGGCGTTCACCAAGGTGATGCCGCGTGACTACCAGCGGGTCCTGGACGCGGCGAAGGCGGCGAAGGCCGCCGGCCGCGACGTCGACGAAGCCATCATGGAGGCCGCTCGTGGCTGACCCGACCGGATTTCTCAAGTACGACCGCGAAGAGTCCCCCAAGAAGTCTTATGAGGAACGGCTTTCTTCGTGGGGCGAGGTCTACGCGGACGTCGACCCGGGCGAGCGCAACGCAAAGGTGCGCAAGCAGGCGTCGCGGTGCATGGACTGCGGCATCCCGTTCTGCCACTCCGGCGGTTCCGGCTGCCCGCTGGGCAACCTGATCCCGGAGTGGAACGACCTGGTCCGCCGCGGCGACTGGGCCGCGGCGAGCGACCGGCTGCACGCCACCAACAACTTCCCCGAGTTCACCGGGAAGCTGTGCCCGGCGCCGTGCGAGGCGGGCTGCGTCCTGTCCATCTCGCCGGCCTCGGGCGGGCCGGTGGCGATCAAGCGCGTCGAGCAGACGATCGCCGACCAGTCGTGGGAAGCGGGCTACGTCCAGCCGCAGGTGTCCGAAGTGGCCAGTGGGCAGCGCGTCGCCGTGGTCGGCTCCGGCCCGGCCGGGCTCGCCGCCGCCCAGCAGCTGACCCGCGCCGGCCACGAGGTCACGGTGTTCGAGCGCGACGACCGCCTCGGCGGCCTGCTGCGCTACGGCATCCCCGAGTTCAAGATGGAGAAGAAGGTCCTCGACCGCCGCCTCGCGCAGCTGCGCAAGGAGGGCACCAAGTTCGTCACCGGCTGCGAGGTCGGCGTCGACCTTTCGGTGGACGACCTGCGCGCGCAGTACGACGCGGTCGTGCTCGCGGTCGGCGCGCTGCGCGGCCGTGACGACACGACGACCCCGGGCCGCGAGCTGACCGGCGTCCACCTGGCGATGGAACACCTGGTGCCGGCCAACAAGTTCGTCGAGGGCGACGGCCCGCCGTCGGTCGACGCGAAGGGCAAGCACGTCCTGATCATCGGCGGCGGCGACACCGGCGCCGACTCCTACGGCACCGCCACCCGCCAGGGCGCGCTTTCGGTGACGCAGCTGGACCAGTACCCGACGCCACCGTCCACAAGGGACGACGAGCGGTCGCCGTGGCCGACCTGGCCGTACATCCTCCGCACCTACCCGGCGCACGAGGAAGCGGGCGAGCGGAAGTTCGCCGTCGCGGTGAAGCAGTTCGTCGGCGACGCCGAGGGCCGCGTGACGGCGGTCGAGCTGCAGCAGGTCCGCGTCCAGAAGGACCCGTCCACCGGCCGCCGCGAGGTCATCCCGGTCAACGACGAGGTCGAGACGCTGCCGGCCGACCTGGTCCTGCTGGCGATCGGCTTCGAGGGCGTCGAGGAGATGCCGCTGCTCGAGGGTCTCGGCTTGTCGCTGACCCGCCGCGGCACGCTGTCGTGCGGCGCGGACTGGCAGACGGAGACCCCGGGGGTGTTCGTCTGCGGTGACGCCCACCGCGGCGCGTCGCTGGTGGTCTGGGCGATCGCGGAAGGCCGCTCGGTGGCCAACGCCGTCGACGCGTTCCTGACGGGCGCGTCGGACCTCCCGGCCCCGGTCCACCCGACGGCGCTGCCGCTCGCCGTCGTCTGAGTTCTCGCGTCCGAAGGCCCCCTCGCCGCTGGTGAGGGGGCCTTCGACGGTTTCGCTTTTGGGCCGAACGGTGGCTGTGCTCTGCGTGCACGGACAACTACTTTCGAGTAGCTGTGCCGGTTTTGCGACAATTCACTTTCGCGGAAGGTGGGGCGTCTTGAAGCACACATCGTTGCGAGCAGCGGTCGTCACCGCGGTCCTTGCCCTCGCGTTCGCCCTGGTCGGCATGCCCGCCCAGGCCGCGCCGAAACCCTTCTGGACGCCCGACGCCATGCGGGCGGCCATCCCGATGGACAACCTCGTCAAAGCCCCCGCGTTCACACCGAAGGACGTCGAGCGCGGGCGGAGCGCGATCATTCAGAGCATCCCCAACGGCGGCGGCGCCTGGACCGGCGGCGGCCAGATCACGCACACCGCCGGGCGCGTGTTCTTCGTCTTCAACGGCCAGAACGCCTCCTGCTCCGGTGACGCCGTCACCAGCACCAACGGCAGCGTCGTCGTCACCGCCGGCCACTGCGTGAAGTACCAGGGCACCTGGCACACGCAGTGGACCTTCGTCCCCGGCTACGACAACGGCAACGCGCCCTACGGCCAGTGGGCGGCCAAGACCACGCTGACCACGCCGCAGTGGGAAGCCAGTGAGGACATGAACTACGACGTCGGCATGGCCGTGGTCAACCCGCTCAACGGGCAAAGGCTCACCGACGTCGTCGGCGCCCAGGGCATCGCCTTCAACCAGCCGAAGAACCAGAGCATGTACACCTTCGGCTACCCGGCCGCGGCGCCCTACGACGGCACGAAGCTGATCTACTGCAGCGGCAGCACGTTCACCGACTTCTTGCTGACCAAGGACCACGCCATGAACTGCAACATGACCGGCGGCTCGAGCGGCGGGCCGTGGTTCCTGTCGTTCAACGAAAGCACCGGGTCCGGCGTCCAGGCTTCGGTGAACAGCTTCGGCTACACCTTCCTGCCCGGTTACATGTTCGGGCCGTACTTCGGCACCGACGCGCAGAACCTCTACAACCGCGCGCAAGCCGCGTGACCGCCGTCAGCCCGGGGGAGGACTCGCGGGTCCGTCTCCTGGGCTGACGCCCGCGCGGTCGCGTCCGGGCAGGCTCAGGCCATGCGGAAAACGGTGGTACTCCTGGCTTTCCTGCCCCTGCTCGCCGCGCTGCCGGCGGACGCGTCACCGCGGCTCGAGTGGACGACGCCTGCCCGGACTACGGCATGTCGCCGTCGCCCACGGCCGGGCTCGAATGCGCGACCCTGCGCGTGCCGCTCGACTACGCCGACGCGAGCGGCCGCACCATCGAGCTGACCCTCTCCCGGCACGCCGGTGTCCCGGGCAAGCGCCGCGGCGTGCTGCTGATGAACCCCGGCGGCCCGGGCAGCCCCGGGCTCGCCTGCCGGCCCAGCTGCTGCAGCGGATGGGCGGGTCCGGCCTCCCGGACGCCTACGACGTCATCGGCTTCGACCCGCGCGGCACCGGCTACAGCACGCCGGTGACGTGTGCCATGACACCCGAGCAGCGCGGCGCTGTGCTCGGTCCCTACGCGGACAACCCGCGTGACGTCGTCGCCACCGCGGCGAAAGCGCGTGCTGTCGCGAAACAGTGCGGCGAGTCGGTGACGGCGGACCTGTTGCCGCACATGACGACCGCGAACACCGCGCGCGACCTCGACCGGATCCGGGAAGCGCTGGGGGAGCGGAAGACCTCCTTTTACGGCCTCTCGTACGGCAGCTACCTCGGCGCCGCCTACGCGTCGATGTTCCCCCGCCGCGGCGACCGGATCGTGCTCGACAGCGTCCTCGGCCCGCGTGGCCTCGACGTCCGCGCCAACCAGCGTTTCGCCGAAGGGTTCGACGACCGGTTCCCGGACTTCGCCGCCTGGGCGGCCGCCCGCGACGACGCCTACCACCTGGGGCGGACCCCGGCGCAGGTGACGGCGAAGTTCTTCGAGCTGGCCGCCGCGAGAGGCCCGGAGTTCCGCTCGGACACGTGGAACGGGCTCTACGACGACGCGTCCTTCCCCACCCTCGCCGCGGAATGGGCGGGCCCCGCGCGCGCCGCGGCCGGCCCGCTCGACGGTGACACCCGCGCGGCGCTGCAGCTCCAGGTGATCTGCAACGACTCCGGCTGGCCCGAGCAGGTCGGCTACTACCAGCGCGCGGTCGAACGCGAACGGGTGCGGCACCCGATGTTCGGCCCGGCCGCGGCGAACGTGAACCCCTGCGCGTTCTGGCCGGTCGAGCGCACCGAACCGCCGGTGCGCGTCGGCGGCCCCGGCCCGGCGAACGTCCTGCTGGTGCAGAACCTGCGCGATCCGGCGACCCCGCTGTCGGGAGCGCGGGAAACGCGAGTCGCATTCGGGAACCGGGCGCGGATGGTGACGGTCGACGCGGGCGGCCACGGCGTCTTCACGCGGGACAACGCCTGCGGGAACGCCGTGGTGCTGGGCTACCTGCGGGACGGGGTCTTCCCCGCGGCGGACGGTTCCTGCCCGTCCGGTCGATGAGCCGTGGTTCTCCCGCCGTGCGGACTCCTGGCCGGCCGATCGGAGCAAGTCCCCAGCTCGGCGGCGCAAACCGGGGGCGTCCGAGAGCCCACATCGAGGGATCTGCCAGTCAGGGGGCGAACCGGGCGAAGCGGGGTGGGGCGGGAACCTTATCCTGGTGTTCGTGAACTGGACTGTGGACGTCCCCGTCGACACGCTGCCCGAACTGCCGCCGCTCCCGCCCGAACTGCGGGCCCGCCTCGACAAGGCGCTCGCTCTTCCGGCCGCGCAGCAGCCGGAGTGGCCGGATCCCGAGCTGACCAATCGCGTCCGCGGTGTCCTGGAGAGCGTGCCGCCGATCACGGTCCCGGCCGAAATCGACCGCCTCAAGAGCCGGCTGGCCATGGTCGCCCGCGGCGAGGCCTTCCTGCTTCAGGGCGGTGACTGCGCCGAGACGTTCGAGTCCAACACCGAGCCGCACATCCGCGCCAACCTGCGCACCCTGCTGCAGATGGCGGTCGTGCTCACCTACGGCGCCAGCCTGCCGGTGGTCAAGGTCGGGCGCATCGCCGGCCAGTACGCGAAGCCCCGGTCGGCCGCGACGGACGCGCTGGGCCTGCCAGTGTACCGCGGCGACATCATCAACTCGCTGGTCGCGAAGCCCGAGCTGCGTGTGCCGGACCCCGGCCGGATGATCCGCGCCTACGCGAACGCGGGCGCCGCGATGAACCTGGTCCGCGCCCTCACCGGCGCCGGCATGGCCGACCTGCACCAGGTGCACGACTGGAACAAGGACTTCGTCTCGGCGTCGCCGGCGGCGCAGCGCTTCGAGGCGCTGGCCAACGAGATCGACCGCGGCCTGCGGTTCATGTCGGCGTGCGGCGTCACCGACACGTCGCTGCAGTCCACCGAGATCTTCGCCAGCCACGAAGCGCTGCTGCTCGACTACGAGCGTTCGATGCTGCGCCTCGACAACGCCGACGCGGCGAACCCGAAGCTGTACAACCTGTCGTCGCACTTCCTCTGGATCGGCGAGCGCACCCGTCAGCTGGACGGCGCGCACATCGCGTTCGCCGAGCTGCTGGCCAACCCGATCGGGTTGAAGATCGGCCCGACGACGACGCCCGAGCAGGCCGTGGAGTACGTCGAGCGGCTCGACCCGCGCTTCGAGCCGGGCCGGCTGACGCTGATCGCGCGGATGGGCAACGGCAACGTCCGCGAGGTGCTGCCGGGCATCGTCGAGCGCGTCGAGGCGTCCGGGCACAAGGTCATCTGGCAGTGCGACCCGATGCACGGCAACACGCACGAGTCGTCCACCGGCTACAAGACCCGCCACTTCGACCGGATCGTCGACGAGGTCCAGGGCTTCTTCGAGGTCCACAACCAGCTGGGCACCTACCCGGGTGGCATCCACGTGGAGCTGACGGGCGAGGACGTCACGGAGTGCCTGGGCGGCGCCCAGGAGATCTCGGACATCGACCTGTCCGGCCGTTACGAGACGGCCTGCGACCCGCGCCTGAACACGCAGCAGTCGCTGGAGCTGGCGTTCCTGGTCGCGGAGATGCTCCGCGGCTGACCCCGGCCCCCAGCGCCCCAATGTGGCGTTCGGTGCGTGTCCCCCTCCGGTTCCCCCTCGGGGAACGCTAGGACGGCGCGACGCCGGCGTCCTCAAGCTCCGGATTGAAGTGGCCT
>NZ_JBFBAG010000059.1:0-68296 GCF_040682155.1 Amycolatopsis sp. NPDC051371
GGCTTCTTCTTGGCCATGGGTTCCATGATGAGGGACATCCCTTCCAGGGGCTTGCGCCCCTGATCGGAGGTGTCTGCCAAAACGGGTCAAGCCCAAGACCTTTGGTGGGCCGGCGTGCGTACGACCGGCACTTTGCCGGAGCTCTGCCCGGGGAGGGCGGGGCCTGTCCGGCAAGCGGACGGTTAACGCGTCACCCGAAGCGGTGTGACGCCTCGCACGGCCAGGTGTCTTCCGGCGCTTTCCGCGGCCGCCGGTGCTCCACTTCGATCATGAGCAAGCCATCGAACCTCGTGTCCGCACTGGTCATCGCCTGCACGGTCGCGCTCGCCGCCCCGACCGTCGCGCCGGCGGCCACCGGGCCCGCCCCGGCCGCCGTCCAAGGCAAGAAGCACAAGGCCAAGCTCGAAGCGAAGGCCGAGAAGAGCCGCGTCAAGGTCGGCGAAGAGACGAAGATCAAGGGCTCGTTCGCCGACCTGGGTGGGCAGGAGAGCCTCTCCGGTGGCGAGCCGGTGATCGTCCAACAGCTCAAGGCCGGCGTCTGGGTCGACCTGACCACCGGCACCTGCAAGCCCAACGGCGTGTTCAGGTTCAGCTTGAGCTTCAGCATCCACGCGAACGTCACGCTGCGGGTCTTCCACCCCGAGACCGAGCTCTACGTCGGCGTCGTGTCGAGCCTGATCGGCATCGTCGTGATCTGACTCAGTTCCGCGAGAACGCGGTCCGCATCCACGACACCGCGAGGCAGATCATCGCGATCCAGGCGATGATCAGGCCGTACCCGGGTCCGCCGCCCGCGGCTCCGCTGGCGTGCGACGACTGCTGCGACCAGATCGCCAGCAGCCCGTCCACCGAGGCGAACCAGCCGCCGGCGGCGCACACCCAGGACAGCCACCACCGGCGCGTCACCAGCGCCAGCGCCGAAGCGAGGATGCCGACGGCGGTCGACGTCGCCGCGAACAGCTGCGGGATGCCCCCGCCCTCGCCGGCCAGCACCTGCCAGCCCGCGTGCTCGCCGACCCACGGCAGGAGCAGGCAGATCAGCAGCACGAACGAGAACAGCGCGATGGTGAACCCGCGCCGGCCCAGCTCCACCGTGCGCGACGCGCGGTCGCCCACCTCGTCGATCTCGGCGGCCAGCTCGGCCAGCTCGCCGTTGCCCTTGGACTCCGTCACAGCGCACACCCGCTCACCGGCTCAGGCTGGGCGGCCGGGGCACCGAAGCCCGGCAAGCCCAGCGTGACGCCGCTCGTCTTCGGCCGGAGCCCCGCCTCCGCGTTGTCGCCGGCCCGCGTCCGCCGGTGGGACAGCAGGTCGCCGTCGGCGACCAGGTGGTGCGGGGCGCCGTAGGTCACGACCGTCTCGACGACGTCGCCGGGACGGACCGCGCGATCGACGTGGCCGCCGGTCGGGGTGAAGTGCACCAGGCGGCCGTCGCGGGCGCGGCCGCTCATCCGGTGCGTCTCGGCGTCCTTGCGGCCCTCGCCCGCGGCGACGAGCAGCTCGACCCGGCGGCCGACGATCTTCTTGTTCTCTTCCCAGGAGATCGTGTTCTGCAGCTCGGCCAGGCGGTCGTAGCGCTCCTGCACGACGGCCTTGGGCAGCTGGTCCGGCATCGTCGCGGCCGGCGTGCCGGGGCGGATCGAGTACTGGAAGGTGAAGGCGCTCGAGAAGCGGGCCTGCGCCACGACGTCCAGGGTCGCCTGGAAGTCCTCCTCGGTCTCGCCGGGGAAGCCGACGATGATGTCGGTGGTGATGGCCGCGTCCGGCATCGCCGCGCGGACCTCGTCGAGGATTTTCAGGAACCGCGCGGAACGGTAGGACCGCTTCATCTCGCGCAGCACGCGGTCGGAGCCGGACTGCAGCGGCATGTGCAGCTGGTGGCAGACGTTCGGCGTCTCGGCCATCGCCTCGATGACGTCGGAGGTGAACGCGGCCGGGTGCGGCGAGGTGAAGCGCACGCGCTCCAGGTTTTCGATGGCGCCGGCGGCCCGCAGCAGCTTCCCGAAGGCCAGCCGGTCGCCGAACTCGACGCCGTAGGAGTTCACGTTCTGGCCGAGCAGCGTGACTTCGAGCACGCCCTCGGCGACGAGCGCTTCGACCTCGGCGAGGATCTCGCCGGGCCGCCGGTCGCGTTCCTTGCCGCGCAGGGCGGGGACGATGCAGAAGGTGCAGGTGTTGTTGCACCCGACCGAAACGGACACCCAGCTCGCGTAGGACGATTCGCGGCGCGCGGGCAGCGTGGAGGGGAAGGTCTCGAGCGATTCGAGGATCTCGACCTCGGCCTCGGCGTTGTGCCGGGCCCGCTCGAGCAGCGTGGGCAGCGACCCGATGTTGTGGGTCCCGAAGACGACGTCGACCCACGGAGCCCGCTTGACGATCTCCCCGCGGTCCTTCTGAGCCAGACACCCCCCGACGGCGATCTGCAGATCGGGGTTCGCGACCTTGTCCGGCCGCAGGTGCCCGAGGGTGCCGTAGAGCTTGTTGTCCGCGTTCTCCCGGACAGCGCAGGTGTTGAACACGATCAGGTCGGGCTTGGCCCCGGCTTCGACGGGGGCGTACCCGGCTTCCTCGAGCTGCCCGGCGAGGCGCTCGGAGTCGTGCACGTTCATCTGGCAGCCGAAGGTACGGATCTGGTACGCCCTGGGTGCCTGGTTCTCGGTCATCAGCCACCAGGGTAGACCGGCCGCCACCTGCTACTCGGTGGCGCCCTTGCTCGCGTCGGCTAGATCCGGTACTCGGGGTGGCACCACCCGGTGAGCCGGTCCATCAGGTCGAGCACGTGGTCCTCCGCCGGGTCGTCGTAGTCCCGGGCGCTGCCGGCCCTGGTCCGGATCTCCAAACGGGCTGCGTCACAGGCGCGGACGATGGCCTCCCGGTCAGTGCCGGCAGCGATCGCCGACGTGGCGATGCCGACCAGTCGCGTATGCGGATCGTGTTCGTCGTATGCCGCCGCTACGAGGGCTGCGGTCATTGCGCTGTCGGCTCCCAGGGCCGCTTTTCGCAGTGGTTCGGCCAGCGGGTCTGAGTGGTTCACCGCTCGATTGTGACTTGGGTGCAGGCTGCCTGGTTCGCGGTCATCGAGTCCCTGGGTAGACCGGCTGCCACCTGCTACTCCCTGGCGCCCTCGGCTCCGGTCAACATGGCGGCCATGCTGTGCGGTGCGTCGGCGCCGAGCATGATCTCGTAGACGTCGTCCTCTCCCGCTTCGGCGGCCGCGCGCTCGAACATCGCCTTTTCGTACTCGGTGAGCGCCGCCTCCACGTCGTCCGGGTGCGCGGCCAAGGCCTGGCCGAGTTCGGCGCCGTCCAGCATGGCCAGGTTGGCGCCCTCGCCGTTCGGGGGCATCAAGTGCGCGGCGTCGCCGAGGAGGGTCACTCCCTCCGCTCGGTCCCAGCGGTGCCCGATCGGCAGGGTGTGGAGACGGCGCAGGACCGGCTGAGTGTCGCTGGCCGTGATCAAGGCGGTCAGCTCGGGGGCCCAGCCGGCGAACTCCTCGGCGACGCGCGCGGCCACCGTCGCGGCATCGGCGCCGGCGAGCCAGTCCTGCGGCTTCCGCAGCTGCGCGTACGTGTGCAGCGTTCCGCCGCTTTCGCGGTGCGCCAAGATTCCCTTGCCCGGCGCGAGCGCGAACAGCGATCCGCCGCCGACCGCTTTCGCGGCAGCGGGATGGCGGGTGTCAGCGTCGAACAAAAACGTCTCGACGACCGAGAAGCCGACGTACGAAGGCCTCGCGTCGGAGAGCACGGGACGCACTCGCGACCACGCGCCGTCCGCGCCGACCAGCAGGCCTGTGACGACCGTGGTGCCGTCGGCCAGGCTCACCTCGTGGCGCCCCTCACCGAGAGACCGCACGCCGGTGACCTTGTGGCCCCACCGCACGACGCCGGACGGCAGTGAATCGAGCAGCAGCTGCCGCAGCTCGCCGCGCTGCACCTCGGGACGCTCGCCCGTGCCGTCGTCGGGCCGGTCGACGAGCACGGTCCCCTGCCGGTCGAGGACGCGGTAGGACTCGCGGCCCGGCAGGACCAGCTCGCGGAACCCCTCGGTCAGGCCGGCCGCCTCGAGCGCCGGCTGGCCGTTCCACGGGTGGATGTCGAGCATTCCGCCCTGACGGCGCGCAGCCGGCGACGGCTCCGCCTCGTAGACCGTGGCCGGGATGCCGTGCCGGTGCAGGACGCGGGCCAGCACCAGGCCACCGAGGCCGGCTCCGATGATCGTGACGGTCATGGTTCCCCCAACGTCGATTGGATTGTCACTCCAATCAACCTAGCACGACTTTGGATCGGCGATCCAACCATGCAATACTTCGCCCATGACGAAGCGGCGCACCGACGGGTTGTCCCAGGAGCTGATCGTCAAGGCCGCGACCGGCATCCTCGACGCCGGCGGCGAGAGCGCGCTGACCTTCCGCGCGCTCACCACCCACCTGAGCACCGGATACGGCGCGATCTACCACCACGTCGCCAACAAGAGCGACCTGCTCGCGGCGGCCACCGACGACGTCATCGCGGGCGTCCTGACCGGCGTGGTCGTCGAAGCGGAGCCGCGGGAAACGCTGCGCACCGTCGCGCTGGGCCTGTTCGACGCGATCGACGCGCACCCCTGGGTCGGCGCGCAGCTCTCGCGGGAGCCGTGGCGCCCCGCCCTGCTGGCGATCTACGAGCGCATCGGCGGGCTGCTCGACGCGCTCGGCGTTCCCGAGCGGGCGCTCTTCGACGCCGCCGGGGCGCTCGTGAACTACGTCCTCGGCGTCGCCGGGCAGAACGCCGCGAACGCCCGGCTCCTGACCTCCAGCGAGGGGGACCGATCGGTCTTCCTGGCCAAGGTCGCCGCCCAGTGGGCGCAGCTCGATTCCGAGGAATATCCGTTCGTAAACAAGGCGGCGGCGCACCTGCGCGAGCACGACGACCGCGAACAGTTCCTCGCCGGCGTCGACATCTTCCTGGCCGGGATCGCCGGCCTGCGCTGAGCCTCGGTGTGACGGCCCGGGAGCCGCCACACCGAGGGAAGGTCACCAGCCGACCGCCACCAGGAGCCACTGCGGGTCCCCGTGGGAGACGAACGACGACTGGCCCGCCACGTCGTCGTACGGGAACCCGTACGCGAGGTGATTGATCCCGTGGTCGTGCCAGAACTTCGCGTAGTAGTTCGCCGGGGCCGCCTGGTAGTACCGCGCCGGGTCCTGCCACTGGGACTGCGGCAGGTGGGCGGTGTGCCGGTTCAGCGCCGCGCACATGTCGGGGTTGCCGGCCAGCGAGCCGGCGCAGCCGGTGATGTTCGACGTCGGCTCGTTGACGCCCACCGACTGCGCGTAGGCGGTGAAGTAGTTCGCGTACCGGCCACCCGCGCGGAAGTCCGGGGCGCTGCCCGGAGCCGGGATCCGGTACGGCGCGTTCACCGTCGCCAGGCCCTTGAACTCCGTCGGCACCTCGGCCTGGAACTTGGCGAAGGTCGCCGACCGGTCCTCCTGGAAGGTCCCGTAGTCGTCGCCGACCTGGACGTCGTAGCCGTCGTGCGCGTGCAGCCGCATGGCCAGCTTCAGCGCGAACGCGTCGACCCGGGTGGTGTTGCCGTTGAACACGTCCGGCCCGACGGTGAACTCGATGAAGTCGGCGTACTGACCGTTCGGGGTGCCGAGGTAGAAGTACATCCGCCCGGCGGAGTTGGCCGGCATGTCGATGTAGGGCTGCTCGGCGATCGAGTGGGTCTGGCCGCCGAAGTTCCAGTACACCTGGCTGTCCGGGTACTTGCCGTTGGTCCGGTTGAGCACCTTCACGGTGAGCACGTTGCGCGCGGCCGGGATGCTCGCGGTGTCACCCCAGAACGAGTCGGGCGGGACGCCGGCGCCGGGCTGCGTGGTCCCGCCGCCGGTGCCGAACACCTGAAACTCCCACAGCGAGACGCCGTACGGGGTGGCTCGCGCGGTCGTGGCGAGGCGCACGTACCGCCCGGACCCGGTCACGTTCAGCGTCTGCGTGCCGCCGGTCCCGGTCGTCGTCTGGTACACAGTGGACCACGCGGAACCGTTGGCGGACAGCTGGATCTGGTACGCCGTGGCGTAAGCGGCTTCCCAGTTCAGCACGACCCGGCTGACGGTGGCCGCGCCGCCGAGGTCGAGCTGGATCCACTGCGGATCGCTGAACTGCGACGACCAGCGGGTGCCGGTATTGCCGTCCACGGCGGCGGACGCGGGGGTTCCGGCGTTCTCCACCGAGGACGCCGTAGCGGGCTTTCCTTGCGAGATAAGGCTGTCCGCCGCAGTCGCCGAGGGTGCGGCGAAGCCGAGTACGGCGACCGCCAGCGCCGCGGCGAGCGTCGCCAAGCGGGTACCGGGTCCGCGGCGACGGCGCCGCGGCGGTGCGTTCGAGGGCATGGTTCCTCCCTGGCCGGGAAAGGGGCGGACCCGCCGCCGGTCAGGGGACGGCGTCGTCCGGCTCGTCCCTGAACGCCGGGCGGATGCCCTCGAGGGCCGGCGGGGAACGGTCGATGAAAAGGTTCATACCACCGCCCCCGGCCTGTCAACCCTTGACAGGCCGGGGCCGCGGGGCGATCCTCGGAACCGGTTCCATCAACCCTCTGCGTGGCGCCGCCACCCGCCCAGGGGCCGGCTCACCGGGAGTCAGCCATGTGCAGCGGTGCCCGTCCGACCGACGCTCGTCCGTCACACCACCACCGGCCACGTCGTCGCCGACGATTCCATTGTGGACTCAAGCCACGAGGTCGGCCAGCACCGCCGCGGCCGCCCGTTGCCCGGACACCAGCGCGCCCTGCACCGAAGGCGTGTCCCGGTGGTCACCGCAGACGTACCGCCCCGGACCGACCCGCACCGGACGCCGCAGCGGAACTCCCGGGCCGAACACCGGCAACGCCTTCGGGATCGCGTACGTCCGCAGCAGCTCCCAGCCCCGCGTGTCGGTGTCGTAGATCCGCGCCAGCCGCTGCCGCACCCGCGGCTCCAGACCGGGATCGGCGCGGTCGGGCACCGAAGCGGCGATCAACGCGGCCCCCGCCGGGGCGTACCCCTCCGCCACCTCGCTGAGCACCGCCGTGTTGAGCAGCAACTCGTCGAGGCCGTCGACCAGCAAGGTCGGCGACCGCAGCGGGCTCACCGGAGCGCGGTAGTAGAAGGTCGTCACCGCGTGCCAGCCCGGTGCCTCGACGCCGGGCAGCAGGCGCGCGGCCGTGTCCCCGTCGGTCGCCACCACCACGGCTCGCGCGGGCACGTCTTCGCCGTCGCGCGTGCGCACGCCGTCCGCGGTGATCTCCGCGACCTCGACGCCCGTGCGGACCGGCAGCCCGGCGGCCAGCTGACGCGGCAGGGCCTGCATGCCCTCGGCCGGCAACGCGCCCCCGCCGCGCAGGAAACTGCGCCAGATCAGGTGGAACATCCGGCCCGACGTCGCCAGCTCCCGGTCGAGGAACACCCCGGCGAGGAACGGCCGCAGCACCTCTTCGACCGTGGACCGCGTCAGCCCCCAGCGTCGCAGCTCCTCGGCAGTGCTGCGCCCGGTGTCGGCGCGGTCGGCCTTCAGCACGTCCCGGGCCGCGAGCACCGCCATCCGCGCGCCGTCCGCGGGCCGGCCCGCGACGAACCCCGCCGCCCCGCGCACCGCGGGCAGGCCGTGCCACGGGCCGGCGAGCCAGCGGCGCCCGGAGCCGGTCATCGCGATCGTGCCGCGCGTGAACGGGCGCGGCCGCAAGGCGCCGACATCGGTCAGCCGCCGCAGCGCCGGATACGCGGGCAGCAGCACCTGGAACCCGCGGTCGAAGCGGAACCCGTCGACGACGTCGGTGCGCACCCGGCCGCCGACGTCGTCGCCCGCTTCCAGCACGGTGACCTCCGCCCCGGCCCGGCGCAGCCGCCGCGCCGCGCTCAGCCCCGCCAGCCCGCCACCCACGACGACGACGTCCATGCCGGTCTCCCTCCGTCCCCCGGGGAATGCCCGGATCGCCCGCCGCCAACCACCGGGCCACCGGATCTGGCACGATCGGGCCGTGGCCAGGACGCGGCGGGGGCGAGCGCTCGCGATGACGGCCGCCCTGCTCCTGGTGCTGGCCTCCTGCAGCACCGGTTTCGGCGAGCTGAAGCTGCGGATCGCCGCGGGCAACCCCGGCGGGGTCTACGACAAGCTCGCCCAGACCCTCGCCACCGTGTGGGCCGCGGACCTGGACATCGACCGGCCCGCCGTGCTGCAGACCCAGGGCTCGCCCGACAACCTCGACCGGGTGCTCGCGGGCAACGCCGACGTCGCGTTCGTCGCCGCCGACGTCGCCGCCGACCGGTACAAGCACGACCCGCGGCTGGCCACGCTCGCCCGGATCCACGACGACTACCTGCACATCGTCGTGCGCACCGACTCCGACATCCGGACCGTCGAGCAGCTGCGGGGCCGGAAGATCGCGACCGGCTCGCCGTCCTCGGGCGTGGAGTACATCGCCAGCCGGCTGCTGGAGGCGACCGGGCTCGCCGGGTCGGTCACCACCAGCGCGCGCGGGCTCGACGACTCCGTCAAGGCGCTGCTCAGCGGCGACATCGACGCGTTCTTCTGGTCCGGCGGCCTGCCGACGCCCGTGCTGGCCGGCTACAACGACAAGCAGTCCCTGCGCCTGCTCGACATCGCCGACGTGATGCCGAAGATGCAGGAGCTCAACCAGGTCTACGGCACCGCGTCCATCCCGGCCAGCACCTACAACCAGCCGGGCCCGGTGACCACGCTGCTGGTGCCGAACTTCCTCGTCGTCCCGAAGTCGATGAGCGACGACGTCGCCGAGGCGCTGGTCCGCGGCCTGTTCGACGCCCGCCAGCAGCTGGCCGGGGCCAACCCGGCGGCGTTGTCGATCGACGTCCACCCGGGCATCGAGACCCAGCCGATCCCCTTGCACCCAGGGGCATTGCGTTATTACCGGGCGAAGAAGACCTAAGCGGCCGGGAACGTCATCGCGATCCGCAGGCCGCCGCCCTCGGGCAGGTCCAGCGTCAGCTCGCCGTCCGAGTGCGCGGTCAGCTCGCTGACGATCGCCAGGCCCAGCCCCGACCCCGGCACGTTCTGGTGCGCCGGACTGCGCCAGAACCGGTCCAGCGCGCGGTCGAGCTCTTCGGGCGGCAGCCCCGGTCCGTGGTCGCGCACCGACAGGCGGACCCGGTCGCCGTCGCGCTCGACGGCGACCCGGATCTCGGTGCCCGACGCGGTGAACTTCAGCGCGTTGTCGAGCAGCGCGTCCAGGATCGTCCCGGCGCCGCGCGGCGGCAGGCGGACGCGCGCGCCGTCGCCCGCGGTGTCGACGACCAGCCGCACGTCGCGGGCTTCGCCGACGACCGACCAGTCGGCGACCCGCTCGGCGACGACCTCGTCCAGCACCACCGGGTCCAGTTCCCCGCCGGACGCCTCGGCGCGAGCCATCGAGAGCAGGCCGTCCAGGATCTGGTGCAGCCGCCCGGCGTCGACGCGCGCGGCTTCGAGGTCGGCGGCGGACTGGTCGTCGACGACGTGGCCGTCGAGGTTCCCGAGCCGGATCTTCAGCGCGGTCAGCGGGTTGCGCAGCTGGTGCGAGGCGTCCGCGACGAACGCGCGCTGCGCGGCCAGTGCGCCCGACACGCTCTCGGCCATCCGGTCGAAGGAGCGCCCGAGCTGCCGCAGCTCCGGCGGGCCGCCGCCCTCCCCCACCGGCTCGGCCTCCCGCCCGCTGACCACCGAGGCCACCAGCGCGCCGGTCGCGTCGTCGAGCCGCTTCACCGGTTTGAGGATCCACCGGACCACCGGGATCGCCACGGCCAGCGCGACCACGAAGGCGAGGATCCCGCCCGCGGCGAGCAGCAGCCACCACCACAGCACGGCGGCGCGCTCGGAATCGGTGGCGGACACGGTGAGCACCGCCCCGCGCACCTCCCCGTCGGCGAGCACCGGCTCGGCGAGCACCAGCGGCGTCGAGTCCCACGGCATCAGCACGCCGGCGGGCTGCGACCGGCGGCCGGCCAGCGCCTCGTGCACGGGGTCGCTGATCCGCTCGTCCGTGAGGTCGATCCGCGCGGCGGCCGGGCCGAGCGAGGTGACGACCGGCTTGCCGTCCTGGTCGACGACGACCACCTTGACGCCGTACACCTCGGTGTAGCGGCGCACGTCGGGGTCGATCAGGTACGGCTTGTTGTCCAGCAGCGGGCGCTGGGCCAGCGACGCGAAGCGGGCGGTGTCGGTGAGCCGGTCGAGGAACAGGTCCTGCTGCGCGCCGGCGGCGATCGAGATGGCCAGCGGGATGCCGAGGCCGAACACCAGCAGGGCGACCAGCGTCAGCACGATGCCCTGCAGCCGGACGCGCACCCTCCTCAGCTCCGGGCGGCCTGGCCGCCGAGCCGGTAGCCGACCCCGCGCACCGTCTCGATCAGCGCCGGGCGGCCCAGCTTCGTCCGCAGCGTCGCGACGTGGACGTCCAGCGACCGGCTCTCCGCGGGCCCCCGGTGCCCCCACACCTCGGTGAGCACGTGCTCGCGCGAGCACACCGCGCCGCGCGCGCCCGCCACGAGGGCGAGCACCTGGAACTCCTTGCGGGACAACGCGATCGCGTGCCCGTCGACCAGCACCTCGTGCCGGGACAGGTCGACGCTGACGTCACCCGCCTTGATGACGACCGGCTCGGTGACCGCGTGCTCCGGGCGCCGCCGTCGCACCGCCTCGACGCGGGCCAGCAGCTCCTCGACGTCGTAGGGCTTGACCAGGTAGTCGTCGGCGCCCGCGCGCAGGCCCCGGATCCGGTCGTCGACCTCGCCGCGGGCCGACACCACGATGATCGCGACGTCGCTGACCGCGCGGATCTGGGTGCACAGGGTCACGCCGTCGATGTCCGGCAGGCCGAGGTCGAGGAGGATGACGTCGACTTCGTGGACGCGCTCGAGGACGCCGGCGCCGGTGGCCAGCCGGGCGATCGCCAGGCCGCGGCGGGCCAGCGCCGGGATGAGCGCACCCGCGACCCGGTCGTCGTCCTCCACCAGCAGCACCCGCACCCGTCCGCCTCCCATGGTGACCTGCTCCACCGGCCGGTAGCGCCGAACTCTAGGACCTCGCGGCACCGGCCGCACGAGCCACCCGAGCAGTCACTCCTGGTAATCAGGGGGCTACGGTACCCCTGATCACCCCAAAATGGACATCGATACGCAGTTGAAACCCTAAGTATTGCTCAAGCCGCCTTGCGAGCCGGTAAAGCAACGGTAGGTTCTCGCCATCGCGGGTGACCCACGCCGCATTCGAACGACCCTGGAGGCCAGATGACCGCGGAGGTGGCGGCGCCGATGATCAAGGCGTCCGCCGTGAACAAGTACTTCGGCGACCTGCACGTGCTCAGGGAGATCACGCTCGAGGTACCTCGCGGCCAGGTCGTGGTGGTGCTGGGTCCGTCGGGGTCGGGCAAGTCGACCCTGTGCCGGGCGATCAACCGGCTCGAGCCGATCAACTCGGGCGAGATCGCCGTCGACGGCGTCCCGCTGCCCGCGGAGGGCAAGGCCCTGGCGGCCCTGCGCGCCGACGTCGGCATGGTGTTCCAGTCGTTCAACCTGTTCGCGCACAAGACCATCGTCGAGAACGTGATGCTGGCGCCGACGAAGGTCCGCAAGGCCTCGAAGGACGAGGCGCGCAAGACGGCGATGGAACTGCTGGAGCGCGTCGGCATCGCCAACCAGGCCGACAAGTACCCGGCGCAGCTTTCGGGCGGCCAGCAGCAGCGCGTCGCGATCGCGCGGGCGCTGGCGATGCGGCCCAAGGTCATGCTGTTCGACGAGCCGACCTCGGCGCTGGACCCGGAGATGGTCCAGGAGGTCCTCGACGTCATGACGGGCCTGGCCAAGGACGGCATGACGATGCTGGTCGTCACCCACGAGATGGGCTTCGCCCGCCGGGCAGCCGATCGGGTGATCTTCATGGCCGACGGCGAGATCGTCGAGGACACGACGCCGGAGGAATTCTTCACCGCGCCGAAGAGCGAGCGCGCGAAGGACTTCCTCGGCAAGATCCTCACCCACTGAGCACTTTTCCCCGGCCCCGAGGCCGGACATGATTCGGAAGGAACCTGAGAGACGATGCGGTTGAACCGAGTTCTGCAGGTCGGCGCGGTCGTGATGGCCGCCGGGCTGGCCCTGACGGCCTGCGGCGGCGGCTCCGGCAGCGGCGCGAGCGGCGACAAGAACCTGGTCCAGCGGGCCAAGGACAACAAGAAGCTGACCATCGGCATCAAGTTCGACCAGCCGGGCCTCGGTCTGAAGAAGCCGGACGGCACCTACGCCGGCTTCGACGTCGACGTCGCGAAGTACATCGCGAAGCAGCTGGGCGTCGAAGAGTCGGGGATCACCTGGAAGGAAGCGCAGTCGGCGCAGCGCGAGGACCTGATCAAGAAGGGTGAGGTCGACTTCATCGTCGCCACCTACTCGATCACGGACAAGCGCAAGAACGACGTCTCCTTCGGTGGCCCGTACTTCATCGCGCACCAGGACCTGCTCGTGCGCCAGGACAACACCGACATCACCGGCCCCGAGTCGCTGACCGGCAACAAGAAGCTCTGCTCGGTCAAGGGCTCGACCCCGGCGCAGAACGTCAAGACGAAGTACGCCAAGGAGGTGCAGCTGCAGGAGGTGGGCAAGTACACCGACTGCGTGACCTCGCTCCTGAACGGCTCCGTCGACGCGATGACCACCGACGACGTGATCCTCGCGGGCTACGCCGCGCAGCAGCCCGGCAAGCTGAAGCTGGTCGGCAAGGGCTTCACCGACGAGAACTACGGCGTCGGCGTGAAGAAGGACGACGCCGACGGCAAGGCCGCGATCAACAAGGCCATCCAGGCGATGGAGCAGGACGGCTCCTGGGAGAAGTCCCTGCAGACCAACGTCGGCCCGTCGGGCTACAAGATCCCGGCCGCGCCGGCGATCGCTCCCTGATATCCGGTTCTGAAGTCGAACGGTGCGCCGTGAAAGCGGCGCACCGTTCCCGTACCGAGGCCAGGTTGGACAACCGTGTTCGATTTCCTCAGCAATCCTGACTACGACCTCGTCGGCGCGTTCTGGACGACGATCCAGCTGACGTTCTTCTCGGCGATCGGCGCGCTGATCTGGGGCACGATCCTCGTGGGGATGCGCGTCAGCCCGGTTCCGATCATGCGCGGCTTCGCCACCGTGTACGTGAACGTCTTCCGGAACACCCCGCTGACCGTGATCATCATCTTCACGTCGCTGGGCCTGTCGTCCACGCTCGGCATCAACCTGGCCGCGTCCGACTCGCCCACCTCGCTGGCCGACAACGCGTTCCGGCTGGCCGTGCTGGGCTTCATCGTCTACACGGCGACCTTCGTGTGCGAGTCGCTGCGGTCCGGCATCAACACCGTCCCGGTCGGCCAGGCGGAGGCGGCACGGGCGCTGGGGCTCAACTTCCTGCAGGTGCTCGGCCTGATCGTGCTGCCGCAGGCGTTCCGCGCGGTGATCGCGCCGCTCGCGAACGTCCTGATCGCGTTGCTGAAGAACACCACGGTGGCTTCGGTGATCGGCGTCGCCGAGGCGTCGCTGCTGATGTCGTCGATGGTCGAGAACGAGTCCGACTCGCTGTTCTACGTCTTCATCCTGTTCGCCCTGGTGTTCGTCGCGCTGGTCCTGCCACTCGGCCTGCTGCTCGGCTGGGTCGCCAAGAAAGCCGAGGTCAAGCGATGAGCACGCAGTCCGTCCTCTACGACGCGCCCGGGCCGAAGGCCAAGGTCCGCAACTGGCTCTACAGCGTGCTGTTCGTGCTGGTCCTGCTGCTGGTGGCGTACTTCATCTACCACGGTTTCGACGAGAAGGGCCAGTGGGCGGGTGCGCTCTGGAAGCCCTTCGTCGAAGGGTCTACCTGGACGCAGTTCCTGCTGCCGGGCCTGCTGAACACGCTCAAGGCGGCGGCGCTGTCCATCGTGATCGCCCTGCCGATCGGCGCCCTGCTGGGCATCGGCCGGCTGTCCGAGCACAAGTGGGTGCGGATCCCGGTCGGCGCCGTGGTCGAGTTCTTCCGGGCCATCCCGGTGCTGCTGCTGATGGTGTTCGGGGCGTCGCTGTACGCCTACTACACCGATATCTCGCCGGACACCCGCCCGCTGTTCGCGGCCGTCACCGGCCTGGTGCTCTACAACGGGTCGGTGATGGCGGAGGTGTTCCGGGCGGGCATCCTGTCGCTGCCGAAGGGGCAGACCGAAGCGTCGTCGGCCCTGGGCCTGCGCAAGACCCAGACGATGGTCAGCGTCCTGCTTCCCCAGGCCGTCACGCTGATGCTGCCGGCCCTGGTCAGCCAGCTGGTGGTCATCCTGAAGGACACCGCGCTCGCCGGTCAGCTGACCATCGGCTACGACGAGCTGATCCGCGGGTCCGGGCCGATCACCGGCAACTTCAACAACACGATCCCGACGCTGATCGTCATCGCGATCATCTTCATCGCGCTCAACCTGCTCCTGTCGTGGTTCGCCTCGTACCTGGAGCGCAAGCTGTCGCGACGGAAGAAGGCACCGCGCGGTGCGAAGCCGCTGGAAGGTCCCCCGGCCGCGGTGACGGCGGCGACCGACTTCAACACCGGCAACAGCTCGGCCTGATCTCCGATCACCGGAAGCGGGTGAGTGCGCAGCGGCGCACTCACCCGCTTTTCTTTTGCCCCGATCGAGGGCTCGCCGGGGTTGTCGAACCCGGGGGTCTCCCCTAGCGTCGGGCCCATGGGTGTCGCACTGGTGACCGGCAGCTCCCGCGGCCTCGGCCGGGTGATCGCGCGCAGACTGGCGCGCGACGGGTTCGCCGTCGCCGTCAACGGCCACCACGACGACGCCGACCTCAAGACGTCCGCCGAGGGCATCCTCGCCGAAGGCGGCCGGGCGGCGGCGTTCGCCGCGGACGTGACCGACCGGCGCCAGGTCGGCGAGCTGGTCGACGCGGTCACGGCGTTGCTGGGCCCGATCACCGTGCTGGTCCTCAACGCGACCGGCCCGCAGCCGGAGGGCCCGGTGTCCCAAGTGGACTGGTCCGACCACCTGGCGCAGCTGGACTTCTTCGTGCGCTCACCGGTGCTGCTCGGGCACGCGGTGCTGCCCGGGATGCGCGCCCGCGGGTTCGGCCGCATCGTGCACGTCGACTCGGAGGTCGCGGACCGCCCGCCACCCGGCCGCTCGGCGTACGCGACGGCGAAGAGCGCCCAGATCGGCCTGGCCCGCGCGTGGGCGCGCGAGCTGGCCCCGGACGGCATCACGGTGAACACGGTGGCGCCGGGATTCGTCCCGGTGGAGCGGCACGCGGAGGTCCCCACGGCGGAGCGGGAGGAGTACCGGGCGTCGGTCCCGGCGGGCCGGCTGGGCACCCCGGAGGACATCGCGGCGGCGGTCAGCTTCTTCGCGTCGGAAGAGGCGGGCTTCGTGACGGGCCAGCGGCTCCTGGTCGACGGCGGCCGCGCCCTCGGCTGACCGGTACCTACGCGGCCGGGGTCGTCACCCGCTGGCTTTGGCGGTATTCGAACGCCTCGGGTTCGTCCCGGTAGTCGAGGAGATTCCCGGCGAGGTCGTGCAGGAGCGCCTTGACCTCCGCCGGCGTGCACCGGAAGTACTCGCGCCGGCGGTTGACCCGGTTGAGCCGCCGCGCCTCCAGCTTGGTGTGGAGCTGGTGTTCGATCCCCACCGCGTCCTGGGAGAAGAACAGAGCGTGCACGTCGAACCGGAAGGGCACGGACGCGTCGCCGAGCTCGCGCACCCGGTCCATCGGTTCGAGCCGCCGGGTCATCCCGATCTTGACGACCTCCGGCCCGAAGGAGCCGATGTTGCTGATCACGTAGACGTACCCCGCGCGGATGTTGGCCTGCCGCTCCTCGATTCCGTTCAGCGCCGCCTCGATCTCGGCCAGCTTCCGCTCGAGGTCGGCCGCGCCTTCCAGATCGCCCTTGGCCCGCAGGGCCGCGATGGCGTTATGGTAGTGGCCTTGTTCCTTCAGCAGGCGTTCCTGCTCCCGCCGGTACTCCTGCAACGCCTTCTGCTCCTCGCGGAGGACGGCGCGCCGTTCCCGCTCGTCTTCCTTCTCCTGCTGCTTCTTCGCCAGGTAGTCCGCGGTGAGTTCGAGTTCGCGGATGCGCATCGCGTGGTAGGCCGGGCTGATCCGGATCGACGCCATGGCCCCCAGCTTCTCGATCGTCCGGACCGCGGTCTCCAGCCGTTTGACCGCCGATGCGAGGTTGCCCGCCTTGAGCACGCGGACGCAGTTCTCGGCCTCCGCGTTGTAGGCCCGGAGCATGAGCTTCGACAAGTCGCCGACGAACTTGCGCCCTTGGGCGAGGGAGTTGTTGTAGTGGAAGCTGCTGGACGCTTCGACGGCCGACTTCGCCCGGGTCATGTCCTTCATGGTGGCCTTGAGCCGTTCGAGCTCGGCCTTGTAGGCCTCGGCGTCCGCCAGCACGTGCCGGTACTGGTAGACCCCCACTTCCTGCATCAGCCTGGCGTCATCGGTCTCCACCACCTCCGCCCGCGAAATGGCCAGCTGCGTCTGCAACCGGCCGAGCTCCGCGTTCATGGCCGAGGTCTCCTGCTGATAGCGAGCCTGATCCGCGTGAAGCCGCTGCGTCAGCGCGGTGATCTCCTGCTGCACGCCGACCGATCCGAGGGCGCCCAGCCGCTGGAGCTCCCCGCGCAGGAACAGGTTTTCCCGTTGCGCGGCTTCGAGCTCTTCCTGCCGTTTCCGCCCACCGAACATCGACGCCTCCCCGAGATCACCTGACGTCAGGCGGAGTCGCTTCCGGCGACCGGCTTGTTACGGCCTCGGCCTACCTGCAGCGCCACCAGCACCCCGAGGATGAGCACCAGGGCCAGCGTGAGCGCCGTCCACATCGCGACGTGCAGCTGGAGCACGCCACCGGCGAAGGCGCCCACCAGCATCGCGCCCACGGCGACCACCTTCCGCAGCGGGTGCGACCCCGGCCCGCCGGCCGCCTTCGAGTCCGCCGCGAAGCCCGTCAGCGTCATCGTCAGGACCGTCGTCGTCAGGTCGGGCGCGCCGATCCGGCGGACCGCCGCGTTCTGCAGGCCCATCGCCACGCCCAGCACGACGATCAGCAGTTCGCTGCCCGCCCGCGTGCCGCTGCCCAGCGTCGCGGACAGCACGACCGCCACCGCGACCAGCGCCGCCTGCACCGCGGTCGCCTGGCGGAGGGCGTCGTAGTCGTCCTCGCGGCGGGCCAGCCGGCCGCCGGCGAGCGCGCCCGCCAGGAACGCCAGCACCGCGGTCAGCGACGCGAGCACCGACAGCGTCGACTCCCCCGCCGCCGCGAACCCGAGGAAGACGACGTTCCCGGTCATGTTGGCCACGAACACCCGGCCCAGCCCGAGGAAGCTGACGGCGTCGACGACCCCGGTCACGACGGTCAGCGTCAGCAACAGGGCGGCCAGGTCCCGCGGTTTCGGTTCAGCCATGCGCGCAGTCAACCACCGCGCGGGTCAGCGCGCGGTGCCCGAGCGCGTCGGTGCTGTCGACGAACTGGTCGATCGCCCCGATCGGTACTGCGAACGACGACCCGGCCAGCAGGGACGTGACGAACCGTCCGGCGTCGATCACCTGGAACGGCCGGTCGAAGAACGGCCGGGTCCGCGGGTCCACCCGGTCGGTGAGGCCGAGCGCGTTGTGCAGCCCCGCGACGTACTCGTAGGCCGCGACGAGGTGCCGTTCGCGCTCCGGCCAGGTCGTCGCCGCCAGGGCGCCGGTGAGGTGCGGCGACAGCGTCGCGGCCGCGGGCAGCCGCGCGAACGCGCTGCCGAGCCACTTGCTGTACGGCGGGTACCGGCGCGCCATGAGCAGGCACAGCCGCATGAGGTCCCGTACGAGCCGCGCCGCGACGACGGCCGACCCCAGCTCGTCGCCGACCTCCCCGCACCGCCCGACGAACGCCTCCTCCTGGCCGATCCGCTGCCACTGGCAGGCGAGGACGTACCGCCAGACGTCGTCGGGGTACCAGGCGACGCGCTGCCTGAGCGGTTCGAGCCCGAGGTCGTCGTGGAAGACGGCGCCCCCGGTGAACTCCGCGAAGACCTGGGACGGGGTCGCGAGCCAGTCACGCGACCGCGGATGCCGCGGGTCGAAGCCGAGGAAGTCGCGCGCCCAGCCGTCGAGCGTCGCGACGACCAGCTTCACCGGGTGCCCGAGGAAGGTGGCCGGCACCCGGGGTTCGCGCGGCTCCGGGAGGAACAGGAAGACGCGGGCGGTCCAGTCGTGGTCGGTGGAGCGTGCGGTGTCGAAGCCGAGGACTTCGGAACCGGGCCCGACCAGCGCGGCGGTGTGGGGCCCGCCGACCACCGGCGCGACCGCTTCGGCGTAGAACCGGCGGCTCAGTTCGATTCCCGGAATGAACGTCATGAACGTCATGAACGCCAGTGTCGCTTACTAAAGGCGCGAAGCGCGCTTCAATATGCGAAGGTGCTTCGCAGCGCTTCGCGCGCGGAACCCGTTGTCGCACAGGCAGAACAGCAACATCCGTTCCGGTGAACCCCTGCGCGGCACGAGACATTTTGTCGGTGCTTGCCTTTACCGTGCGGGCATGACCGAAAAGAGCACGGTGCGCACCCGGGAGATGGGTGCCGAGTTGAAGACCCAGCGCGAGGCGAGACAGATGTCGTTGCGCGAAGTCGCCCGGCGCGCGCACTGGTCGGCGTCGAAGGTGTCGGGCTGGGAGAACGGTCGCCGGATCTCGCCGATCGACGCGGCGATCTACCTCGCGCACTGCGGAACCGAGGCTTCGGAACGCGACCGGCTGCTGCACCTGACCCGGCCACCCAGCGAGCTGTACTGGGTGCGGCCGTACTTCGACGAGCTCGTCGACCCGATGAAGTCCCTCATCGTCCAGGAGAACCTGGCGACCGCGGTGATCTCGAACAGCCCGATGGCCCTGCCCGGCATGCTCCAGACCGAGGACTACGTCCGCACCGTCCACGAGATGTCCGGGCGGTACACCACGGACCGGCTGCAGCTGCTCGTCCAGGCGAGGATCGACCGGCAGCAGCTGCTGCAGCGGCGGAACCCACCGCAGTGCCTCTACTTCGTCTACGAGCACACGCTGCGATCGATCCTACGCGACCCCGCGCTGATGCACGAACAGCTGCAGTACCTGGTGCTGGCGACCAACCTCCCGCACTGCACCATCCGCGTCGTCCCCGCTTCCGCGCCGCCGTACCACCTGGTCGGCAGCCGGTTCACGATCCTCGAGTTCGCCGAACATCCCCCGGTGGCCTACGAAGAGACCTTCGCCGCCGGCTTGTTCATCGACGAACGCGTGGCGGTCGAAGCCTTCTACGTCCTACGCACACGTCTGGAGCAAGCTGCCCTGTCCGAACGGGAGTCCCGGGAGTTCCTGGTCCGGCTGGCCGAGGAGTTCGATCTCATGGCGACGTGAGTGCACTGACCCGTTCCCCGTCGTGCCAGACGGCGCGGACGCGGCCGGGCAGGTCGGTCACGTCCAGGTCCGTGCCGTCGAGCAGCACGAGGTCCGCGCGCAGGCCCGGCTCGACGCGGCCGCGGTCGTCGTCGAGCCGGAGCAGGCGAGCGGCCTCGGACGTGGCGGCCTTCAGGGCCGCCGCGTCGCCGAGGACCGCGGCGAGCAGCCGCAGCTCGGTCGTCAAGTCGACATGGGGACGCGGGGCGAGGTCGGACCCCGCGGCGATCCGGACGCCCGCCTCCACGGCGAGGCGCAGCGAACGCCGGTGCGTGCCGGCGAACTCGGTGTCGCTCATCGGCGACAGCGTCGGCACGTACCAGGCGTCCGCCAGGGCCGTGACGGCGTCGTCGTCGAGGAACGTGCCGTGCTCGATGCTGCGCGCCCCGGCGCGGGCCGCCGACACCACCGCCGCCGAGGAGTGCGCGTGGGCCAGCACGTCGCGGCCGCAGCGGCGGGCCTCGCCGACGACAGCGGCGAGCTCGTCGTCGGTCGGGCGGACGTCCACGCCCGCGCGGACCGCCCGCATCGACCCGCTCGCGCCGACCTTGATCCAGTCGGCGTCCGCGCGCACCATCCGGCGGACGGCCGCACGGGCGGCGTCCGGCCCGTCGAACAGCGGGTCCGGCAGCGACGGGTCGCCGTAGTTGTCGACGGCGCCCGCAGCCGGGTCCCACGGGTCGCCGAGCCCGCCGGTCGGCCCCAGCTGACGCAGGCTGACCAGCAGTTCCGGCCCGGTGATCCAGCCTTCGCGCAGCGCGTGCTTGAACCCGGCGTCGGCACCCCAGGCGTCCCGCACGGTGGTGATCCCGCGCGCCAGCAAGCGGCGCAGCACCGGCACGGCCTCGAGGATGCGCGCGCTGCGCGGCAGGGACTCGGGCCGCCGGAACGCGACGTGCACGTGACAGTCGATGAGGCCGGGGATCAGCAGCCCGCCGGAACAGTCGACGCGCTGGTCGCCGTCGAGGTCCGGCCCGACCTCGGCGATCCGGGAGCCGTCGAGCCGGACGTCCGCGCGGGTCGTCTCGCCGGTCTCGGGATCGAACACGTGCGCGCCGGCGAGCAACGTCACGCGAGTTCCTTGCGGTAGATGAGGAAATCGCACGGCGTGGCCAGTGACGGCGCGAGGTGCGGGTAGTCCTCGGCGAGGTCGGCGCGGTGTGTCACGCGGTAGCCGAGCCGGTCGTACCACTCGGCGAGGAACTGCTTCGCCGGATGCGTCCACTCGCGCGGAACGAGCAGCTCCAGCTGCATCTCGCGGCAGCCCGCGTCCCGGCTCGCCCGCTCGGCGAACGTCACGAGCTCCCGCCCGATGCCGAGCCCGCGCCGCGCCGGGTCGGCCGCGAGCATGCCGAACTCGCCGGTGGTGTCGTCGAGCCGCTGGATGCGCACCGAGCCGGCGAAGTCACCATCGACCCGGGCGACGGCGATCTCCCCGGCCCGCACGAATCCGGCCACCTCGTCGGCGGACGTCCGGTCGGTGCTGCCGAGCCAGAGCCCCTTCTCGGACTCGGCGTAGACCTGGTTGACGAGAGCGGTGATCCGCGCGATCACGGCAGGACCGGCGGACGGCGGCAGCAGCTCGATCTCCATGCCCCCACCTTGTCACGCCAGGGCGACGATCTCCGCCGCGAGCCCGGCCAGCTCCGGCTCGCCACGCGAGCAGGCCGAGGCCAGCCGCGCGATGTCCGCCGCCCACTCGCCGGTCGCCCGGTCGGAAGAGCCGATCCGCTCGAAGCCCCGGTCCAGCAGGCCCCGCGCGTCATCGAACCGCCCGCGTGCCACAGCCTTCACCGCGCCGAGCGCGTTGGCCAGCGCACTGGCCGGACGCGACCACTCGCCCTCGGCCGCCGGAACGGGCCGATCGTCGGCCGCCTCCGTGCGGACGTCGAGGTCGAGCCGCCAGAACAGCGGCACGCCCTCGAAGCGGACGAAGACCAGCCGCTGCACCGGCGAATGCAGGAAGTCCGGCGAGAACCGCACCGCCGCCACCGGCCAGACCGCCGACAGCACCGGCGCGACGTCGAGACAGTCCGGGAACGCGGCCGAAGGAACCCGCCAATCGACGTCGATGTCGCTGAAAGCGTCCGCGGTTCCGCGCGCGAGCGAACCCCGTAACGACGCTCGCGAACCGGCGACCGCCGCCTCGAGGGCGGCCGACACGCGGTTCGCGAGCGTCGAACGGGACAGTGTCACTTGTCCCGGCGGAAGAGCTTGTTGCCCAGCCACACGATCGGGTCGTACTTGCGGTCGGCGACGCGCTCCTTCATCGGGATCAGCGCGTTGTCGGTGATGTGGATGCCTTCCGGGCAGACCTCACTGCAGCACTTGGTGATGTTGCAGTAGCCGAGGCCGTGCTCGTCCTGCGCCGCGTCACGCCGGTCCGCGACGTCGAGCGGGTGCATCTCCAGCTCGGCGATGCGCATCAGGTACCGCGGCCCGGCGAAGGACTCCTTGTTCTCCTCGTGGTCGCGCACCACGTGGCAGGTGTTCTGGCACAGGAAGCACTCGATGCACTTGCGGAACTCCTGCGACCGCTCGACGTCCACCTGCTGCATCCGGTAGTCACCGGGCTTGAGGTCCGCGGGCGGGGTGAACGACGGGATCTCCCGCGCCTTCGTGTAGTTGAACGACACGTCGGTGACGAGGTCGCGGATCACCGGGAACGTCCGCATCGGCGTCACCGTGATCACCTCTTCCTCGGTGAACGTCGACATCCGCGTCATGCACAGCAGGCGCGGCTTGCCGTTGATCTCCGCCGAGCACGAGCCGCACTTGCCCGCCTTGCAGTTCCACCGCACCGCGAGGTCCGACGCCTGGGTGGCCTGCAGCCGGTGGATGATGTCGAGGACGACCTCGCCCTCGTTCACCTCCACCGTGAAGTCCTGCAGCTCGCCGCCCGTGTCGTCGCCGCGCCAGACCCGGAAACTCGCCTTGTAACTCATGCCTTGCTCCCGGGGTGCGCCTCGAGCTCGTCGTCGGTGTAGTACTTCCCGAGCTCGCCGAACTCGAACAGCTCCAGCAGGTCCTGCCGCAGCGGCACCTGCTCCTTCACCGTGACGCCGACGTCCGGGACGACCGGGTTGTCGCCCTCCGAGGCCGCGCACACCAGCAGCTTGTGGCGCCACTCGGCGTCCATGCCCGGGAAGTCGTCCCGCGTGTGCCCGCCGCGGCTCTCGGTCCGCGTCAGCGCGGCCTTCGCGACGCACTCGCTGACCATCAGCATGTTGCGCAGGTCGATCGCGAGGTGCCAGCCCGGGTTGAACTGCCGGTGTCCCTCCACCGTGACGCGCAGGATCCGCTGCCGCAGCTCGGCCAGCTTCGTCAGGGCCTGCTCGATTTCACCGGCCTTGCGGATGATGCCGACCAGGTCGTTCATCGACTGCTGCAGCTCGGTGTGCAGGGTGTACGGGTTCTCGGCCGTGGTGCCCTCGGGCGGGTCGAACGGCGCGAGCGCCATCTTGGCCGCGGCGTCCACATCGGACTGCTCGACCGCGGGCCGGTCGGCCAGGCCGAGCACGTACTCGGCCGCGCCGAGTCCCGCGCGGCGGCCGAACACCAGCAGGTCGGACAGCGAGTTGCCGCCGAGCCGGTTGGACCCGTGCATGCCGCCCGAGCACTCGCCGGCCGCGAACAGGCCGGGCACGCTCGCCGCGGCCGTGTCCGGGTCGACCTCGATGCCGCCCATGACGTAGTGGCAGGTCGGGCCGACCTCCATCGGCTCCGCCGTGATGTCGACGTCCGCCAGCTCCTTGAACTGGTGGTACATCGACGGCAGTCGCTTCTTGATCTCCTCGGTCGGCAGCCGGCTGGCGATGTCGAGGAAGACGCCGCCGTGCGGCGAGCCGCGCCCCTCCTTGACCTCGGAGTTGATCGCGCGGGCCACTTCGTCGCGGGGCAGCAGGTCCGGCGTGCGCCGGTTGTTGTCCGCGTCGGCGTACCAGCGGTCGGCTTCCTCTTCGCTTTCGGCGTACTGGCCCTTGAAGACCTCGGGCACGTACTCGAACATGAACCGCTTGCCGTCGGAGTTCTTGAGCACGCCGCCGTCACCGCGAACGCCCTCGGTGACGAGGATGCCCTTGACGCTCGGCGGCCAGACCATCCCGGTCGGGTGGAACTGGACGAACTCCATGTTGATCAGGTTCGCGCCCGCCCGCATGGCCAGCGCGTGGCCGTCCCCGGTGTACTCCCACGAGTTCGACGTCACCTTGAACGACTTGCCGATGCCGCCGGTGGCGAGCACGACCGCGGGTGCCTCGAACAGGATGAACCGGCCGCTCTCGCGCCAGTAGCCGAACGCGCCGGCGATCTTCCCGTCGGTGGTGAGCAGCTCGGTGACCGTGCACTCGGCGAAGACCTTGATCTTGGCCTCGTAGTCCCCGGTCTCGGCGAAGTCCTCCTGCTGCAGCGATACGATCTTCTGCTGCATCGTGCGGATGAGCTCGAGCCCGGTGCGGTCACCGACGTGCGCCAGCCGCGGGTACGTGTGCCCGCCGAAGTTGCGCTGGCTGATCCGGCCGTCGGCGGTGCGGTCGAACAGCGCGCCGTAGGTCTCCAGCTCCCAGACGCGGTCGGGCGCCTCCTTGGCGTGCAGCTCGGCCATCCGCCAGTTGTTCAGGAACTTCCCGCCGCGCATGGTGTCGCGGAAGTGGACCTGCCAGTTGTCGTTCGAGTTCGCGTTGCCCATCGAGGCAGCGCACCCGCCCTCGGCCATCACCGTGTGCGCCTTGCCGAACAGGGATTTGCACACGACGGCCACGCGGAAACCACGCTCGCGGGCTTCGATCACGGCGCGCAGACCAGCGCCACCGGCACCGATCACCACCACGTCGTAGCTGTGGCGTTCGACCTCGGTCATAAAAGAATTCCACCTCGGAACTGGGGACGTCAGTTTTAGGGAGCGCTGTCGGGGGATGCGCTAGTTCACGAATCTCAGGTCCGTGATGGCACCGCTGGCCACGAGCATGACGTAGAAGTCGGTCAGCACCAGCGTGCCGAGCGTCGTCCAGGCCAGCGCCATGTGGCGGGTGTTGAGCTTCGTGACCTGCGTCCAGATCCAGTACCGCACGGGGTGCTTGGAGAAGTGCTTCAGCCTGCCCCCGGTCACGTGCCGGCACGAGTGGCAGGAGAGCGTGTACGCCCAGAGCAGGATCACGTTCGCGAGCAGGATGAGGTTGCCCAGCCCGAACCCGAAACCGCCGGTCTTCCCGTGGAACGCCGTGATCGCGTCGTAGGTGTTGACCAGCGAGACGACCAGCGCGACGTAGAAGAAGTAGCGGTGGACGTTCTGGATGATGAGCGGCAGCCGCGTCTCGCCGGTGTACTTCGCGTGCGGTTCGGCGACCGCGCAGGCGGGCGGGGAGAACCACACGGCCCGGTAGTAGGCCTTGCGGTAGTAGTAGCACGTCAGGCGGAACCCGAGGAGGAACGGCAGCACGACGAACCCGAGCGGGATGAACCCCGGCAGGTCGCCGAACCAGTGTCCGAAGTGGCTCGAGCCCTCGACGCAGGACGTGGACAGGCAGGGTGAGTAGAACGGCGTCAGGTAGTGGTAGTCGGACACCCAGTACGCGGTGCGCACGAACGACCGGACCGTCGCGTAGATGATGAACGCGGACAGCCCGAGCACGGTCAGCAGCGGCTGGAGCCACCACCGGTCCGTCCGGAGGGTGCGCTCGGCGATCCGGGCCCGCTTGGGGGCCCGGACACCGGTGCCGACGCCGTTGTCAGCCGGAGCGCTCACCGCTGGTCGCGCTTGTAGCCGCCGACGCCTTCGTCGTCCGCGCCGTGCCACAGCGCGGGGTCGTACGGCGTGTCGGGCACTTGCACCCGCTCGGCGGACTTCGCCTGCGCCGGCACCGCGAGCGGCGTGCCGTCGAGGTCCGCGGTGTCGATGTCGAGGCGCTCCACGTCGTTGGCGAGCCGGCGGACCGCCGAAGCGTCGCCGTAACGAGAGCGCAGTGCGCCGACGCACTGCCGGAGCTGGCCGATGGTTCGCCGCAGCTCGGCGATCTCGGAGGTGGACATCATTCCTCCCGGGTGGTGGTGGGGCTGGCAGGGAGCCGGCCGGACGATCGCTCGCCGTACGGCTTTGCCACGCGTCGTGCAGTGTGACAACTAGCACACTAACGGTTCCCTGGGTGATCGGGGTCACGCGGGTGGATCTTCTGAATCGATTTTGATTCGGCGTTTTCCCGAGGTACTGTGGCCAGTGTCACGACCCAGAGGCGTCAGCGCTGCCGTCCCGCGGACCACCACACACCAGTGATCCGGAGCCGGACATGAGCCCCACTCCCACCACGCCGCACCCGGTCGTCGCCGAAGTCACCGCCCGCATCGCCGCGCGCAGTGCCCCGACCCGCACCGCGTACCTCGGCCGCATGGCCGCCGCGCACGCCGAAGGCCCGGTCCGCCGCGGTCTCGCGTGCAGCAACCTCGCCCACGGCTTCGCCGCCATGGACGGCGTCGACAAGGAGGCGCTGCGGGCCGCGCGCGCTCCCGGCGTCGCGATCGTCTCGTCCTACAACGACATGCTCTCGGCGCACCAGCCGATGCAGGAGTACCCGGCCTGGCTGAAGAAGTCCGTGCGCTCCGCCGGGGGTGTCGCCCAGTTCGCCGGCGGCGTCCCGGCCATGTGCGACGGCATCACCCAGGGTCGCGCGGGCATGGAACTGTCCTTGTTCAGCCGTGAGGTCATCGCGATGTCGACGGCGATCGCGCTGTCGCACGACATGTTCGACGCGGCCCTGCTGCTGGGCGTCTGCGACAAGATCGTGCCCGGCCTGCTGATCGGCGCGTTGTCGTTCGGGCACCTGCCGGCCGTGCTCATCCCGGCCGGGCCGATGAACTCCGGCCTGCCGAACAAGGAGAAGGCGCGCGTCCGCCAGCTGTACGCCGAGGGCCTCGCGACCCGCGAAGACCTGCTCGACGCCGAAGCGGCGTCGTACCACTCGGCCGGCACCTGCACCTTCTACGGCACGGCCAACTCCAACCAGATGGTCGTCGAGGTGATGGGCCTGCACCTGCCCGGTGCCAGCTTCGTCCAGCCCGGCTCGGCACTGCGTCAGGCGCTGACCGAAGAGGCGGGCCGCCGGATCGTCGCGATCTCGCGCGGCGAGGAGTACACGCCGGTCTCGCGGATCCTCGACGAGAAGGCGTTCGTCAACGGCGTCGTCGCGCTGCTCGCCACCGGCGGCTCGACCAACCACACGATGCACCTGGTCGCGATCGCCGCGGCCGCGGGCATCCAGCTGACCTGGGACGACTTCTCCGACCTCTCGGCCGTCGTGCCGCTGCTGGCGCGGGTGTACCCGAACGGCAGCGCCGACATCAACCACTTCCACGCCGCCGGCGGCATCCAGTTCCTCGTCGGCACGCTGCTCGACGCCGGGCTGCTGCACGAGGACGTGCACACGGTGGCCGGCTTCGGGCTGCACCACTACCGGGCCGAGCCGATCCTGTCCGACGGCGAGCTGGTCTGGCGCGACGTGCCCACCCGCAGCCTCGACGAAGAGGTGCTGCGCCCGGCGTGGCGCCCGTTCGCCGCCGACGGCGGGCTGCGGATGGTCGAGGGCAACCTCGGGCGCGCGGTGGTCAAGGTGTCCGCGGTGGCGCCCGAGCACCGGGTCGTCCAGGCGCCGGCGCGGGTGTTCACCACCCAGGAGGCGTTCACGGCCGCGTTCGAGGCCGGCGAGCTGGACCGCGACGTCGTCGTGGTGATCCGGCAGCAGGGTCCGCAGGCCAACGGCATGCCGGAGCTGCACGGCCTCACCCCGGCGCTGGGCGTGCTGATGGACCGCGGGCACGCCGTGGCGTTGCTCACCGACGGCCGGATGTCGGGCGCGTCGGGCAAGATCCCGGCCGCCATCCAGGTGACACCGGAAGCCGCGGCGGGCGGCCCGATCGCGCGGATCGCCGACGGCGACGTCATCCGGCTCGACGCCTCCACGGGCAGCCTCGACGTGCTGGTCGGTGACGAAGAACTCGCCCGCCGTGAGCTTGTGGACGGACCGCCGTCCGAAGCATCCTGGACCGGCACCGGCCGAGAGCTGTTCGCCGCGTTGCGCCGTGCGGTCGGCCCCGCCGACCAGGGCGCTTCCGTGTTCGGCGGCTTGACGCCGGAACACTTCGGAACGCCCGTTTTCGCAACCCAGGAGGTCGGTCAGTGACCACCGGTCAGGACCTGCTCGAGCTGTCCCCCGTGATGCCCGTCGTGGTGATCGACGACGCCGCCGACGCAGTGCCGGTCGCCCGGGCCCTGCTCGCCGGCGGGATCGGGGTCATCGAGCTGACCCTGCGTACTGCGGCTGCGTTGTCGGCGATCGAGCGCGTCGCCACCGAGGTGCCGGACATCGTCATCGGCGCCGGCACCGTCACCGCGGCGGACCACGCGAAGCAGGCGGCGGACGCGGGCGCGAAGTTCCTCGTGACGCCCGGCTGCACCGACGCAGTCGTCGACGCGTGCGTCGAGACCGGGCTGCCGTTCCTCCCCGGCGCGAGCACCGTGTCCGAGGCGATGCGGCTGGCCGAACGCGGGCTTTCGGCGCTGAAGTTCTTCCCGGCCGAAGCGTCCGGCGGCGTCGCGTACCTGAAGTCGATCGCGGGCCCGTTGCCGTCGTTGAAGTTCTGCCCGACCGGCGGGATCACGGTGGCTTCGGCACCCTCGTACCTGGCGCTGCCGAACGTCGGCTGCATCGGCGGCTCGTGGCTGACGTCCTCGCTCGATTTCGCGAAAATCGAGAAGCTGGCCGCCGAAGCCGCGAAGCTGTAGCCGAGATCACCCCGCGGGATTCCGGACCCGAACGGCGGAATTCGCGTCCGGATTCCGGGAGCACCGTTCCCACGCGGTGGAACGGTGCTCCTAACGGGTGTGGCGGCGGTCATGCGTTCGCCCGTTTGTGCCAGTCATCGGGGCATTTGCGCCACGGTCGGTGATTCACCCCCTGTTATCGTTCCCCCTCGCTGTTTCGAGCGAGGAGAACCGGTGTCCCTGACCAGCGTGGTCGCCCCCAGTCCAGCCCCCGAGAACGTCGCCGCACTCGTCGGCGAACGTCTTTCCCTGTCCGCCCTCCACCAGCTGGGCGGCACCCTCGGCGGCTATTCCTTCGTCAAGGTCGTGGTGGACCGCGAAAACTCGGTCATCCACTTCCTGAACGACGCGCGCCATTCCTTTCACGCGATCTATATCGGCGAAGAGATCCTCGGCGTCCCCGAAGAACGCGTGCGCGCCGAGATCGACTCCTACAACCAGGACTTCTACCACGCGCCGGACCGCCGGTTCCTGCTCGGCATCGTCGCGCTGCACCCGCAGATGCTTTCGCTGGAGACGGTCGAGGTCGACACCATGCCGGCCGCGCTGATCCGGGAGTTCCACGCGTTCGTCGCGCGGTACGTCGACCCGGCGCTGCCGCTGCTGTTCAAGCCGGCCAACCAGCTGCAGGAGCGGATCGTCCGGGAGATCCCGTCGAGCGAACTGCCCCGCGTGTTCGCGCACGAACTGTTCTCGACGGCGCCGTTCGTCGCGCTGCACCCCGGCACGGCCACGGGCCGGCTGCGTGCGTTCCGCACCGAGGCCGAGTACCGGGCCGCCACGCTGGACTGGTCGGACATCATCGTGATGGACCGCGTGCCCGACGACATCCCGCGGCTGTCGGGCATCGTCAACGCCCGGCACACGACACCGTTGTCGCACACCAACGTCCTCGCCACCGGCTGGCAGATCCCGAACGCCGTCCAGCTCGGCGCGCTGGCCGACATCGAGCGCCGCGGGCTCGACGGCAAGTGGGTCGAGTACACGGTGGACGCCCAGGCGCTGACGCTGCGGGAGATCGACGAGCCGGCCACGGCGGCGCCGCCGAGCTGGTACGCCCAGCGCGTCACGCTGGAGGAACCGGAGTCCGAGCGCAGCCCGATCGTGAACCTCGCGCGGCTGCGGGCGGCCGACCGGTACCGCTACGGCACCAAGGCGGCCAACCTCGGCGAGCTGCACCACGTGCTGGCGCACGGTTCGCAGCGCCTGCTCGGCTTCTACCAGGTGCCGCGGCCGCCGCGGGAGAACCTGCTGCCGTACCTGGCCCGGCTGCTGGACGTCCCCGCCTCGGGTTCCGACCTCGCCGCGGCCGCCCGTCGGCTGCTCGACGACCACGTCCGCGTGCCCCGCGGCATCGCGCTGCCGTTCTCGCTGCAGCGGCGGTTCCTGGAGTCGTCGCCGCGGATCCAGCAGGCCATCGGCAAGCTGAAGATGGCCCTGGAGCTGGACGCACGGGAGATCGAGCCGCTCTGCGTCGAGCTGCAGGGCCTGATCCGGTCGGCCCGGATGCCGGGCGCGCTGGCCGGGGAGATCGACTCCGCACTGGTGTCGCAGCTGGCCGGTGTGCGGACGTTCGTCGTGCGCAGCTCGTCGAACGCCGAAGACCTGGCCGGGTTCTCGGCGGCCGGGATCTACGAGTCGCTCAACCACGTCACCACGGCCGAGCGGATCTTCGCCAGCGTCAAGGAAGTCTGGGCGTCGCTGGTGTCGGTGCGCAGCGTCCGGCTGCGGCGGCAGGCCGGGATCTCGCTCGACGAGTGCTACATGGGCGTGGTGATCCAGGAGCAGGTCGCGGCCGACTTCGGCGGCGTGCTGGTGACGACGAACCCGATGAACCGCGCGGACTTCCGCACGGTGTACGTCAACGTGTCGCCGCGCGTGACCGATGTCGTCGACGGTTCGGCTCTGCCCATGCAGTACCTGTACTCGACGGTCGAGGGCGGCGGCCGCACCGTATCGCTCGGCGACGCCACCGAGGACCTCGACTCGCGGGCCCACGACCAGCTGCAGCGGCTCGCGATCGCCGGCCGCCTGCTGCAGGGCCACTTCTCGCCCGACTACACGTTCGACTCGCCGGTGGATGTCGAGTGGCTCGCCGACGGCGACCACCTCCACCTCGTGCAGCTGCGTCCTTATTCTGTTTGAGTTTCCGGGAGACACGACCATGCTGGGCCTTCGCCTGCCCGCGAACCCCGCCGTCCGCCGCGCGGTGCGGCTGACTTACGGGTTCCAGTTCTTCTTCGGCCTGCTGCTGTGGGTGCCGATCTTCTACCAGTACCAGAAGCTCGTCGGACTGTCCGACGGCGAGATCTTCGGCATCCAGAGCATCTACTACATCGTGTTCTGCCTGCTGGAGATCCCGACCGGGATGATCGCCGACCGGTTCGACTACCGCACCTCACTGGCGGCGGGCGCCGGCGTGCTCGTCGCGGCGAACCTGGTCCCGGTGTTCCTCGGCTCGTACACGGGGTTCCTGCTGCACTTCATCCTGATCGCGCTGGCACGCTCGCTGGTGTCCGGCGCGCAGAGCGCGTATCTGTACGAGTACCTGCACGCGCACGGCTCGGGGGAACACTACCTGCGGGTCGAAGGCGTCGGCCGCGCGTTCAGCCTGGTCGGCAAGATCGTGTACTGGCCGGTGATCGGCCTGCTGATGGCGTGGAACCTCCCATCCCCGTACTGGCTGACGGCGATCAACGCGGGTGTCGCGCTCTTGTTCGCCTTGAAGCTCCCGGCGATCCCGGGCGGCCGTCGTGTGCGTGGCAAGACGGCCTCGCTGCTCGCCGGAGTCGGCGGCGCGCTGTCGGCGCTGCGCTCGTCGCGGTGGCTGATGCTGCTGATGGTGCAGGGCATCGCGATGTTCACGCTGGTCCGCATCTGCCAGGTGAACCTGTTCCAGCCGATCCTGGAGTCGAAGACGCTGTCGGTGAACTGGTACGGCGCGGTGCTGGCCGCGATGACGGTCTTCGAAGCCCTGGGCGCGGCCCGCCCGCACCGGCTCCGCCGCGCGATCGGCCCGGTGGGGTCGGTGTTCACGCTGACGATCGTGATGGCGCTCTGCCTCGGCGTCGTAGTGTTCGTGGGCTCCTTCGCGACGGTGGTCGTCTTGTGCGTCTTCGCGGTGGCGACGGGAATTTCGTTCCCGGTGCAGAAGCAGCTGTTGAACGACTCCATCCCGGACTCCCGCTACCGCGCGACACTCCTGTCCATGGAGTCCATTGTGGACCGCGCGGTGTGCGCCCTGGTGGCAGTGGCTCTGGGCGCGTACCTGGCGGCCGGGCAGCTGAACGAGTTCCTGGTGCTGTCGGCGGTCGTCACGTGCGTGGTGATGGGGTTGCTCGCGGTGCTGTTGCTGGCCGTCCGCAAGCACCGCTCGGACCGGCGTCGGCCGGTCGAACGAGAGGCAGTACCGGCCACCACGGTGTGACACGCCGAACGAGCGCCGGCGGTGGCCACGACCGGCCTGGCCGCCACGGTCCGAGCCGGGTCCGCCGATTCCCGGCCACGACCGTCCGGCCCGGCGCGCTTTCCCGCGCGCCGGGCGCCGTCAGTCGATGTAGGCGTCGTCGAGGAGGGTGGACTCCGCGCCGTATTCGCGGAGTTCCTCCTTGATCACCGTGTACGCCAGCCCCTGCGGGTAGCCCTTGCGGGCCAGGAAGCCGAGCAGCCGTCGCAGCGCCGTCTGCTCGTCGACGTTGCCCAGCGACCCGAGGCGCTTGCGGACCAGTTCCCTGGCCATCTGCTCTTCGGACTCGCGGTCGACTTCACCCGCCGCCTGCGCCGCGACCTCGTCGTCGACGCCCTTGCGCCGCAGCTCGGCCAGCAGCGCGGTGCGGGACAGCCCCTGGGTCTCGTGCCGGGACTTCACCCACAGCTCGGCGAACTCCGCGTCGTTCACCAACCCCGCCCGGTCGAGCTTGCCGAGCAGGGTTTCGCTGGTCTCCTCGTCGAACCCCTTGCGGTGCAACGCCTGCCGGAGCTCCTCCTGAGTGCGCGCACGCACGGCCAGGAGGTCGTAACAGATCTCCTTGGCCTTCTTGTACCGCTCCTCGGGAGGCAGCTCGGCCGGCGGGATCTTCGGCGCCCTCGCCACCCTCGATCACTCCTCGTTCTTCACAAGCCCAAAGCCGCGCTCACCACACAACGCGACCACGCCGGGGGTCGACCCCCGGGAGACACGATCAGAAGTCGACCGGCGCCGGCACGGCTTCGACGGCCTCGGCGTCGACCTGCGCACCGATGCCCAGCTTCTCCTTGATCCGCTTCTCGATCTCGTTGGCGATGTCCGGGTTGTCGCGCAGGAACTTCCGCGCGTTCTCCTTGCCCTGGCCGAGCTGGTCGCCCTCGTAGGTGTACCAAGCGCCGGACTTGCGCAGGATCGCCTGGTCGACACCCATGTCGATGAGCGAACCCTCGCGGGAGATGCCCTGGCCGTACAGGATGTCGAACTCGGCCTGCTTGAAGGGCGGTGCCATCTTGTTCTTCACGACCTTGACACGGGTGCGGTTGCCGACCGGCTCACCGCCGTCCTTGAGCGTCTCGATGCGGCGCACGTCGAGCCGGATCGAGGCGTAGAACTTCAACGCCTTACCACCGGTCGTGGTCTCCGGGGAGCCGAACATGACGCCGATCTTCTCGCGCAGCTGGTTGATGAAGATCGCGGTGGTGCCGGAGTTGTTCATCGCACCGGTGATCTTGCGCAGCGCCTGGCTCATCAGGCGGGCCTGGAGGCCGACGTGCGAGTCGCCCATCTCGCCCTCGATCTCGGCGCGCGGCACGAGCGCGGCCACGGAGTCGATGACCAGGATGTCGAGCGCGCCGGAGCGGATCAGCATGTCCGCGATCTCCAGCGCCTGCTCACCGGTGTCCGGCTGGGAGACGAGCAGCGCGTCGGTGTCCACGCCGAGCTTCTTGGCGTAGTCGGGATCCAGCGCGTGCTCCGCGTCGATGAACGCCGCGATGCCGCCGTTGCGCTGTGCGTTCGCCACCGCGTGCAGGGCGACCGTGGTCTTACCGGAGGACTCCGGGCCGTAGACCTCGATGACCCGGCCGCGGGGCAGCCCGCCGATGCCGAGCGCGACGTCGAGGGCGATCGCGCCGGTCGGGATCACGGCGACGGGCGCGCGGCCGTCCTGGCCGAGCCGCATGACCGAGCCCTTGCCGTACTGCTTGTCGATCTGCGCGAGCGCGAGCTCGAGCGCCTTGTCCTTGTCGGGTGCTGCAGGCATGGAAGTCCACCTCGCTGGTCCGAGCCCGTCGAGGGCTCTCTGTGTCTGTTCTTCAGCTGTCCGGTCCGACGCTAGCGGCGGGGACCGACAATTCCAGGCGCGGCGCCCAATCTGTGGATCGCTGGACCCGATGTGGACAACACCCTAGACGAACACCTGTTCGAGGTCGGCAGCGACACACCCTTGCGCTATGATTTTCGCCCGCCCGGGTCAGGACCTGTACGTATCCGCCCAGGTCAGCGCCGTTCACGCGGAACGTCGAAGGCGTCGCAGACCTCGCGCCAGACCTCCTTGGCCGGGATTCCCGCGGTCAGCGCCTGGTCCACCGTGCGGCCGCCGAGCGCGCTGAGCACGTGGTCCCTGGACAGCACCTGGGCCCGTCCGGGGCCGAACTCCTCGGCCATCAGCCGCCGGAAAACCGTGATCCGCATCGAACCCACTCTATCCGGACGGCGCGAACGGTCCGTTCGCTACCCGCCCGGCCGGACGCTCGCCGGAACCTGCGGCATCGGCGTGCCGGTCGTGCCGCCACGGTGCCGTGAACGACTCGTTCACCTCGGCCGATGACATGAACGAGTCGTTCATGACGTCCGGCCGCCCCAGTGCCTACCCGCCCGGCTGAACGCTCGCCTCGAAGTAGTCGGCGAGGGTGTCCGGCGTGGTCGCCTGGGCCTGGTCGCTCGAGTTCAGCTGGTAGATGAACCCCACCAGCGGCCGGTCCGACACCGTGAACACGAGCACCGCCGCCGTCTTGCCCGCGGCCGACGAGTAGTGGCCCTTGAGCCCGTTGCCGCCCCAGTCGGCCTCGGTGCGGTCGCCGCCCGCCGAACTGAGCAGGCCGTCGGTGTACTGCTTGAGCGTGTCGGCGCTGCTGCCTTGGACGTAGGTCACCTGCGTGCCCGCGCGACCTGGCGCCGAGCAGGTCGAGGCCACCCCGAGGCTCTCCGCCGGTGCCGCCGGGCCGTTGCCCATGCCCGGCTTGCAGTCGCCGGTGTCGGCGATCTTCCCGGCGAGCTGGCGCAGGCAGCCCGTGAGGCCCTTGTCGTCGGCTTGACCGGGCGTCTTGCACTGGTCGGCGGTGTAGGTGACCGTCGAGGACGACGACGTCAGGAAGTAGGTCAGCCCGGCCGCGAGCACCACGACGACCGCGACCGCGATGCCGATGAGCAGCTTCTTCTTCCCGCCGGGCTGGGGCTCGGCCCGCTCCGGCGCGGGCGAGTACGCGGGAAAGTTCGACGGAACCGGCTGCGGGCCGCTGGGCGGGAAGTTCGACGGCGCGTAGCCGGGGTACTGCGGCGGGGGTGCCGTCGGCGCGTACTGCGGGCGGTGCGGGGCGCCCGCGGCCACCGCACCCTCGACGTTCTGGGTGCGCATGCCCAGCCCGTCCCGGGCGACGTGCTGGGCACCGAGCGCGACGGCGGTCTCCGGCTGGTCGAGGCTGCCCGGCACGACACCGAGCTTCTCCGCGATCATCGCGCCGACCAGCGGCAGCCGGCTCGACCCGCCGACGAGGTAGATGCCGGCCAGCCGGTCCGGGGTCAGCCCGGACGAGCGCAGCGTCCGCGCAAGCAGTTCGACGCTGCGCAGCATCGCCGGCCGGACCAGGCCTTCCAGCTCGCCGCGCGTGACGAGGACGTCCTTGAACGGCTCGGGCATCGGCACCTCGGTCTGCGGGTGCCGCGACAGCGCCTCCTTGGCCGCTTTGACGTCCTCCTGCAGCGCGCGCCGGGTGCGCCGGTCGCCCGTGGACTCGGGCCGCAGCAGCCGCTGCCAGCGCTGCGGGTCGGAGTGCGAGACCTCGCGCCCGACGTGCACCATCAGCGCCTGGTCGACGTCGAGGCCGCCGAGGTCGGGCAGGCCGTCTTCGGCGAGCACGGTGAAGCCGTTCTGCGTGGCGCCGACGACGGCGACGTCGAAGGTGCCCGCCCCGAGGTCGTAGACCGCGAGCGCCTGGCCGGGCGCCAGCGACTTGCCGGGGAACGACGCGAAGTGCGCCGCCGCGGCGACGGGTTCGGGCACCAGCAGGATGTTCCGGCCCATCCCGGCGAGCCGGGCGGCCGCCATCAGGACGTTGCGGCGGGTCTGGCCCCACTGCGCGGGGTGGGTCAGCCGGACCTCGTCGGGCTGCTCGCCGCCGAGCTGGCGGGAGGTTTCTTCGAGCACGCGGCGCAGGATGGCGGCCAGCGCGTCGGTCACCGGGACGACGTCGGTGCCGAGCAGCAGGGTCTGCTCGTCGATGCGGCGCTTGGGGTTCGGCTCGAAGCGCGTCGGGTCGAGGCGGGCGCGGCGCTCGGCGTCGCGGCCGACCATGATCGTGCCGTCTTCGGTGGCGAACACCGCGGACGGCATGTTGGCCGAGCCGTCCACCTCGACGACCCGGGGCGGCATGCCGTGCGCCGAAAGGACGGCGACGGTGTTGGACGTCCCGAGGTCCACCGACAGGATCCGCACTGCACTCCCCTTCACGAAAAACACGCCTCGACGGCGTCGCCGTGATGCTGCCATGCGCGCGGTCACCGTGCGTGCGGACCCGCGAAAGTCACCGCTCCTTGACTTCGGCGGTGATCACGGTGCACGATAGTTGCGCAGTTCGATCATTCGAGTTGCACGGATCGCGCAGAAGGGAGCGTTCGATGCCGAAGTTGCTCGTCCTCGGGGACGACCTGACCGGCAGCAACGCGACCGGAGCGCTGTACGCCCGTTTCGGGCTGCGCGCGGTTTCCGTCAACGCGCCGCTCGAACCGGACGCGCCCTGCTTCCGCGCGGAAAGCGGGATCGACGCGCTGGTGGTCAACCTGGGTACCCGCCACGCCTCGCCGCCACACGCCGCGCAGGCGGTGCGGACCGTGATCGAGCTGGCCGGGCCGGTCGAACTGACCGTGAAGCGCGTGGACACGACGCTGCGCGGCAACGTCGGCGTGGAGACCGAGGCCGTCTTGGCTGCGGCGCCGGGCGCCCGGGCCCTGGTCGTACCCGCGTTCCCGGACGCCGGGCGGGTCACCCTCGGCGGCCTGCACCTGGTCGACGGCGTGCCCCTGGCCGAAAGCCCCGCGGCACGCGATCCGCTGGCGCCTGTGAAGACGTCGCGGATCCGCACCCTCCTGCAGCCCACCGAGCGGGAGATCGCCGAGCTGCCGCTGGACGTCGTCGAGGAGGGCGCGGACGCGGTCGAGACGGCGCTGCGGTGCTCCGCCGGGATCGTCGTCTGCGACGCCACCACGAACCGGCACCTCACCACCGTCGCCAAGGCCGCGGCCCGGCTGGCGGCCGAGGGCACGCGATGGATCTCGGTGGACTCCGGGCCGTTCGGCGTCCGGCTGGCCGCCGCGCTGGGCCTCGCACCCGGCCACGGCACCGTCCCGCCGGTCCTTTCCGTGGTCGGCAGCATCACCGGGCAGACCCGTGACCAGGTACTGGAAACCGAGCTGGTGCTGGACGCGCGGTACGTCGACGTCGACCCGGAACACCCCGACCCGCCGTCGATCGCCGCCGCGGCGGGAGAACTGCTCGACGCCGGGCACCGCGTGGTCGGCATCCGGACCCGGGCACCCGCCCCGGGCGCGCCGGTCGACCCGGCGGTCGCGGCGCGGATCCCGCCGGCGCTCGGCGAAGCGGCCCGGCTGGTCCTCGGCGCGCACCGGATCGGCGGGCTGTACGCCACCGGCGGCGACATCGCCGTCGAAGTCACGAAGGCACTCGGGGCCGAGGGCTTCGAGATCGACACCGAAGTGCTGCCCCTGGCGGTCGCCGGGCGGCTCTCCGGCGGCCCGCACACCGGGCTGCCCTTCGCCACCAAAGGCGGGCTGATCGGCGGGCGCGATGCCGCGGTCGCCTGCCTGGAACACCTGAACCACGTGCTGGCCACCGGAAGGAAGAACCCGTGAGCGACCTCCCCATCCTCGCCGTCACCCTCGGCGACCCCGTGGGCATCGGCCCCGAGATCACCCTCAAGACGCTCGCCGAGCCCGAAGCCCTCCAAATGGCACGCGGGGTGGCGGTGGGCGACGCGATCGTGCTCGAGCGCCTGGTCCGGCACCTCGGACTGCACCTGGAGGTCAACCCGATCGCCACGGTCGCCGACGCGCGCTTCACCACCGGCGTGATCGACATCCTCAACCTCGGCGTGGTCCGGGAAGACCTGCCGTGGGGCGAGGTCAACGCGACCGCGGGCGCCGCCGCCGTGGGCGCGATCGAGGTGGCCACCCGGCTCGCGCTGGCCGGCGAGGTCGACGCGGTCGTGACCGCGCCGATCAACAAGGAGGCGATCTGGGCGGCGGGTTCCCAGCACCTCGGGCACACCGAGATGCTCGGCGAGCTGACCGGCTCCACCCGGTTCAACACGATGTTCTGGGTGTCCGGGCTGAAGATCTTCTTCGCCACCCGGCACCTTTCGCTGCGCGAGGCGATCGACCAGATCACGCGGGAGAACATCGAGCACGCGATCCGCGAGGCCTACACCGCACTCGAGGTGTTCGGCACCGAGAAACCGAGACTCGCCGTGGCGGCGCTGAACCCGCACGGCGGGGAGAACGGCAAGTTCGGCGACGAGGAGATCGTCGCGATCGCCCCGGCGGTCGCCGCCGCGCGGGCCGCCGGGCTCGACGTGGTCGGCCCGATCCCGGCGGATTCCGTGTTCCACCAAGGGATCCAGGGCCGGTTCGACGGCGTGCTCTCGCTCTACCACGACCAGGGGCACATCGCGTCGAAGACGTACGACTTCGACGGCACGGTGTCGGTAACGGTCGGCCTGCCGATCCTGCGCACGTCGGTCGACCACGGCACGGCGTTCGACATCGCCGGCACCGGCCGGGCGTCGCACGGCACGATGCGCGCGGCGTTCAAGGCCGCGGCCACCCTGGCGCCGTACGCGCGGAAGCTGCCCGCCATCTACCCACCGGGCGTCCGGTGATCCCCCGCAAGCGCTGGGCGTACGTCATCCCGGTCGCGGTGGTCATGTACATGCTGGCCTACCTCGACCGCACGAACGTCGCGGTGATCCTGCCCTACATCGGCGACGACTTCCCGCTGTCGGCCAGCGCCAAGGGGCTGGCGAGCGGCATCTTCTTCATCGGCTACCTGGTGCTGCAGATCCCGGCGGCGGTGCTGGCGGCGAAGTGGAGCGCGCGCAAGACGGTGCTGCTGCTGATGATCGCGTGGTCCTTCGCGGCGGTGCTCTGCGGCCTGGTGCGGAACGAAACCCAGCTGCACCTGGCCCGGCTGCTGCTCGGGCTGTTCGAGGGCGGTGTGTGGCCGGCGGTGCTGATCCTGCTGGCGTCCTGGTTCCCGCAGGCCGAACGAGCCCGGGCGAACGCGCTGTGGATGACGTGCCTGCCGATCTCGGCGATCGTCATGTCCCCGCTGTCCGGGCTGATGCTCGACCACATGTCCTGGCGCTGGGTGTTCGTGATCCAGGGCGTCCCGCCGCTGCTGTGGGCGGTCGTCTGGTGGTTCGCGGTGGCCGACCGGCCGGCCAAGGCCCGCTGGATCTCCGCCGAGGAACGCGAGTACCTCGAGACCACCCTGAAGGCCGAAGAAGAGGCGAAGCCGGCATTCGCGAAGCAGGGCTACCGGCAAGCGCTGGCGAACCGGCAGGTGCTGCTGCTGATCGGCATCTACTTCTTCTGGATCACCGGGTTCTACGGCTTTTCGCTCTGGCTGCCATCGGTGGTGAAGACGATGACCGGGGGTTCGGCGACCTCCGTCGGGTTCCTGTCGGCCGTGCCGTACGTCCTCGCGCTGGCCGGGATGGTCGCGTGCGCGCACTGGTCGGACCGGACCGGCAACCGGCGGCTCGCCGTCGCGGTGCCGCTGGTCGTCGCCATCGCCGGGCTGCTGCTCGGCAACCTCGTGCACTGGCCGGCGGCGGTGCAGCTGGTGCTGCTCTGCGTCGTCGCGACCGGCGTCTACATGCCGTACGGGCCGTTCTGGGCCATCCCCAGCCGGCTCCTCGGCATCGAGGTCGTCGCCGTGGCGATGGGCCTGATCAACGCGCTGGGCAACCTCGGCGGGTTCGCCGGGCCCTACCTGGTCGGCTGGCTCACCGACGTCACCGGCAGCGCGACCACCGGGTTCGTGGTACTGGCCGCGTTCCTCGCCGTGGCCGCCGGGCTGGCGTTCTTCGGGCTGAAACCCGTCCCTGTGGAAGGCTTGGCGCATGTCCCAGCCGCGACCAGGAACCCGTGACCGGCGCGCGATGCTCCTGGAGGCCGTCCGCGACGGCTCCGGCGGCATCGCGGAACTGGCCGAGGAGTTCGGCGTCTCGGAGTCGACGATCCGCCGAGACCTCGCCTCGCTCGCCGGGGCCGGGCACGTCGTCCGCACCTACGGCGGCGCACTCGACACCGAACGCAGCCCGCACGAGAAGGACCGCGAGCACGCGGCGGCGAAGGACGCCATCGCCCGGGAAGCCGCCGCGCTGGTGCGCGACGGCGAGGTCGTGCTGCTCGACGCGGGCACGACCACCGGCAGGCTGGCCCGGCACCTCGCCCACCGCGAGGGGCTGACCGTGGTCACGAACGGCGTCAACGCCATCCGCGAGCTCGCCGGCTTCGCCGGGATCGACCTGATCGTGCTCGGCGGCCGGCTGCGGCACCCCAACGAAGCGATCCTCGGCGAGACCGTGCTGGCGCAGCTGCGGCACATCTCACCCGACCGGGTGTTCTTGGGTGCCGACGGCCTGGTGGCCGAGCGAGGGCTGTGCTGTCCCTCACTCGAGCAGTCGGTGGTCAAGCACGCGATGCTGCACGCGGGCGGCGAGGCGTACGTGCTGGCCGACCACTCCAAGCTGGGCCAGGCGCCTTTTTCGTACTGGGCGCCGCTCGACCGCGAATACCGGCTCGTCACCGACGAGCCGAAGGTCGACGTGATGTATCCGCAGTTCGCCGAGAGCGTGATCCTGGCCGGCTCGCCGGAAACTGTCGGTGGTGCCGCGCATCATGGACGACGTGGCAGCTGACGCGCTCGACCTCTTCTCCCCCGCGACCCGGGACTGGTTCGCGGGGGCCTTCGCCGCGCCCACCGCGGCGCAGGAAGGCGCCTGGCGGGCGGCGCACGCGGGCGAGCACGCCCTCGTCGTCGCACCAACTGGCTCCGGCAAGACACTGTCCGCGTTCCTCTGGGCGCTGGACCGGCTGTCGGTGGAACCGCCGCCGGCGGAGGCCACGAAACGCTGCCGGATCCTCTACGTCTCCCCGCTGAAGGCGCTCGCCGTCGACGTCCAGCGGAACCTGCGCGCGCCGCTCGCCGGCATCTCGCAAGCTTCGCGGCGGCTCGGGCTCCCCGTGCCGGAGATCGAGGTCGGCATGCGCACCGGCGACACCACCGCGGCGGAGCGCCGCTCGTTCGGCAAGACCCCGCCGGACGTCCTGGTGACCACGCCGGAGTCGCTGTTCCTGATCCTCACGTCTTCGGCGCGAGAGTCGCTGCGCGGTGTCGAGACCGTGATCGTCGACGAGGTGCACGCGGTCGCCGGCGGCAAGCGCGGGGCGCACCTCGCGCTGTCGCTGGAGCGGCTGGACTCCCTGCTGCCGAAGCCGGCGCAGCGGATCGGCCTGTCGGCGACGGTCCGCCCGGTCGACGAGGTGAGCGCGTTCCTTGCCGGCGGCCGTCCGGTGCGGGTGGTCCAGCCGAAGCTGGCGAAGACCATCGAGGTGCGCGTCGAGGTCCCGGTGGAGGACATGAGCAACCTCGACGCCCCTCGCGGCGGCCCCGCGCCGAGCCCGCTCGACGAGCTGGAGTCGCTGACCGAGGCGTTCCCGCCGGGCGACATCGCGCCGGGCGGCCTGGGCACGCTGGAGGAGATCGCCGGCAACCCGGTGCAGCGGCCGTCGATCTGGCCGGCGGTCGAGGAGCGGGTGCTGAGCCTGATCCAGTCCCACCGCTCGACCATCGTGTTCGCCAACTCGCGCCGGCTCACCGAGCGAATGACGGCTCGGCTCAACGAGCTGGCCGCCGAGCAGACGGAGCTGACGCCGGAGGACACGTTCCCCGCCGAAGCCGTGGGCCAGTCCGGGGTGAGCACCGGCGCGCCGGCGGTGATCGCCCGGGCGCACCACGGGTCGATGTCGCGGGAGCAGCGCACGCACGTCGAGGAAGACCTCAAGTCCGGGCGGCTGCCGTGCGTGGTGGCGACGTCGTCGCTGGAGCTGGGCATCGACATGGGCGCGGTCGACCTGGTGGTGCAGATCGAGGCGCCGCCGACGGTGGCGTCCGGGCTGCAGCGCGTCGGCCGGGCCGGGCACCAGGTCGGTGCGGTGTCGACCGGCGTGATGTTCCCCAAGTTCCGCGGCGACCTCGTCTCCTGCGCGGTGGTCGCCGAACGCATGGCGACCGGCGCCATCGAGGCGGTCCGCTACCCGCGCAACCCCCTGGACGTCCTGGCGCAGCACGTGGTCGCGATGGTGGCGCTGGAGCCGTGGACGGTCACGGACCTCGCGACGCTCGTGCGGCGGGCGGCGCCGTTCGCCTCGCTGCCCGACGACGCACTGCACGCGGTGCTCGACATGCTCGCCGGCCGGTACCCCAGCGAGGAGTTCGGCGAGCTGCGGGCCCGGATCACCTGGGACCGCATCGCCGGCGAGCTGCGCGGGCGGCCCGGCTCGCAGCGGCTGGCCGTCACCTCCGGCGGCACGATCCCCGACCGCGGCCTGTTCACCGTGATGACACCGGGCGGGGACGACAAACCCGGTTCCCGCGTCGGCGAGTTCGACGAGGAGATGGTGTACGAGTCGCGCGTCGGCGACACCATCCTGCTCGGCACGTCGTCGTGGCGGATCACCGACATCACGCACGACCGGGTCATCGTGGTGCCCGCGCCGGGCGAACCGGCGCGGATGCCGTTCTGGAAGGGCGACGCGCCGGGCCGTCCGCTGGAACTCGGCCGGGCGCTGGGGAAGTTCGTCCGCGAACTGTCCACATCGGACGACGAGAAGGCGCGCGCGCGAGCCACCGCGGCGGGATTGGACGAGCGGGCGTGCGACAACCTGCTCGCCTACCTGACCGAGCAGAAGGCCGCGACCCGGCACGTCCCGAACGACCGGACCATCCTGCTGGAGCGCTACCGCGACGAGCTGGGCGACTGGCGGATCATCGTGCACTCGCCGTTCGGCGCGCAGGTGAACGCGCCGTGGGCGCTGGCCATCGCCGCGCGGCTGCGGGAGAACCGCGGGGTGGACGCGCAGGTCGCGCACTCCGACGACGGCATCGTGCTGCGCCTGCCGGACGCGCTCGACGCCGAGGGCGGCGACGTCACGATCGGCGCGGACGACATCCTGCTCGATCCCGAGGAGGTCGAGCAGCTGATCGTCGCGGAGGTCGGTGGCTCGGCCGTGTTCGCGGCGCGGTTCCGGGAGTGCGCGGCGCGGTCGCTGCTGCTGCCGCGCCGGGACCCCCGACGCCGCACCCCGCTGTGGCAGCAACGGCAACGCGCGTCACAACTGCTGTCGGTCGCGTCGAAGTACGAGCGCTTCCCGGTCGTGCTGGAGGCGATGAGGGAGGTCCTGCAGGACGTCTACGACGTGGCCGGCCTGCGTGAGCTGATGGCCGACGTCCGGGCCCGCAAGGTCCGGCTGGTGGAGGTCGAGACGCCGGCCGCGTCGCCGTTCGCGCGCAGCCTGCTCTTCGGCTACGTCGGGATGTTCCTGTACGAGACCGACGCGCCGCTGGCCGAGCGGCGGGCGGCGGCGCTGTCACTGGACTCGGCGCTGCTGGCCGAGCTCCTCGGCACCGAAGCGATCCGCGAACTGCTCGACCCGGAAGCCGTGCGCGAGGTGGAGCGGTCGCTGCAGCGGCTCGAGCCCGACCGGCACGCGCGTTCGGCGGAGGACGCCGCCGACCTGTTGCGGTTCCTGGGCGACCTGACCGTCGAGGAGGCGGCCGAGCGCGGGATCCAGGCCGAATGGCTCACCGAGCTGGAGGCGGCACGGCGAGCGATCCGGGTGCGGATCGGCGGCACGGAACGGTCCCTGGCGATCGAGGACTCCGGCCGGGTTCGTGACGCGCTGGGCACCGCGCTGCCGGTGGGCGTGCCCGAGGCGTTCACCGAACCGGTCGCGGACCCGCTCGGCGACCTGCTGTCCCGCTACGCCCGCAGCCGGGGGCCGTTCGCCGCGGCGGCCGTGGCGGCCCGGTTCGGCCTGGGCATGGCGGTCGTCACCGGCGTCCTCGACCGGATGACCGGGGAAGGCCGCCTGGTACGCGGCGAGCTGAGCCCCATCGGGCATCCGGACACGCACGGAGTAGGTGTCGAATACTGCGATTCCGCGGTGCTGCGGCGGCTGCGGCGGGCGTCGCTGGCGAAGCTGCGGGCCGAGGTGGAGCCGGTCGAACCGGCGGCGCTGGGCCGGTTCCTGCCGTCGTGGCACGGGTTCGGCGGCCGCGTCCGGGCGGCGCCGACGGCGGACGACGTGCTGTCGGTCGTCGAGCAGCTCGCCGGAGCGCCGTTGCCGGCGAGCGCGGTGGAGTCGCTGATCCTGCCCGGCCGGCTGCCGGGCTACTCCCCCGCGTTGCTGGACGAGCTGACGACCGCGGGCGAGGTCACGTGGGCGGGCTGCGGCGCGCTGTCCGGCGGGGACGGCTGGATCGCCCTCGCCCCCACCGACGTCGCCGACCTGCTGCTGCCGGAAGTCGTCGAGGACATCCCGACCGGCCCGCTGCACGACGCCATCGTGTCCACTTTGGAGGGTGGCGCGCTGTTCTTCCGCCAGCTGGTGGACCGCGCGAGCGTGCTGGTGGACAAGGCACCGAACGACGCCGAAGTCGTGGCGGCGCTGTGGGACCTGGTGTGGGCCGGGCTGGTCACGGGCGACACGCTGGGGCCGCTGCGGGCCCAGGTGGCCGGGCACGGCGCGCACAAGCCACGGCGCCAGGCGCCCCGCGGCCGGTACGCGCGGTTGCGGGCGGGGCGGCCGCAGATGCCGTCGCGGTCGGGGCCGCCGACGGTCGCCGGCCGCTGGGCGCTGACGCCGACCCGCGAAACCGACGCGACCCGGCGCGCCCACGCGCGGACGGAGGCGTTCCTGGAGCGTCACGGCGTCCTGACCCGCGGCGCGCTCGACACCGAACGCGTCACGGGCGGGTTTTCGGGGATTTACAAGGTGCTCCGCGGCATGGAAGACACCGGCCAGGTGATCCGCGGCTACGTCGTGGAGGGCCTGGGCGCGGCCCAATTCGCGGCGAAGGGCGCGGTGGACAGGCTGCGCGCGCTGTCGGGCCCGGGTCGCCCGGCGCCCGGCCGCGCGGTGGTGCTGGCGGCGGCGGACCCGGCCCAGCCGTACGGCGCGGCGCTCCCCTGGCCGGCCGCGACGGGCGACACGAAGCACCGTCCGGCCCGCAAGGCCGGTGCGCTGGCAGTGCTGGTGGACGGAGTTCCGGCGCTGTACGTCGAGCGAGGAGGCAGGTCACTGCTGAGCTTCACCGAGGAACGGCAACCCCTGTCCGACGCGGCGCAGGCGCTGTCGGCCGCGGTTCGCGAGGGCTGGCTGGGTCAGCTGGCGGTCCAGCGCGCGGACGGCGAGCAAGCCCTGACCTCAGAGCTGGCGGAGGTCCTGCGGGAGGCGGGTTTCCGGGCCACGCCTTCCGGGCTGCGGCTGCGGGCCTAAGCTGCCAGTCCGACACGCACGAAGGATGTTCTGCTCATGGCCATGCGCGAGCTGCGCTATTTCGGGGACCCGATCCTCAAGTCCGTCTGCGACCCGGTCAAGGTGTTCGACAAGAAGCTCGAAGCGATCGTGCGGGACCTGGTCGACTCGGTGAAGCCGGCCGGGCGCGCCGGGCTGGCCGCACCGCAGATCGGGGTCGGGCTGCGCATCTTCAGCTACGACGTCGCCGGGCTCGCGGGGTACGTCGTCAACCCGGAGATCGTCGAGCTGTCCGAGGAGACGCACGAGATCGACGAGGGCTGCCTGTCGGTGCCGGAGCTGTGGTTCCCGACGAAGCGGGCGAAGCACGCGAAGGTCCGAGGCGTCGACATCCACAACGAGCCGATCGAGGTCGAGGGCGAGGACGTGCTGGCCCAGTGCCTCCAGCACGAAACCGACCACCTCGACGGCGTGCTCTACCTGGACCGCCTCACGGCCGAGCGCAAGAAGACAGCCATGCGCGAAGCTCGTGACAAGGACTGGTTCTGGAAGCGCTGACCAGCTGAGCCCAAACGGTGAGGGGCGGCCGCAAGCCGCCACCACGCCCGTACACAGGCAGCACCCTCGGCCACGACGACCGCCTCCGACCCGCCAGCGTCAGAACCCAGCGGGTGCCCGCGCCTGGTCCATCCCGCAACCGAGCGGCTCGGGTCGTCGCTCAGGCGGGCAAGATCATCCGCAGCTGGGTGCCGTCCTCGGTGAGGTGCTCCGTGCGCAAGCCCGCTCGGGCCGCCGTGCGAGCCAGTACCTCGTCGCCGGGAAGGCAGTCCGCCCGCAGCTCCGTGATGCCCTCGGCTTCCGCGAGCACCGCCACCCTGGCCAGCAGGGCCGTGCCGATGCCCTGGCTCTGCCAGTCGTCCTCCACCAGCAGGGAGATCTCGGCACCGCCCGTCGCGGACGGGATCAGCTGGGCCAGGCCGATCACCTCACGGCCGAAGACCGCGAGCACACTCGTGCCGCGCGGCGGCACCAGCAGCCGGTGCAGCCAGCGGCGCGGGACCGTCCGGACTCCCGTGTGGTAGCGCCGGAAGAGCGTCGCCGTCGAGCAGCGGCGGTGCAGCTCGGACACCGCGTCGGCGTCGGTGGGGAGGCCCTTGCGCAGGACGATCGCCGCGCCGTCCGGGCGGTTCAGCACCACCGGGCCCGCGACGTTCCGCACCGCCGCGGTCAGCAGCGTCACCAGCGCTTCGGCGCGGGTCAGCTCCAGCTGCACGAACGGCGCCCACCGGCGCCGCGCCACCAGCGCGTCCCCGCCGATCAGCTCGAACACCGCCCGGTGCCCGCTCTCGGTGCGCGCCGGGTTGGCCTCGGCCGCCGGAACGCGCGTGACCACGTCCGCGGCCAGCACGTCCTTCAGCACCTCGGCGAGCCGCTCCGGGTCGTCGACCGCCCGGCGGGCCGCGAGCAACGTCGACGACGCCGGGTCGACCAGCTCGTGGACGTCGGCGTCGATGATCGCCGTGCACTCGCAGCCTTCGGCGCGGATGGCGTCGGCCAGGTGCCGCCGGGGCAGGCCGGCCGCCGGGCGCACGACGATCTCGTCGAGCACGCCGCCGGGCACCGGCAGCACGGTCAGCCCGAGGATGTTGCACTCGAGGTCGGCGAGCCGGATCGCGATGCGGGCCAGCGTGCCGGGGTGGTCGTGCATCCGGATCCGCACCCGCCACACCGGCGGCGCGCCCGGCACGTCGACGGCGGCCGCCGGGCCGGGCTGGGGCAACACTCTCGAGGTCTCCATGTCCCCCACGGTCCCGCGCGGTTGTTGCCGCGCCGGGACGTGGGTGTTTCGCGCAGATCAGCGTTCGCCGGGGCTCGGCAACGCGAACGAAACGGTCAGCGCGGGGTCAGCACGCAGAACTCGTTGCCCTCCGGATCCATCAGGACGCGCCACGGCAGGTCCGGCCCGCCGAGGTCCGCGGGCGCCGCACCCGCTGCCACGACCTCCGATACCGCCGCCGCGTAATCGGCACCCGACGGCGGCGCGACATCGAGGTGCACCCGGTTCTTGACCCGCTTCACGTCGTCGTTGCGGAGGAACTCCAGCCACGGCCCGCGGCCCGAGGGCGTGCGCAGCCCCACCAGGACGTCGTCCTCGCGGGCGCCGATCGGCCAGCCTGTGAGCCGCGCCCAGAAGTCCGCCAGGCGCTCCGGGTCGTGGGCGTCGACCACGACCGAGGCCACCGCGCCCGCCGCGTACCGGTCGCGAGGCTCGAGGACGCAGAACTCGTTGCCCTCCGGATCCGCCAGGACGACCCACGGCACCGCACCCTGCCCGAGGTCGACCCGGCTGCCGCCCAGTTCCAAGGCGCGCGACACCAGCTCCGCCTGGTGCGCGAGCGTCTTGCTCGCCAGGTCCAGGTGGATCCGGTTCTTCACCTCCTTGGCCTCGGGCACGGGACGAAAACGAGGTCCAGGTCCCAGCCGTCGGTCTCCGGGGCGCGCACGTCGACCTCGTCCGGCTCCTCGACGGCGACGCGCCAGCCGAGCAGCGCGGCCCAGAAGTCCGCCAGGACCCTCGGCCGCGCCGCGTCGATCACCACGTTCACCAGGCGCGTGTTCATGCGCCGCAGGCTAACCGCCACCCCCGACAGTTCCGGTTCGGCTTCCCCACCGGCCGGATCATCGGGTCGCGAGCCGCAGCAGCGCCCAGAGCTGGGCGGCCTGGTCGTGCACGCCCCGCACGGTCACCGAGGTCAGGGACGAGCGGCCCCACAACCACAGGTAGATCCGCCCGGGTTCGACGGCCGTGACGACGTCGTCCGCGGCCTCGGCCTCCTCGGCCGAACAGCGCCAGGCATCCGTCACCTCGGGCCCGGCCCGCGCGATCCAGCTGTGCGCGCCGGCACGCACCCCGACCGAGCCCGCCTTCGTGCCGGTCAGCCCCAGCATCGGCAGCTTCTGCCCGAACCAGAGGGTCAGTGCCTCGTCGATGCCGTCGACCGCGAGGTCCTCGGCGACGCCGCGCTGCTCCGCGCCCGCCGCCTGCTCGACGTCGACGCGGTGGACCAGCGTCTCGTGCAGCATCCGCCGCCGCCAGAACCCGTACGTCGGATCCGCCGGCCACCACGTGTCGGCGCGCTCCTCCGGGTCGTGCGCGGCCAGCTCGTCGAGCAGCTCGGTCAGGCCGGTTTCCAGGTAAGCCGCCAGGCTCTGGCCCGGCTCGGGGTCGCGCTGCCAGTCTTCGGGGTTGCGGCCGTCGGCGAGCCGGCGCCGGACCATCCGGTAGAGGCTGCCGACGTGCCGGGCCACCTCACCGAGCGACCAGCCCGGGCAGGCGGGCACCGGCGCTTCGACGGGCGCCGCGTGGACGGCTTCGGCCAGCACCCGGCCTTCGATCCCCAGCGCCGTGAGCAGCCGCCCTTGGTCGACCGGGCCGTGCTCACGCGACATGGGCTTCCCCGGTGATCGGGAGGCCGTGCACCAAGCGGCGGACCAGTTCGAGGAAAGGCGTGGCGGCGCGCACCAGCGCGGCGGCCGACTCGGCGGTGACCTTGCCGGTGATCCCGGCCTGCGCGGCGGCGCGCGCGGCCGAGTTGCTCGCGAAGAAGGCCGACCATTCCCGCAGCTCGGGCGCGACGGAGTCGAGCAGCACCCAGGTACTGGCCGGCCGCGCGCGACCCCGGTGCGGCCGGCCCCGCGCGGCGAGCACGGCGGCGGCCCCGCGCAGGGCGGCGAGGTAGGCGCCGATGAACCGCTCGGCGGGAGCGGTCTCGCGCTCGGCCTCGGCAAGCCCGCGCCGGGCTTGGGCGAGCAGACCGGCCGCAACGGGCGGCGCGGGCGGGCGCAGGGACATGGGCAGCTGCGACTGACTGCGCTCGGCATCGTCGGCGGGCGGCTGCAAGGGGGTGGGCAGCTCGGGCTGATCGCCCTCCGCGCCAGCCGTGGGCGGGCGCAGCGAGGCTGGCAGCTCGGACTGAACGCCATCCGCGCCGGCTGCAGGCGGACGCAGAGCCGTGGGCAACTCGGACTGAACGCCATCCGCGTCGGCGACCGGCGCGCGCAAGGGCTCGGAGTCCACACCGTTCGCCGTCGGCGGGCGCAGGGGTTCGGGGAGCTGGGGCTGCTCAAGCTCCGCACCGTCCGCGACCCGCGGGCGCACCGGCATCGGCAACTCGGGCTGCCCCGAGTCCGCCGGGACCGACGGGCGCAGCCGAGCCCCGTCCGCCGACGAGCGGGTCGACGGGTGCCGTCGGGGTCGCACGTGGTGCGTGCCGGCCGCTGCCGGGGTGACCGGCGGGCGCAGCGGCATGGGCAGCTGCGGCTGCCCGGGATCCGTGGGGGACACGACCTTGACGGACATGACGACCCTCCTCCTGCGCTGGGTGAGCCCGATCGAGCACCCGGCGGCCGGACGCTTCCCCCGCCCCGCCGCCGGGCACCTGACCGGTGCGCGCTCACCGATGTCGAACGTCTGTTCGAACAATTTCCAGAGTAACCCCGACCCGGTGTCCGCTCAACCCCACGGGTGGAATCCCCGGACGTGGTGCGGGACACCAGGTCGGTGGCGTGATCTCATAGGTTCATGAGTTCGCTGGACCACCCCGCCGTCGCCAAGGTGGCGGCCGCGCTGGCCGAAGCCGGGCAGCACGCCGCCGCCGAGGGCATCCGCGTGCTGCCCGCCGAGGTCCGGACCGCAGCGCAGGCGGCCGAAGCGCTCGGCGTGCCCGTGGGGGCCATCGCCAACAGCCTCATCTTCCGCCTGGGGTCCGACAAAAAAGCGCTCCTCGCGCTGACCTCGGGCGCCCACCGGGCGGATCCGGCCACCCTCGAGCGCCTGGCCGGCGGCGAAATCGGCAAGGCCGACGCCGATTTCGTGCGAGCGCTCACCGGACAGCCGATCGGCGGCGTCGCCCCGGTCGGGCACCCCGAGCCACTGCCGACGCTCGTCGACACCGCGCTGCGCGCCCACGACGTCGTCTGGGCCGCGGCCGGGCACCCCAAGACCGTGTTCCCCACCACCTTCGCCGGACTGGTCGCGTTGACCGGGGGCACTCCGGGTGCGCTCGGCGGCGCGGAGGAAGATGAGCAGCCGTGACCGCGATGCCCGCCGGCTGCTCCCGCTACGTCCAGCTCTCCTCGGACGAGTTCCGCGCGCGCCTGCCCGAGGCGCTGGACATCTACGTCCGGGCGATGCGGTACCCGGCCGGCACCGCCGAGCAGCGTGCGCCGATGTGGCTCACCCACGCGCTGCGTGAGGGCTGGCGCTGCATGGCCGCGCTCGACGCCGACGACGTCCTGCTCGGGCTCGCCTACGGCTACCGCGGCCGGGCCGGGCAGTGGTGGCACGAGCAGGTGCGCCACGGCCTGAGCCGCCGCTTCGGGCCCGAAGCGGCGGAGCGCTGGCTGTCGGACTACTTCGAGCTGACCGAGATCCACGTCAAGCCGGAGAACCAGGGCCACCAGATCGGCGAGGACCTGCTGCGGAGCCTGCTGGAGAGTGTGCCGAGCGCGAACGTCCTGCTGTCAACGCCCGAGGGCACCAGCCGGGCGTGGAAGCTCTACCGGCGCACCGGGTTCGTCGACGTCCTGCGCGACTATCACTTCGCCGGCGATCCCCGGCCGTTCGCGATCCTCGGGCGGACGCTGCCCCTCGACCCGCGCTGAGCCGAGGGGCAGCTCCGGTCAGCGCGGTTCGGGACGCCAGTACCCGATCGCCAGCGCCGCGACCAGGACGGCGGCGCCGCACCAGGCCGTGACGCCGAGCCGTTCGCCGAGGAACGCGGCGGACAGGACCGCGGCCGTCAGCGGCTCGAGCACCGCCGACAGCGCACCCAGGACGGGGTGCGCCGTCGCCAGGCCGCGCAGGTAGGCGGCGTAGGCGAGCGCGGTGGGCACCGCGCCGAGGTAGCAGGCCGCCGCGAGGACGTCCGCGTGCAGCGGCAGCGCCATGCCCGTCCAGCTCGCCACGGGGGTGAGCAGGAGGCCGCCGGTCAGGCAGCCGAACGCCGTCGTGGACAGCGGTTCCAGGCCGTCGACCGGCTTCGCGGTGAGCAGCGTCAGGGTCGCGAAGCCCGCCGCGGCGAAGAGCGCGAAGCCGAGCCCGCCGAACAGGTGCGCGGGTTCTTCCGGTGCCCAGCGGAGCAACACCAGGCCGGCGAGGGTGCCGGCGAGGGAGAGCACCGTCCAGCGGTGGGGCTTGCGCACCACCGCGAGCGTGACGACGACGGGTGCCGCGCCGATGGTGGTCATCGTGGCGATGCTGACCGAGCTGAGCGCGACGGCGGCGAAGTAGCTCGCCTGGAAGAGGGCGAACAGCGCGCCGACGGCGAGGAGCCGCTTCGCCGCTTCGGCCGTGCGCGGGAGGGCGCCGCCCTTCAGCAGGACGAAGAGGGTCGCGACACCGCCGCCGACGAGCAGCCGGTACGCGGCGACGGCCAGCGGGTGAAGGCCGGCTCGCTGGCCGAGAAATGAGCCGGCGAGACCACCGGTGCCCCAGAGCACACCGGCGAGGACGAGCGCGGCCGACGAACGGGCGCGCGTGGGTAGGGATAGCAAAGGGAACGCTCCTGCGTCGAAGGAATCGGGAGTTCGACGACGCGGGGCGGTGCGCATCAAGAATCAGCCGCGGGCCTTGGAAGGCCACGCGGCGAGGGACCACCCCGCTCAGGCGCGGGGCGGCGGGGTGACGAAGAGAATTCGGCGCACGAGGGCGAACCTAGTCGAGCGAGATCGGCCGGAACCAACGGTTTTCGACGGTTGTCCACAGGCAGGCGGCATTGTGGACAGTCGGGCCGCGAAACGGCTTCTCAGCGGGTTTTGTCGCCGTCCGCCGATAAACTGGACGTGGGACGCCCCCCAGGGAAGGGCGGGGGCCTGGCAAAGTCGGGTGGCCAGGCCGGAGTGGGGGTTGCGCGGGCGTCGGCGTGTCTTGAATGAGTCATTCAGGACCTCCGAAGACCTGAATGAGTCATTCAAGACGTCGGGTGGGCCGGCGGCAAGCGTGCGACCGCGACTTTGCCGGAGCCCTGCCCAGGGAGGGCGGAGGCCCCGCCGCGATCGGGCGGGGCCGCGCAGACCTCAGTCCAGCTGGGCCAGCTGCTCCCGCAGCGTGTCCAGCCCCATCCCGCCCATCCTCAGCGCCTCCGTGTGGAACCGCCTGATGTCGAACCCGGAACCGGCCCGCGACTGCGCCTCGGATCGCGCCGCCAGCCAAAGGCGCTCGCCGATCTTGTACGCCGGTGCCTGGCCGGGCCAGCCCAGGTATCGGTCGATCTCGTCGCGGACGTGGGCTTCGTCGGTGATCGTGCGGGTCAGCATGAACTCCAGGCCCAGCTCCGGCGTCCACTTCGCCCCCTCGTGGAAGCCCGTTCCGGCGGGGATCGGAAGCTCCAGGTGCATGCCCAGGTCGACCACCACGCGAGCCGCGCGGAAGAGCTGCTCCGACAGCATCCCCAGCAGGTCGCCGTCGTCGGACAGGTAGCCCAGCTCCTCCATCAGGCGCTCCGAGTACAGCGCCCAGCCCTCCGCGTGGCCCGACGTGAACGCCATCAGGCGCTGGTACTTGTTCAGCCCCTCGGACTGGTCCACCGCCGTCGCGATCTGGAGGTGGTGACCCGGCGCGCCCTCGTGGTACACCGTGCTCGTCTCGCGCCACGTGACGAACTCGTCGCGGCCGGCCGGCAGGGACCACCACATCCGGCCCGGACGGGTGAAGTCCTCGCTCGGGCCCGTGTAGTACGCGCCGACGCCGCCGCCCGGCGGGGCGATCTTGCACTCGAGCGCCATCACGCGGTCGGAGATGTCGAAGTGCTTGCCGCGCAACGACTTCAGCGCTTCGTCGGAGAGCTGCTGCATCCACGCCTCGAACTCGGCGCGGCCGCGGACGCGGTAGCGCGGGTCGGCGTCCAGGATCGCGGCGGCCTCCGCCAGTGAAGCGCCCGCCTTGACGCGGTTGGCGACGGCGCGCATCTCGGACTCGATCCGGGCGAACTCCGCCCAGCCCCACTCGTAGGCTTCGCGCAGGTCCAGCGCCGCGCCGACGAAGTACCGCGACCACAGGCGGTAGACGTCCTCGCCGACGGCGTCCTTGACCGGGGCCTTCGGCGCCAGCTCGGCCCGCAGGAACCCGGCGAACTCCGCGAACGCCTCATCGGCGGCCCGCGCCCCGTGCGCGAGGTCGCCCTTCAGCGCATCACCCTGCGAAGACGCGCCGCCGACGAGCTGGGTGAAGAACCCCTTCTCCTCCTTCAGCCCGGCCCACGTCTCGCACTGCTCCGCCACCTTCGCGACCTGCCGCAGCGCCGCGACACGCCCCGCGTCGGCCGCCGTGAGCAGGCCGTTGCGGACGTTCGCGAGCGCCTGCGGGACCTCGCCGATCCGGGCCGAGACGACCGACCAGTCCTGCTCGGTGTCCAGGGGCATCAGGTCGAACGCCATCCGCAGCTCCTGCACCGGGCTGGAGATGACGTTGAGGCTCGCCACGTCGAGACCGGCTTCGTGGATCTCCAGCTCCAGGCCGACCCGCTCGGTGAACACTGCCTTGGCAGCGCGCTCCGCGGCGTCCCGCGGCTCGGTGGCGGTGACGGCGGCGTGCGCCCGTGAGGCGAGCCCGGCGCGTTCGGCGAACCCGTTCGCCGAGTAGTCGGTCAGCCGGTGGTCGTGACCCTTGATGCCGACGACCGTCGCGGTGACCGGGTCGGCGGCCGCGTAGTCGTCGACGAAGCGGTCACAGATCGCGTGCACGCCTTCGGAAGCAGTAGAAGCCATGCGCCGCACGCTACCGGGCCACCACGGGCCGGCGGTACGGACTTAAGTGCGGGCCGGGACCAGGCCGAGACGAGCGATGACCTCGCGCGTCGCCTTCGACCGGTTGAACGTGTAGAAGTGCAGGTTCGGCACGCCCTCGGCGATCAGCTTCTCGCACAGTTCGGTGGTCACGTCGATGCCCGCCGCGCGGAACGCCTTGGGGTCGTCGGCCAACGGTTCGAGCCGGTCCAGGAGCTTGCGGGGCGCCGGCGCGCCGGACAGCTTGATGGTCGTCTGGAGCGTCCGCATGGTCGTCAGCGGCATCACACCGGGCAGCACCGGCACGTCACAGCCGGTCGCGGCGACCCGGTCGCGCAGCCGCAGGAAGTCCTCGGCGTCGTGGAACAGCTGCGCGATCGCGAAGTCCGCGCCCGCCCGTAGCTTGCGGACCAGGTACTTCGTATCGGTCTCGAGGTCGGCCGAGCGCGGGTGGCCGTAGGTGTACGCCGACACACCGATGCAGAAGTCACCGAGCGAGCGCACCAGCTGCACCAGCTCTTCGGCGTAGCTCAGGCCCTCCGGGTGCGGGACCCAGTCGCCGTAGACGTCGCCCGGCGGGTCGCCACGCAGCGCGAGGATGTTGCGGACGCCGACCGAGGCGTACCAGCCGATGACGTTCCGCAGCTCGGCGACGGTGTGGTTGACGGCGGTCAGGTGCGCCATCGGCACCAGCGTCGTCTCGGTGGCGACGCGCGCGATGCTGCGGATCGTGCCGTCGCGGTTGGAGCCGCCGGCGCCGTAGGTGATCGACATGTAGGCCGGGTCGTACGGCTCGAGTTCCCGGATCGCCTTCCAGAGGACGGCCTCGTCCGCCGCGTCCCGGGGCGGGAAGAACTCGATGGAGAACTTCGGCCCGTCTCCGCGCAACCGCTCGATCACCGACGTCATACCTCGAATGTTAAAGGTCCCGGCTCTAGACTCGATACAGGAGTGAACGATGAGGGATGACGACGCGAGCTGGGACGAGGACGTGCGCCTCGCCGTCTACCACGCCTTCGCCGACCGCGGCCGCGCGCCGTCCGCGCCGGAGCTGGCCGACGCGGCGGGTGGGTCGCTGGCCGTCGCCAAGCAGGCCCTGCACCGTCTCGCCGCAGCCCACCACCTGGTGCTCGACGAGTGCGAGCACGTCGTGCTGGCCCACCCGTTCGCGGCGAAGTCGCTCGGGTTCTCGGTGATGGGCTCGCACACCCTGTGGTGGGGCGGCTGCGCGTGGGACTCGTTCGCCATCCCCCACCTGGTGGCCGACGAGCCGGAGGTGCTCATCGCGACCCGCTGCCCCGGCTGCGGCCAGCCGCACGCACTGGCCGTCGACCGCGCCGGCCCGCCGGAGGGCGCGCAGGTGGCGCACTTCCTCGTGCCCGCCGCGCGGATGTGGGACGACGTGCTGCGCACCTGCGGGCACCAGCGGCTGTTCTGCTGCGAGTCCTGTGTGGACGCCTGGCTGACGGCGACCGGGCAGGAGAAGGGGTACGTCATGGACCTCGTCACGCTCTGGCGGCTCGCCCGCGGCTGGTACGAAGGCCGGCTCGAGCGCGGCTACCGGCGGCGCGAACCGGACAGCGCCGTCGCGTACTTCGCCGAAGCGGGCCTGACCGGGCCGTTCTGGGCGGCCACGGCCGGAGTCTGATTCACCACATCCGGGTGCCCCGGCAGCCCGCGGCCCCGCCGGTTCCGCGAGGATGGCGGCATGAACGCGCCCGGTTCCGACGCCGATCTGCCCGCCGACGTCGAGCGGGCGCTGGCCGGGTTCCTCGGCCGGGCGAGCGCCGGAATCGTGGCGACCGAGCCGACGGTGAAGGCCGGGATCGACGCGCTCAGCGGGTTCGTGCTGACCGGCGGCAAGCGTTTGCGCCCGACGTTCGCCTGGTGGGGCTGGCGCGGCGCGGGCGGCGATCCGGCGGGCCCGGACGCCGAGGGCGTGCTGCAGGCGGTGTCCAGCCTCGAGCTGATCCAGGCGTGCGCGCTGATCCACGATGACCTGATCGACTCCTCCGACTCCCGCCGCGGCTTCCCGACGGTGCACATCGCGGGCGCGAAGCTGCACGCCGACCAGGGCTGGCTCGGCTCCCCCGCGACGTTCGGCCTGGCCACCGCGGTGCTCGTCGGCGACCTGGCCCTGGCCTGGGCGGATGACATGTTCGCCGACGCGCCGCTGCCCGCGGAGACCCTGGCCGCGGCCCGCCCCGCGTGGCGCGCGATGCGCACCGAGGTGCTCGCCGGGCAGTACCTCGACGTCCGCACGCAGGCCACCGGTGACGCCTCCGTCGAGGCCGCGCTGAAGATCGACCGGCTCAAGACCGCCGCCTACACCGTGCAGCGGCCGTTGCACCTGGGCGCCGCGCTCGGCGGGGCATCTCCTGAACTGATCGACACGCTGCTGGAGTTCGGCGGCGAGGTCGGCGTCGCGTTCCAGCTGCGCGACGACCTGCTGGGCGTGTTCGGCGACCCGTCGGTCACCGGCAAGCCCGCCGGCGACGACCTGCGCGAGGGCAAGCGCACGCTGCTCGTGGCGCTCGGCCTGCAGCTCGCCGCCGAGAAGGGCGAGACGGCCGCGGCCACCGTCATCGCGGACGCGATCGGCGACGCGGACCTGTCCGACGAGGGCGTCGAGACCGTCCGGATGGCGTTGCAGCAGGTCGGCGCGGTCGACGCGGTCGAGCGGCGGATCGACGAGCTGACCACCGCGGCGATGGCCGCCCTCGAGCGCGCGCACCTGGCCGAGCCGGCGCCCGCCGCGCTGACCGGGCTGGTCGTCAAGGCCACCCAGCGGACGTACTGACGTGCGGCACGTAGACGGGCCGGCCGACCACGTCGTCGTGATCGGCGTCGGGCTGGCGGGGCTTTCGGCGACCCTGCACCTGCTCGGCGCGGGACGACGCGTCACGCTGCTGGAACAGGCCGGCGTCCCGGGCGGGCGCGCCGGGCAGGAGAACTTCGACGGCAACGCCGTGGACACCGGCGCGAGCGTCCTGACCATGCCGGAACTCCTCGAAGAGGCGTTCGCCGCGGTCGGCGAACCGCTGGCCAAGAACCTGCGGCTGACCAGGCTGGACCCGGCGTACCGGGCCCGGTTCGCCGACGGCCGCGAGCTGGCGCTGCACACCGACGGCGACGCGATGGAGGCCGAGATCCGCGCCTTCGCCGGCGCTCGCGAGGCGGCGGGCTACCGGGCGCTGCGGCGCTGGCTGACCGAGCTGTACGCCGTGCAGAAGGACCGGTTCCTCGCGACGAACTTCGACTCGCCGCTCGACCTGGCCCGTCCCGAGCTGGCGAAGCTCGCCGCGCTGGGCGGGTTCGGCCGGCTCGGCCCGCGCGTCGGCCGCTACCTGCTCGACGAGCGGGTCCGGCGGCTGTTCACCTTCCAGGCGCTCTACGCGGGCCTCGACCCGGCGACGGCGATCGGCGCGTACGGCGTCATCGCCTACATGGACACCGTCGGCGGCGTCTACTACCCCGAAGGCGGGATGGGCGAGATCGGCCGCGCGATGACCGGTGCGGCGGCCCGGGCGGGCGCGGACGTGCGGTTCGGCACCGAAGCCGCGTGGCTCGAGCGGGTCTCGTCGCGGGTGCGCGCGGTCCGGACGCGCTCGGGCGAGCGGATCGCCTGCGACGCCGTCGTCCTCGCCACCGAGCTGAGCGCGGCCTACCGGCTGATCGGCGCGCGGCCCCGGCGACCGGTGCCGCTGCGGTACTCGCCCTCGGCCGTCGTCCTGCACGGCCGGACGACGCGGGCGTGGGACCTCGGGCACCACACGATCTACTTCGGCGACGCCTGGGAGCGGACGTTCGCGGAGATCATCCGCGAAGGGAAGCTCATGAGCGACCCGTCGCTGCTGGTCACGCGGCCAACGGCGACCGACCCGGGGCTGGCCGGGCGCGGCGGCGAGATCGTCTCGGTGCTCGCGCCGGCGCCGAACCTGCGGCGCGGGCCGATCGACTGGGAACGCGTCCGCGAGCCATACCGCGAAGAGCTCCTTCGCACGCTCGAAGCGCGCGGGCTGACCGGCTTCGGCGACGAGTTCACCGTCGACGAGACGATCACCCCGGCGGACTGGGCGGCCCGCGGGCTCGCCGCCGGGACGCCGTTCTCCCTGGCGCACACGTTCGCGCAGACCGGCCCCTTCCGGCCGGCCAACCTGGTGCGCGCGGCGGGCAACGTGGTGCTCGCCGGCTGCGGCACCACCCCCGGCGTCGGCATCCCGCCGGTGCTCATCTCCGGACGACTGGCAGCGGAAAGGATCACCGGCCGGTGAACGAACTCGACGCGGCGGGCATCACCGAGCCCGCCCTGCGCGCCGCCTACACCGAGTGCCGCCGCATCAACGCCCACCACGGGCGCACGTTCTTCCTCGCCACCCGGCTGCTGCCGGCGCGGGCCCGGCCGGCCGCGCACACGCTCTACGGGTTCGCGCGGATGGCCGACGAGCTGGTCGACAACCCCGAGCCGGGCAGCGATCCGGCGGTGGCCCTGGACCGGGTGGCTTCGCTCGTCGACGTCGTCTTCGACGGCGGCACCCCGGACGACCCGGTGCTCGCGGCGCTGGCCGACACGGTGCGCCGGTACGGCCTCGAACGCGACCTGTTCGATGCGTTCCTGAAGTCGATGCGGATGGATCTCCACCCGATCGAGTACCGGACGTTCGCCGAACTGGGTGAGTACATGTACGGCTCGGCCGCGGTGATCGGGCTGCAGATGCTGCCGGTGTTCGGCACAGTCGGCCCGCTCGCGGACGCCGCGCCCGGCGCCATCGCGTTGGGCGAGGCGTTCCAGCTGACGAACTTCCTGCGCGACGTCGGCGAGGACCTCGACCGCGGCCGCCTCTACCTGCCGACTTCGGAGCTGGCCGCTTTCGGCGTCTCGCGTGAGCTGCTCGAGGCGAGGCGGCCCGACCCGCGGATCCGGGCGGCGCTGGCGTACTTCGTCGCGCGGACGCGGGCGGTGTACCGGCGGGCCGGCGCCGGGGTCGCGTTGCTGCGCCCCGAATCGCGGCCGTGCGTGCGGACGGCGTTGACGCTGTACGAAGGGATCCTGGACGAGATCGTCGCGCTGGACTACGACATCCTCACGCGCCGCGCGGTGGTGCCGAAGTCCCGCAGGCTGGTAGTCGCGCTACCACCCTTGGCCACGGTCTGGGCGCGCGAGACGCTCCGGAGCGGTCGTAGGCTGCGGTCATGACCAATCGACCGATCCGGATCGGGCTGCAGCTCCAGCCGCAGCACGCCGACTACGACACCATCCGGCGCACCGCCTCGGCCGCCGAGGACCTCGGCGCCGACATCGTCTTCAACTGGGACCACTTCTACCCGCTGTACGGCGATCCCGAGGGCGCGCACTTCGAGTGCTGGACCATGCTCGGCGCGTGGGCGGAGTCGACGTCGCGCGTGGAGATCGGCGCGCTGGTGACCTGCAACAGCTACCGCAACCCCGAGCTGCTGGCCGACATGGCCCGCACGGTCGACCACATCTCCGGCGGCCGGCTCATCCTCGGCATCGGCTCGGGCTGGTTCGAGAAGGACTACGACGAGTACGGCTACGAGTTCGGCACCGCCGGCGGCCGGCTCGACGACCTGGCCGAGTCGCTGCCGCGCATCGAGTCGCGCCTGGGCAAGCTGAACCCGGCGCCCACCCGCAAGATCCCGGTGCTCATCGGCGGCGGCGGCGAGAAGAAGACCCTCAAGCTGGTCGCGAAGCACGGCGACATCTGGCACGGCTTCGGCGACCCGGAGGTCGTCGAGCGCAAGGTGAAGATCCTCGACCAGCACTGCGCGGACGTCGGCCGCGACCCGGCCGAGATCGAGCGGTCGTGCGGTGTCCAGGGCGAGCCGGACGAGCTGGGCCCGAAGCTGCTGAGCCTGGGCGTCACGACGTTCACGGTCGGCGTGGGCGGCCCGGACTACGACCTGGGCGCCCTCAAGTCGTGGATCGCCTGGCGCGACAAGACCACCGGCTGATCACCCTCGCGCCCGGTGTGCGGCGACGCGTTCGCGGGTCGCGCACCGGGGCGAGCAGAACTTCCGGGGACTTCCCCCTCCCGTGTGGGCGAACGGCTTCCCGCACGACGGCGACGCGCACAACCCTCCGGGCACGTCCTGGCGCTCGGCCAGCAGCGAAGCCAGCCCCAGCGCCGACGACGTCACCAGCCAGGCGCCCCAGGGGCCGTCGTCCGCCGCGTCGGCGTGCAGGTGCCAGCCGTAGCCCTCTTCGTGGTCCGTCAGGCGCGGAGGGCCCGCGTACGCGGCGAACAACGCGTTGAGCACCGAAGCCGCCGTAGCCACGTCAGGCGCCGCGAAAACCGCGCGCAGCTCCACCGCCGCCGCCTTCAGTTCGGCCACGTCCGCAGCCGACAGCCGGACGTCCGGTTCACCGTGCGCACGCAAGACACCGGCGACCGCGTCCGGATCGGCGTCGAAAAGCAACACACCCAGCAGGTCGACCGCGCGCTGCACGGAATCCCGGTGCGGAAAGGCCATATCTCACTGTAACGTCTTGCTGATGCTAAGGCGTTACCTGGTCGGAGCAACGCTGGCGCGGACCGGTGACGAGCTGTCCGGCCCCGCTCTCCTCCTGCTCGGCCTTCAAGAAGGCCCGTACGCCGGTGCCGCGCTGCTCGCCGGCCTGACCGCGGCCGCCGCGGTGGGCGGGCCGGTCTTCGGGGCGTTCCTCGACCGCAGCCCGGCGCCGGGACGGCTGCTGGCGGCCGCCCTCGCCGGGTACGCCGGCGGGATCGCCCTCATCACCGCCGTCTTCGGGCACCTGCCGCTCGGAGCCACCATCGCCATCAGCGTCGTGATCGGCCTGCTCAACCCGGCCATCGCCGGCGGCTGGACCGCTCAGCTGCCCGCCGTCGCCGGGCCGAAGCTCCAGAAAGCCAGCCGCCTCGACGCGCTGACGTTCACCGCCGCCGCTCTCGCGGGTCCCGGACTCGCGGGGCTACTCGGCGGCCCGCTCGGGCTGGGCGTGGCCGTCGCCCTGGTCGCTGCCGCCGTCCCGGTGGCGTGGACCCTCCCTAGAAAACGTCCCACGACCACGACCCGCCTCAAGGACGGCTTCACGGTCCTCGTGCGCAACGCCCCGCTGAGGCGGGCGACGCTGGCGTCGGCGATCTCCTGCGCCGGCATCGGGATGGTCACCGTCTGTTATCCGCTGCTCGGCGCGGCTCACCTCCGCGGCCCCGCCGACGGCGCCCTGCTGATGACGGTGCTGGCGACCGCGTCCCTGCTGGCCAACGTGGTTTTCACGCGACGCCCGCTGCCGTGGTCCCCGGACCGGACGGTCTGGCTGAGCACGCTGGTCCTGGCCGTGAGCGCGACCCTGGCCGCGCTCGCCCCCACCCTCGCGGGACTGGTCCTGGCCGCGGCGACAGCCGGGTTCGGCGAAGGACCGCAGCTCACGGCGTTGTTCGCGATCCGCCACCGCGAAGCGCCGGAGCACATCCGGGCGCAGGTGTTCACGACGGCGGCAAGCGTGAAGATCACCGGGCTGGCGGCGGGAGCGGCCCTCGCCGGCCCGCTGGCCGCGTGGTCGCTTCCGGCGTGCCTGGTCACGGCCGCGGCAGTCCAACTGGCCGCCGCGGCGACCTATCTTCGCAGGTCAGAACGCCATCGCTTGCGCGCGGCGCTTCACCTCCGTGCCGTGGCTGGTGCGCAGGGCGTTGACCGGGGTGTTGCCCGGCAGGCTCTCGTCGGTCTCGAAGAGCCACCGCAGCATCTCGGTCCGGGAGAACCCGGCGTCGGCGAGCACGGTGATCGTCCCGGCGAGGCCCTTGACGACCCCGTCCTTGACCAGGAAGGCACCGGGAACGCACAGGTCGCCGTCGCGCTTGAGGGCGATCAGCTGCCCGTCGCGCAGCATCTGGCGAACCTTGTTGGCCGACGTCCCGAGGGCTTTCGCGACCTCTCCCACGGGGAGGACCGCGATGGCGGTGTCGAGCACGTCGTCGGCGACAGGAATCCCACTCACAGGTGACACTCTGCCACATTCCGCACGCACGCCCGTTAGTGCGCACGGGTGACCCGCGAGGTCTCCTGCACCAACCGTGTGCGGTTCCGTACGATCCATACTCGTGACTCGCACCCAACCCAGCCTGGTCGGCACGCTCCTCGAGCGGCGCTACCGGGTGGACCGGCTGCTCGCGCACGGGGGGATGTCCTCCGTCTACCGGGGAACGGACACCCGGCTGGACCGTCCGGTCGCGATCAAGATCATGGATCCGCGGTTCGCCGACGACCGGTCGTTCGTGGACCGGTTCGTGCGGGAGGCGCAGTCGGCGGCGCAGCTGCACCACCCGCACGTGGTGGCGGTGCACGACCAGGGCTTCGACCTGCCCCAGGGCGCCGAGTCCGGGCTCGCGTTCCTGGTGATGGAACTGGTCGACGGCGGGACGCTGCGCGACCTGCTGGAGGACCAGGGCCCCTTGGACATCGCGCTGGCGCTGAGCGTGGCCGAGCCGGTGCTCTCGGCGCTGGCTTCCGCGCACCGGGCCGGGCTGGTGCACCGGGACGTCAAGCCGGAGAACGTGCTGATCGGCCGGTCCGGGCCGCACACCGGCGGCGTCGTGAAGGTCGCCGACTTCGGCCTGGTGCGGGCCGTGGCCAGCGCGGGCACGACGAGCTCGAGCGTCATCCTGGGCACGGTCGCCTACCTGTCGCCGGAGCAGGTCGAGACGGGCGCGGCGTCCTCGCAGGGCGACGTCTACTCGGCCGGAATCCTCCTCTACGAAATGCTCACCGGGCAGGTGCCCTACACCGGCGACACCGCGATCTCGGTGGCGTACCGGCACGTGAACGACGACGTCCCGCGGCCGAGCGCGCTGCGCCCGGACCTGCCGCCGGCGCTGGACGAGCTGATCACCCGCGCGACCCGGCGGGACCCGGCGCTGCGCCCCGCCGACGCCGGGGAGTTCCTGACCGAGCTGACGGCGGTGCGCGCGCAGCTGGGCCTGCTGCCGGTGACCGTGCCGGTCCCGGTCTCCCACGGCCAGGGCGACCTCGCCGACACCGAGCGCACGCTGCCGCGCATCCCGCAGGTGCCGGACACCGAGAAGACGATGCCGGTGCACCGCCCGAACGCGACGCGGGCGCTGAGCCACCCGGGCACCCCGCCCCCGGGCATCACCCAGCAGATCCCGCCCGTGCGGCCGCCGGTGGCGCGGCGCCGCAGCGACCCGGAGCCGGACAAGCCGAAGGACAACCGGAAGCGGATCGCCCTGATCGCCGCGGCGGTACTGCTCTTCGGCGGGCTGATCGTGGCGTTCGCGTTCATCCTCACCGACACCGGCGGGGACAAGACCGCGACCGTGCCGAAGCTCGTCGGGCTGAACCAGGCCGCGGCGGGCGACGCGCTGCGGTCGGTGAAGCTGAACCCGCAGTTCAGCCAGGAGTACGACAACACCGTGCCGTCGAACACCGTGCTGCGCGCCGAGCCCGCGGCGGGCACGCCGCTGCAGCCGAACTCGACGGTGTCGGTCGTGCTGTCGAAGGGCCGCCCGGCGGTGCCGGACATCCGGCCGGGCACCGCGCTGCCCGACGCCGAGCAGGCGATCAAGACCGCCCAGCTGACCCCGGTCCGCGGGACGGACGACTTCGACGCCGACGTCCCGCAGGGCGCGGTGATCCGCACCGAGCCGGCCGCGGGCAGCCAGCTGAACATCGGCGGCCAGGTCACGATCATCGTGTCGAAGGGCCCGATCCCGCTGCCGCCGGTCCCGGACGTCGCCGGGCGGAGCAAGGACGAGGCGTTCCAGCTGCTGCAGCAGGCCGGCTTCGAGCCGTTCCAGGCAGGCGAGGAGTTCAAGCAGGACGTCCCGGGCGGCGCTGTCACCCGGACCGACCCGCCGGCCAACGCGCAAGCGAAGGCGAAGCGGATCGGCGTTTTCGTCAACAACGCCGTCCAGGTGCCGGACGTGCGGTTCCGCTCGTTCGACGACGCCCAGAAGATCCTCGAGCAGGCCGGGCTGCAGGCCGACCGCGACGGCGGCCGGGGCCGCGGCAACGGTGGCGGCGGCTTCGACTTCGTCTTCCAGCAGGACCCGCAGCCGGGCACGTTCGTGCAGAAGGGCAGCAAGGTCAAGCTGAAGGGCTTCGGGGGATGATCGGCAACCGAGGCCGGGTGACCGGCACGATCGGTCCCGGTCTCATCGGCGAGGTGCTCCTGAACGTCCGGGGCGGCACGGAGGCGTTCTACGCCTACCCGGCCGACCCGGACGCGACCTTCGCCTCCGGCACCCAGGTGCTCGTGGTCGACTTCGAACCTCCCCGCACGGTTTATGTCGAACGGTGGCAACCGCTGGCCCGTTGACGGCGTCGAAGGGCTACCAACGACAGACGCAACAACTGAAAACCGAGGGGTGTGGGAGGCCAATGAACATCCTGCTGATCGTCGGCATCGCCGTCGTGGCCGTGATCGTCATCTTCGGACTGCTCCGGATCCTGTACCGGGTCGCGGAGCCGAACGAGGCGCTGATCGTGTCCGGCTGGGGGATCCGGGTGGAACGCAGCGAGACCGCGGACAGCCTGGGCTTCAAGATCATCACCGGCCGCGGCGTGAACGTCATCCCGGGCTTCCAGACCGCCCGGCGGCTGTCCCTGGACACCCGGGGCGTCAACCTGCAGGTCTCCTGCGTGACCCGGCAGGGGCTGCCGGTCACCGTGCGCGCCGTCGTGATCTACAAGGTCGGCGACGACTTCTCGTCGATCGCCAACGCCGCCCGCCGGTTCCTGGACCAGCAGAAGGGCATGAACGACACGATCCACGAGCTCTTCTCCGGGCACCTGCGCTCGATCGTGGGCGGGCTGACCATCGAGGAGATGATCCACAACCGGGACGCGCTCACCGGCGAGGTGCGCCAGTCCTCGGCCACGGAGATGATCAAGCTCGGGCTGATCGTGGACTCCCTGCAGATCCAGGAGATCGACGACGAGTCCGGCTACATCCTGAACCTGGGGAAGCCGCACGCGGCCGCGATCGCCGCGTCGGCCCGCATCGCCGAAGCGGAACGCGACCAGGAGGCCACCGAGGCCGAGCAGGTCGCGGCGGCGAAGCGCGCCGCCGCCATGCGCGAGAGCCAGATCAAGCAGGCCGGCTACCAGGCCGAGGTCGACCAGGCCAAGGCGAAGGCGAGCCAGTCCGGCCCGCTGGCCGAGGCGACGGCGCGGCAGGAGGTCGTCGTCCAGGAGACGCGGGCGGCCGAGCTCGAAGCGGCGCTGGCCGAGCAGCGGCTGCAGTCGCAGGTCCGCAAGCCCGCGGACGCGAAGGCCTACGACACGCGGACGTCGGCCGATGCCGCTCGTGACGCTTCGATCGCGAAGGCCCAGGCCGAGGCGAAGGAGACCGAGCTGCGGGCCGCGGCGGACGCGACCCGGGTGAAGACGGCCGCCGAGGCCGAGGCCCAGGCCACGAAGGCGCGTGCCGAGGCGATGGCGGGCGCGACCCGGGCGACCGGTGAGGCCGAGGCCGCCGCGGCCAAGGCCCGCGGTATCGCCGAGGCGGAGGCCGCCAAGGCGAAGGGTCTCGCCGAAGCGGAGTCGGCCCGGGCAAAGGGCCTGGCCGAGGCGGACGCCATCAAGGCGCGCGCCGCGGCGCTGGCCGAGAACCAGGAAGCGGTCGTCGCGCAGCAGCTGGCCGAGCGCTGGCCGGAGATCGTCGAGGCGGGCGCGAGCGCGTTCGGCAACATCGACCACATGGTCGTGCTCAACGGCGCCGACGGCATGTCCGACATGTTCGCCAAGGCGCTGTCGCTCGGCGGGACCGGTCTCGGCCTGGCCCGGCAGCTGATGGACGCCATGGGCAAGCCGGTCGAGAAGGAGCTCGACGAGCCCGCCCGGCGCAACGGCGAACTCAAGTTGAGCGACTGACAGTTCACGCTGCGTACGGCCCTTGTGTCCCGGATCACGGGAGGCAAGGGCCGTACGCCCGTTCGGGGGCGGAAATTCCCGGGCGGTTGTCCTACCGTGGGCGCATGGTGCCGGACAGCGGGTCGCGGGCCGTCCGATGAGCTTCTTCACCGGCGGCCCCCGCGAGCGTCCCCTGTTCCCCGTTCCGGAGCAGGAGCTCTACGCGTTCAACGGACGGCACTGGACCGATCCCCCGCGCGAGCACATCGTCCCGGCGGTGCTGCCGTGGGCGCAGCCGCTGGGCCGGTCCGAGCGCACGATCGTGGCGCTGCGGTCCGTCGAGGTGTGGCCGCAGTCGCTGACACTGCGCATCACGGTGTTCTCCCGGGACAGCCTGGTCGACGACCCCGGCGAGGGGCTGATCGACCACCGGCGCAAGCCCGACTACAACGGGCTGCTCATCGGCGTGCTCTACGCCGACGGCAGCCGGGCGAGCTCCGAGACGATCTCGGTGCCGTCCGCGTCCGAGCCGGAGGACCCGGTGCTGCGGGCGCAGCCCGTCGGCGGCACGCGCTTCGCCGTCGAGCACGAAGTGTTCCTGTGGCCGCTCCCAACGGCCGGCCCGCTGAAGCTGGTCGTGCAGTGGACGGACCGCGAGATCCCCGAGACGCGCACGACGCTCGACGGCGGCGCGATCCGGGCCGCGGCGAAGGACGCCGCGGAAATCTGGCCGGGGCTGGGCAAGCGGCAGGTGAACGGCCTGCCGGTGCGCCGCGTCGGCAAGCAGGTGGCGCTCACCCCCGAATGGGGGACCCCGGTGGCGCGGGCGGAAGAGCCCGGGTCCACCCCCGCGGAGTAGCGCGTTTCCCGATCTGTGACCCCGGGCACCGGCGGCCGGGGTATCTCGAATGGATGAACGGGGTGGGCAGTTAGCGTCGTGGAAACACTTCGACCACCCGCCCGTCACGTCGGGCTGGTGCAGTGCTTTCACCGGGGCGCCGCCCCGGGCCGGGGCTCCGCCACCGGACCCCGAAAGACGCTGGCTCCTCCCCTTCCGACGCACGTGGCCGTGCACACCCGCGAACCCGGAAAGGTCGCCCATGGCAGGCTCTCCGCTCAGCGCCCTCGACGTCGCTTTCCTTTGCCTGGAAAGCGAAACCTCCCCGATGCACATGGGGGCGGTGGTCACCTTCACCGCCCGTGGCCCGGTGGACCCCGCCGCGGTGACCGCGCTGCTGGCCGAGCGTGCCGCCCGGCTGCCGAAGCTGCGCCAGCGGGCCCGCGCCGAGCTGTTCCCGCCGGGGTCGGCCAGCTGGGCCGAAGACCCGGAGTTCGTTGCGGCGGACCACATCCACCACGAGACGCTGAGCTCGCTGTACGAGCCGGACCCCCTTTCCGCGTACGCGTCGCGGTGGATCGCCGAGCCGCTCGACACGTCCCGGCCGCTGTGGCACCTCACCCTGGTCACCGGACTGCCGGACGGGAAGTTCGCGCTGCTGCTGAAGCTGCACCACGCGCTCACCGACGGCGCCGGCGCGTACGCGGTCGCGGCCGGCCTGCTCGACGGCGTCAAGCTGCCGGAGCGGATCCCGTCACGGCCGATCCCGGCGCCGCGGTCCACTTTGGACACGGTGAAGGACACCCTCGGCACCGTCTGGGGCCAGGCGAACGAAGCCGCCGGCATCGCCTCGTCGGTGGTGCGGGCGACCCGGCCGACGCTGTCACCGGTGTCGGCACCGGCCTCGGCCGAGCGACGGCTCGGGTTCGTGCGGCTGCCCCTGTCCGAGCTGCGCCAGGTGCGCAAGGCCCACGGCGGCACCACCAACGACGTCGTGCTGGCGGTGCTATCCGGCGCACTGCGCGAATGGCTGGTGAACCGCGGCCACCGCGCCGACGGCCGCACGCTGCGCGCGCTGATCCCGGTGAGCGTCCGCGGCCGGGCGGGCGGCCAGGTGGGCGGCAACAAGCTGTCCGGGTACCTGTGCGACCTGCCGATCGGCGAGGACGACCCGGCCGAGCGGCTCCGGGTGGTCCGCCGGGCGATGACCCGCAACAAGGCGGCCGGCCCGAGTCGCGGCGCGGGCGCGCTGCCGCTGCTCGCCGACCGCGTCCCGCCGCTGCTGCACCGGCTGGGCACCCGCGCCGCGGGCCAGGCGGCGCCGCTGCTGTTCGACCTGGTGATCACGACGGTGCCGGTCCCCCCGGCCCGGCTGTCGATCGACGGCGCGCCGCTGGCGGAGATCTACCCGTTCGTCCCGCTGGCCCCGCGCCACGCGGTGGGCATCGCGGTCGCGACGTACCGCGACTCGGTCCACATCGGACTGCAGGTCAACGGCGCGGCGGTGCCGGACGTGGGCTCCCTGCGCGACGCGGTCGTGAAGTCGATGGACCGCCTGCTCGACGCTTCCTGACCCGGTCCGGAGCGCCCCAATGTGGCGTTGGTTGCTCCATCCATGCCCCCGCCACCACCCTCAACGGAGGCGCTTCGCGCCGCAGTGCTGATTCACAACGCACCCAATGTGGCGTTCGGTGCGTCACACGCACCGCACGCCGTCCCCAGACCTGGCTCGCGACGAGCGACGACCCGGAAGCGCTCACGACCGGCGGCTA
>NZ_JBFBAG010000060.1:0-28670 GCF_040682155.1 Amycolatopsis sp. NPDC051371
CAGCAGAAGACACTGGGAGCCCGGGACGACGCGATCGGGATGCGCTACCTGGTCCCCGGCTGGGAGTTCGACAGCAAACGCCCCTGCCTCGTGCGCTAATCGCACCACCGGCGCCGGCAGCGCCCGAAGGTGTTCCAGTTCCTCCTCCGACACCTCGCTCGTCAACACGGCAGATGTTCGAGTCGTCGTTCCGTGTGACAGCAGCGACAAGCTGACGCCGCCACGTCGAGCGTGCCGGTGATCGAGCTTGGAGTACGTGCCTTGCTCGCGGAGAGCGGCGCCTACGACGAGGAACGCCTCGTCCGGGTGCGCACAGTGGCCTCCTCCAGCTCACCTTCCACGATCTCCGGGTCCTTCAGCGCGACGGTCGCTCGCAGTGTCTTGCTGCCCGTCTCCGGGAGCGTGAAGTAGACGGCGAGGCAGACAGCGGTGATCACGATCATGTAGAGAGCGACGTACATGGGGTGCCCGGCGCCGACGAACGCGGCGGCGATCAGGGGGGCGGTGCCGCCGAAGACGGCGATCACCAGCTGGTGGGAGAAGCCGATGCCGGACACCCGGACCGACGCCGGGAACAGCTCCGCCTGGATGGTCGGGTACACCGCCTGCCAGATACCCAGGACGAGCCATCCTGATGTGGCCACCACGACGTAGACCCAGAAGCCCGGCCGGTCGAGGAGGAGGAGCAGAGGGTAGAAGAGCACGATCATGCCGACAGCACCCACGATGGGGAAGATCTTGCGCCGCCCGAGCCGGTCCGACAGCGCGCCGCAGATCGGCACGACGATGACCAGCAGGGTGAGCCCGATGACGCTGCCTACCAAGGTGGAGGCCTTGTCCCGTCCGCTGGTGAGCTGGGCGTAGGTGGGCAGGAAGGTCGCCCAGGTGTAGTAGGCCACGGCCGGCGCGGACAGCGCCGCCGTCTGCAGCAGGGCCTTCGGATGCTCACGGAGCAGTGCCAGCAGCCGTGCGGGTGCCGACTTCTGGTCGACGAGGGAACTGGCCTCGAACTCGGAGGTCTCGTCGGCGCGGGCCCGCAGGACGAGGCCGACCACACCCAGGAGGCCACCCACGAGGAACGGGATGCGCCAGCCCCAGGCCGCAAGCTCGGCCGGGGAGAAGGCCGAGGTGATGATCGCGGCGGCCCCGGTCGCGGCGAGGGTCGCCAGGCCGCTCGCCATGTTCGAGAAGGACCCGAACAGGCCCCTCCTGTTCGGCGGGGCGTGCTCGACCATGAACGAGATGGCGCTCTGCTGTTCGCTGCCGGCCGAGATGCCCTGCAGGATCCGGGCCACCACGAAGAGGATTGGCGCCGCGTAGCCGATCGTGCCGTACCCGGGGGTGAGCGCGATGATCAGGGCGCCGAGCGCCATGCCGGACACGGACAGGGTGAGGACAGCCCGCCGGCCGTAGCGATCGGCCAGCGGCGAGACGATGATCCCGCTGAAGGGGCGGACCACGAACCCGATCGCGTAGGTGAGCAGCGCCGCGATGAGCGAGGCGAACGGGGAGTGGCTCGGAAAGATCTGCGGGGCGAACACCGCGGCCAGCAACCCGTAGATGTACCAGTCGTACCACTCGACGAAGTGGCCGATCGTGCCCGCCACCATGTTGACCGGGCGGCGAGGGCGATCCAGAACTTCGGAGAGCCCCGGAGGGCTTGAAGTCTCGGAGGCGTCTGGTGAGTTCGTCGTCATTGAGCGCTCCCTGGTTGGTGTGGTGCCGTGCCGGGCATCGTCAGGACCTGTTCGTCGCGGACATCGCTGTCAGCACGTGCCGCCCGGTGCCGATCTGATGTGAGACCCGTTCCGGGGTGCGCCACCCGGCGAGGCGGAGCTCCATGGTCGTCTCCCAATGAGATCGATTGCTGAGATCGGTTGCAGAGACCGTAGGAAGCATGCGACCATTTGTCAATCACGCTCCCGCCCAGAGGGGACACCGGTGTTCACCAAACTTGCGACACTGCGCACGATCGACGAGTCAGGCGCTGTGCTCATCGTTCGGCTGCCCGACGCGGACAGCGCGGAGCGCGTCGCGCATGCCGCGATCGAGGGCGGGTTCCGCGCCCTGGAGATCACGCTCTCCATCCCCGGGGCCGTCGAGCTCATCCGGCGGTTGGCCACCCGGTACGCGCCGGACGGTGTCGCCGTGGGAGCGGGAACCGTCCTCGATGGCCACGCCGCGTACGAGTGCATCCGGGCCGGTGCGGCCTTCTTGGTCAGCCCGCAGCTCAACTCCGAGATGATCCGCGTCGCCAACCGCTACCAGGTGCCGACGATCAGCGGGGCCTTCACCCCGACCGAGATCCTCGAGACCGCTGAGGCGGGTGCGGACATCGTCAAGATGTTCCCGACCGAGAACGCGGGTGTCCCCTACGCCAAGGCCGTGCTCGCGCCGCTGGCGCACCTGCCGATCATGCCCGCCGGTGGTGTCACTGTCGAGAACGTCAAGGAGTGGTTCGCCGCAGGCGTGGCTGGCGTCGGCGTGGGCAGCGCCGTCACCAAGGCGTGGCAGCCCGACGGCGACTTCACCCGGGTGACCGCCGCCGCCCGCGACTTCCTGATGGCGGTGCGGGACGCGCGCGGATGAACGCGCCGACCCTGCGCATCGTCATCGGCACGGCGGGCTCCGGCAAGTCGACGATCGCCCGGCGCCTCGCCCGGCAGCACGGCGCCGCGTACCTCGACAAGGACGCGATGAGCGTGCGGTTCGTCGAGGCCGCCCTGGTGTCGGCCGGGTACGACCCCGGCGACCGCGAGGCCAACCCGTTCTACCGCGACAACATCCTGCCCCTCGAGTACGACTCGCTGCTCGACGTCGCCGGAGCCAACCTCCGCCTCGGTTGCCCCGTGGTGGTCGACGCACCCTTCAGCCCCTACCTGTCCGACCCCACCTTCATCACCGCGGCCGCGGAGCGCTTCGACTGGCCGCCGGTCGACGTGGAGGTGGTGCGGGTCCGCGTCTCCCCGAGGACGCTGCAGGACCGGCTGCGCAAGCGTGGCCTCGAACGCGACCAGGTCAAGCTCGCCCATTGGGACGAGTTCTGGGCCGTGCACGGCGGGCTGCGGTGCGCGTGGACCGGCGTACGGCTGTCAGAGCTCTCCAACGACGAGCAGGCGGCAGGGACCAGCACAGACGGCGGCATCCGATGATCAGCGGAACGACCACACTCGTCGCGCACCTCGGTTACCCCACGCACACGTTCAAGTCGTCGCTGATCTGCAACCCCTGGTTCGAGAAGAACGGCATCGACGCGGTCGTCGTCCCGATGGGGATCAAGGCCGAGGACTACCCGGACTTCTTCCGATCGGTCTTCACCCTCACCAACATCCGCGGTGCGCTGATCACCATGCCGCACAAAGTCACCACCATGGAGCTGGTGGACGAGATCAGCCCGACCGCCGCGATCGCCGGCGCGACGAACGCCGTCCTGCGGCGGGAGGACGGATCGCTCCTCGCCGACCAGTTCGACGGCGCCGGCTTCGTCCGCGGCATGCTGCGCAAGGGGTTCGACCCGTCCGGGAAACGCGCGCTGGTCGTCGGCAACGGCGGGGTCGGTTCTTCGATCGCCGCGTCGCTGGCCGGCCTCGGCCTGGCCGAGATCGGCTTGTTCGATCCCGACGCAGCCGCCTCCCAAGCACTCTCCCAGCGCATCGGCCTGCACTACTCGGACGTGAAGGTCGTGATGGGGGCAAAGGATCCCGAGGGCTACGACCTGATCGTGAACGCCACCCCCATCGGGATGAACGACGGCGATCCTCTGCCTGTCGACGTCGACCGCGTCGCCGCCGGTTCGTACGTCGGAGATGTGGTGCTCAAGACCGACATGACCCCGTTCCTGCAGGCAGCCGAGGACAAGGGCTGCACGATCCAGGTCGGCAGCGACATGTTGTTCGAGCTGATTCCCGCCTACCTGGAGTTCTTCGGCTTCGAAGGCGCCGCACCCGACGAGCTGCGCGCAGCTGCGCAGCGACCGTGACGCCCACGGCTTGCGGAAGTGTCCGTCCCTGGTAATCCCCAGCTACAGGAGTGTGCGATGAAAGCTTTGGTCAGTGGTGGAAGTAGCGGCATCGGCGCATCTACCTGCGTGAGGCTCGCAGAGGCGGCTCTTGCCCGGGGCGAGCAGCCGCAGATCGCGGTGTGTGGACATAAACTGACCACCAGCCAAGAGCGAATTGTCCGTTCAATTCAGTCGCTGGGCGGTACTGCCATCGCGTTGGTGGGTGACCTCGGTGATCCCGACGTGCCAGGTCAACTTGTAGAAGCTGCGGTAGCCGAATTTGGCGGCCTGGATGGGCTGGTGGCGAACGCCGGAATCGCCAGTCCCGGCGCAATATGCGACTTATCCGTCGAGGGCTGGGACGATATGTTCTCCGTCAACCTCCGCGGCGCGTGGCTTCTCGCCAAAGCAAGCCACGCACATCTGAAGCGTAGTCGCGGTTCAGCTTGCTTTACCTCCTCGATGTCCGGTCAGCTACCACATGCCGGATCAGGTGCTTACAGCCCCAGCAAAGCTGCTTTGACGATGCTGGCCCAGACGCTCGCTTTGGAGTGGGCGCCTGACGGTATTCGCGTGAATGTCGTATCCCCAGGTATGACTCATACATCGATGACCGAGAAAATGTACGCCGACCCCCAGATCAAGAAAGCAAGGGAAGGTATCATTCCACTGTCGCGAATTGGGAACCCCGAGGATATCGCGAATGTGATCGAGTTTCTGGTAGGCCCGTTGTCGGGTTATGTCACCGGGCAAGACATCTGTGTCGACGGCGGCTTCTCCAAGTCTATTCTCAGCCATATTCCTGGTCGGCCGAGCTCCAACTCTTGAGGCTCGACGTGCTTCGAGCAGAGTCAGCACTAACCCTTTGGTTGAACGAACTGGGGATCGTCGGCGCCGCACGGGTCGAGCGTCAAGGTCCGCGTCAACCGCGCCGACCTCATCGATCGAACAGACATTGGCGTTGCACGCCTCGAGGTCGAGGACTTCGGACCCGGATGAACCCACAGTTCCCGGCACCGCGACCCGCTGGTTCACCCGGACTGCCGAGTCACGCTAGTTTCCTAATTTCCAGCCCTTACTTCCGAGATCGCGCATTGCTTGATTGAACTCATGTAGAGTGTTTTCCTCGCGAATTACCTCGAGAACAACATTACTTACTCCGCATGTTGCTTCGACGGCGGCACCCAACCCTTCGAAATCCACCACTCCAGTGCCGATCGGGTCATGACCCCATGTTTCCAAACCCGTATCGGAAATATGCACGAGTCCGATAGATTCTTGATGCGAGAGCAGACCCGCTACGGGATCCTCTTCTATGTAAGCAGCATTGGCGACGTCGTACACGATCTTGAGCGCATCATCGTTGACCGTCCTGACGATACCCGCCAGATCCCGAATGGCAGGAGTGAAGCAATAGGGAGTATTTTCCAGAAGGAGTCGCGTGCCGGCCTGTTTGGCCAGTGGAATCAGATCGCCCAGACTCTCGTACATCCATCCATACGCTTTTTCGAGTGAAGGTGAAATCATAGGGCGTCGCGTACCAGGGGATATCACAACTTCGGGGACATCCCAAGCTACAGCCAAGTCGACCACCGACTTGATGTGATCAATACTCTTGCGGCGCATATTCGCGCCAGGGCTCGCCAAATTGATGTCATATCCACCAGCATTGAGCGACCTGATCTTCGCGCCGTATTCACTGAGCCTTGATTTCATGGCCGAGCGCTCCGAGCTGGATATTTCATCCGGCCAACAATGTGGAGAGCTGATCGGAACTTCGAAAGTCTTGTACCCGTTGTCGACCAATTCTGCAATGGCATCGATCGCCGTGGACGACCATAGATAAGAAAACGTGTTGATAATCACGGAGAAACATCCCTCTCGCGTCGTCGTCACTTCTTGGCGTGGCTGCTCCAGGCCCGTCCGGGTTGCTCGTCGGTGGGAAGCCCTGCGGCGGCGAGGATGCGATCGAGGAGGAGCTGGGTCTTCACCGCGTCAGCCCCGGACGTCAAGGGCTCACCGCGGTCCCGGACCCGGTCCAGGAAGTGGTGAACCGCTGCGGCGAAGCCGAACGTCTGCGTCGCCGTCGCCCAGCCGAAGGCCTCGGGCGACATCTCGCGCACGGTCGTCCCGTCGGGCCGGCTGATCGAGATGCGGTCGGGCGCGGTGACGTTCGCGCTCGTCCCGTCTCCGTAGGCGTCGAGTTTCTCGCTCCAGCCGCCGGCGTCGCGGGCTCCCACGAGCACGCCGGAGTGACCGTTGTCGAACCGGACGAGCGCGGCCACGCCGTCCTCTTGCCAACGGTCGTCACCGGCCGCGTGCGCGCTGACGTCGACGGGCTCGCCCCCGCAGTACCAGCGCAGCAGGTCGACCATGTGGATCGCGTTCTCGAAGGTGGCGCGGTACTCGGAGCCTGCCCGGTTCTTCTGGGCGACGCAGAAGCTCGCGCCGCTCTCCCCGAAAGCCGCGCGACCGGCCTCGTACACCGGAGCGAAGCGGCGGTTGAACCCGACCATGAGCACCCGTTCTCGGGCGGCGGCCAGCTCGGCGAGGGACTGCGCGTCGGACGCGCTCGTCGCCAGCGGCTTCTCGCAGAAGACGTCGACGCCGGCCTCCAGCGCGAGTCGCGTCGCGTGGACGTGCTCCGACCGGGGCGTGAGGACGAACAGCGCGTCCAGTTCCTCCGCCTCGAGCAACGCCTCGACCGTCGGATAGGCACGGTGGAAGCCCCAGCGCCGCATCAGGGGCTGTGGGTCGTCCTTGCGCGTGACCAGGCCCCGCAGCTCCACGTCGTCGCGCGCGACGAGGGTCGGGAGCTGGGCGATGCTCGCGATGTTGCCGGCGCCCGCCACACCGATGCGCAGCACATCCGGACTCGTCACGCGGGCACCACCGCGGCGAGCATCTTGCGGAGCGCGAGCACTGAGTCCTTGAAGCCGACCGCGGGGTCGGGCAGGTCCTGCGGATGCCACCGGTACTCGTACTCGAGTGAGAGCACGTCGTCGTAGCCGCGGCGCACGAGTTCCTCGAGGATGTCGGGCCACGGCACGACGCCCGTACCGACGACCCGGGACCGGACGGCGCGTTCCTCGGCCTTGACCCGGGCGGTGTCCGAGGCCCGGAAGGGCGCCTCCGGGTCCTTGAAGACCAGGTCCTTCACGTGCACGTGGCCGACGAGCTCGCCCTGGACGGCAAAGGCCTCCTGCCAGGTCTCGTCATGGGTGAAGGTCAGGTTGGCCTGGTCGTACAGGACGCGGACGGAGGGGAAGCCGACCTCGCCGACGAGACGGGCGGTATCGGCCGCGGTCTGCGTCATGGTGCCGAAGTGGTTCTCGACGCAGAGCACGACGCCCGCGTCCGCGGCCTCGGGCGCGAGGACGGTCAGCGCGCTCCGCAGCTGCTCCCACTGCCGGGCGTGCTCGGTGTCCCCCGGGTGCCAGGCGCCGGCGTACACCCGGACGCGGGTCGCACCGACGGTGTGCGCGGCCTTGATGCAGGCGCGGAACTCGTCGATCCCCTGTTGCCGGCTCGCCGCATCGAGGCTGTTGATGGCGGTCGTGTACGGGGTGAGGGCGACGATCGGGACACCTTCGGCGTCGGCGATCGCGGCGGCCTGCCGCGCGGACCGCGGGTCCGACGGGCTGATGGCCGCCGGGTAGTCGTCCTGGTAGATGACTTCGGCGGCGTCGAGACCTGCCGCGGCGAAGAGGCGCAGCGCTTCGGCGAGGTCACGGCCCGGGGTTCCCAGCGTGTGTCCGGCGATGATCATGAGAGAGGAGTGCTCCTTTGCGGCGGGCGGTTCCAGTCCGCCGGGCCGACGAGTTTCGGGGGGTTCTGCACCCGGGACCGGTCGACGAGCTCCATCAGCAGGCCCCAGGGGGTGACGAAGTACGTCCACCGGTTGCCGGCCACGAGAGGGCTGTCGGGACCGACTTCCTTGCGGCCGCCGAGGATCCGGACGTCCGGGATCGTGGCGAGGTGGGCGATCGCCGCGTCGACGTCGTCGACGACGAAGCACAGGTGATGACCGCCGCGGTCGCTGTGCCGGGGATGCTGGGTCCGCTGGTCCGCGGACCCCCACTCGAACAGCTCGACGTTCAGGTTCGGCGGGAGCCGCAGCATGGCGAGTTCGAGGGCAGCGTCCGGCGGGACGTCGAAGTTCGCCGGCATGAACGACGGGTCGGGTCCGCGCCGGGAGCGGTAGAGTTCCTCCGCCCCGAGGACCTCGACGAAGAAGCGCACCGCCTCGTCCAGGTCGGGGACCGTGTACGCGGCATGGTCCACGTGACGGAGCCCAGGCAGCAGCCGGCCGCTCATCGCACGGGCCTGGTCGAGGAGCGGACGAGTAGCTGCGGCTGGAGCACCACGTGCTCGACCGAGCCGCCGTTCGCCACCTGCTCGGCGAGCCGGATGGCGATGCGGCCCATCTCGGCGATGGGTTGCTGCACCGAGGTCAGCGGCGGGTTGCTGCGGGCGCCGAACGCCAGGCCGTCGAAGCCCACCACCGAGACGTCGCCGGGGACCGACATCCCCCGCGAGCCGAGTGCGCTGATGAGTCCGAAGGCGACCAGGTCGTTGCCCGCGATGACAGCTGTCGGCCGCCCACGCAGGCTTACGAGCTCTTCTGCGGCACGTTCGCCGGCGCCGACGCCGATCCCGTTGCTGTCGAGCTCGATCGGCGTCATCCCGTGCTTCTCCGCCAGCGTCCGGTAGGCCTGGCGTCGGTCGGCGGCGGTGTGCGTCCCCGCGATTCCCGAGACGTAGGCGATGGAGGTGTGCCCGAGCTCGAACAAGTGGTCCAACGCGAGCGCGATCCCGGCCGCGCTGTCGACGGTCACTGTGGATGCCTGGTCACCGGACTCGACCCGGTCGATGACGACCAGCCGCTTTCCGAAGCCCCGGGACTCGAACTCGGCGGGAAAGACCCGGGCGTAGGGCGCGATCACCGCGAACGGCGCGTACATCGCCTGCATGGCGTCGAGGTACCGGGCCGTGGCGTCCGCGTCGTTCTCCGTCACGCACAGCACCAGCTGATAGCCACGCTCCCCCGCGGCGGCCGTCATGGCCTTTGCGAGCTCGGCGAAGTACGGGTTGGTGATGTCGGGGACGACCAGCGGCACGAGGGTGCTGACCTTGGTCCGGAGCGCCTGGGCGAGCGGGCTCATCCGATAACCCATGGCGGCCGCCACCTGGCGGACGTGCTCCAGGGTCTCCCGCTTGACGGCCTCGGGGCGGGAGAACGCCCGCGAGACCGTCGACCGGTGGACCCCGGCTGCCGCCGCTACCTCATCGATGCTGGGTGTGGACACCGGTTCTCTCCTGTCGGCCGTGCGCGTACGCGTCCCAGATGACGGCCATCGTGGCCTCGAGATCGCTGATCCGCGGGAGTTCCACGAAATCACGTCTCAGCTGCTCGGCCACCTGGTCGACGAACAATCCGTACAACGGATCGCTGTCCACGTCGATGACTGCGGTCTCCGTGACGCCGTCGACGGAGGTGAACGACGCGTTCCCGTCGGACCCGATGGTCGCGGTCCCCGCGGCGCCGATCCGCATGAAGGAGCAGTGCCGCTTGAGCGGCGACCCGGGGAACGCGTATCCCACCTCGATGGTGGCGATCCGTCCGTCGGCCGTGGTCAGCGTCATCGAGGCGTAGTCCTCGACACCACGGCCGTGCAGCCTCGACGACAAGGCCGCCGTCACCGCTACTTCCTCCGCACCGGCCGAGCGGAGGAAGAGATCCACGAAGTGCGGAGCGAGGTTGACCATGCACCCGCCGCCGGCGCGCTCGACGTCGACCATCCACGGACTGCCGTTCACGAGGTAGCGGTCGGGCGGGCCCGCGATGAACTGGACGCTCTCGTACACCGAGCGGCCGGCCTTCGCCAGCCAGCGGTCGGTCGGGCCTCCCCGCTGCACGAGAGTCACGGCGACCGGTACTCCGGCGGCGTCCGCGGCCGCGCGGACGTCGACCAGTTCCTGCAGCGACACCCCGGCCGGCTTCTCCACGACGAGCGGGATGCGCCGGGCGACCAGAGCCAGGCAGACCTCGCGCATCACGTCGTGCGGGACGAAGACGTACGCCAGCTCGGCGTCCCCGTGGGCCGCAAGCACTTCTTCCCAGGACGGGTAGAGAGGCGCGTCCCAAAGACGCGCAAGGTGCTCCGTGCGCGACGGGTCGGGGTCGCTGACCCCCACGACGTCGTGCTGCTCGGCGACCCGGTCAGCACACAGGGGCACATGCCAGTGCGACGCGCCGAGGATGATCGTCTTGGCTTTTTTCATGTCTGCGCATCACTGCGGTTGAATATCCCATCGGCGAGCGCGCCGACCCGCTGGGCTTGGCGGCGCCCGACCAACGCACGATCACCGGGGCCATCGACAGCACCAGGAGCCCGGTCATCAGCGTCTCCGTGGGACGGCTGGGGCAGCGCGTCGCAACGTACGCAGCGGGCGTGCAGATCGCCAGGGCCAGTGGTCATGAACTTCCCATTGAGATCGGTTGCTGAGATCGGTTGCAGAAAAAAGTTAACGGAGGACCACCTGAGTGTCAACCACAGATCGATCCGACGCGGGACCGCAAACCCGCCGGAGAACGCCGGAGGCGCTGGAACAGCAGCACCGTTATGAGGAGCAGGACGGTCAGGATCGCACCGGCGTCCATGATCGTGCCGTGGATGCTGTACTCCACCGACCGAGCACTGCCGAGGTGATCCACGCACCAAGCAGCCATACCGGCGGCGTCGACGGTCAGCACGCGAGGTGACACCTGCCATCGTCACACGGCCCTCCGATGCACCTCGTCGCCGATCCCGAAGTCGACGACCTGCTCGAAGAGGTTCAGGAGAGTCGCCGGGCGCTGCAGCTCGCGACCGACGGAATGCTCCCGAACGTCTTCGCGGGAAGTGAAACCCTTAGCGCCGAAATCCGCGCCAACCTCCGCTTCGCCGCGCATGAAGCTCGGCTGACCCACCAGTTGCTCCGCCCGTTCGACGATGCCGTGTGGCGGGCTGAGTCGAGTTATCCGTTCCACGTAGCGGCGCTTGCGGGCCGCTACCGGGTCAGCACCCACCCCGCTTATCGCACTACATGGATTCAGCAATTCACTGCGACAGCAGTTCCGGAACGGCGCATCCTTCGGCACCTGGCTCGCTCTCCTCGAGCGCTTCCATGGTACTGGGTCGATCGCTGTGAGTACCTCGACGAGTCCGCGTTCCATACGGTCGGGGTACGGCTACGCGGGAGCCACCCAAGCTGGGAACCGTTCGAGCGCTCCACAACCTATCCTCTCCGCCCTAGCCGGATCTACGTCGACGGCACTCCACCAGGGAGGCCGATCGACCTCTGGCCGCTGGCCATGGTCGCCCTATGCCCTGAATGCCGGACCCGGGAACTCTTCCCAATCAATCAGGTTCGCGACCGGGTAGTCATGCTTCGCAGCTTGGAGGAGCACTCCATCGAACTCGCTTTACCGGTTGCGCGAGGACTCAGGCCCCGCTTCAACCACATAAGCCCGGGTCGACCAGCCCGGCAACAGAAGCCGTACTGGTGCCGCCACTTCGACAGGCGGCCATGCGGCAACTTCGGCCGGCCCCGGCCGGTGACTCTGCTCGCCAGCAGCAACGGCTTCGGCAGGCCCCAGCAGCTGCGGCATGATCTGTCGCGGCGACCCGCGGTTTCGCGGATACGGGTGGCTGGAACGCCGTCGCGAACAGGCAGGTGGCCACAGGCGCTATTCGTCAGGCCGTGCCACCTTCGTCGTGAGACCGAGAGTTATGACTCTTAGCCAGTCACGCACTCAGTCGCGCCCGCCGAGCGACCTCCGGGATCCCGTCTTCGGTCAGCCAGGTGGCGTGCGTGTGCCGTCCTTCGTGGAAGGTGAACGTCGGCAGGATCGGCGGGCGTCGCTCCCCCGCCCCGGACTCATCCCAGATCAGTCCTTTCCCACGCCGGCCGCCAGAACCGGATCCGGAAGTTCGACCGCCGCCACCCTTCCGGCCTCCTTTGTAGACCTTCCCGCCGACCTCCTTCAGCGGCGACCGGATCTCGATCACACGCCGCTCGGAGTCGCACTCATAGCCCGGCCGATCGCGCTGAGCGCCTACCGCAACGTGACGCCGGCAAGCCCGAGGAGGATCGCCGGCACGATGCCGTACTTGCGGCGGCTCACGGCACATCGGCCCTTTCGGCAGCGCGGATGGTGGCGTCGGCGTCCGCCTGGACGAGGAAGCCGTCGCGGACGTTCTGGGTCGTGATCTGGCGGACCGCATGGACGTACTGCGCGTGGGTCGGGTACAGCTCACGCAAGGTGGTGTCGTCGAACGGGATCCAGGTGCCTCCCTGCGCGCAGGCGCTGTCGCGGTCGGGAGTGAGGCCGGTGTTCCAGCCCGTGTTGCGTTCGGTCGGCGCGGCGACCGCGGCGAGCCGGATGCCGCCCTTGATGATCTGGTAGGCGTCCCGGTTCGCCGTTGCCGGGCGGGTCGAGGTGTCGGTCACCTCGATCCGCGGGGCGGCGGGTGGCCGGGTACCGCGGGCGACCCAGCGGACGATGTGGTCGAACATCGCGTCGAGCACGTACTCGTAGGGCACGTTACTGCGGGCCGGCGCCACGCAGGGCGCGGTCGGCCCTGCGAGCAGGCCCGACACCCCCGCGTCGCGGAGCCGGATCGGGTTGTTCACCAGGTAGGCGTGCCGGTCGGAGTGGGACGCGCCCGCGATCTCCCAGTAGACGAACCGGTCGGTGTCCGGCTGGCGACGAGCGGCCTGGCCGGAGAGCACGTCGTACTCGCTGGCCGTCTTGAACACCTTGGTGGTCAAGTCGGTCCGCACCGGTACGCCGCCGTCGACGATCGCGATGGCGTCGTACACCGGCGCGATCGGGTGGACGGAGTTCGCGTACGTGGTCAACCGGGACGCCGACTGCGACTGGCCGGTCGCGATCAACTTCCGTACGTCGAGTCCCGGCAACGGGTTCGCGCCGCGTGGATGCCGCAGGGCTTGTGCGGCCTGGCTGAACACGTCGTAGGACAGCGCGTCGTCGGTGACCGTGCCGCCGTCGGTCAGGTCGAGTGAACCGTACCGGTCGGGGCTCCACGCTTTGAGCCCCATCGGAGAGTGGACGCCCGTGCCCTGGGCACTGACGCCGACCCAGACGTAGCCGGCTTCCAGCAGGTGCCGGAACGAGCGGCTCCACACGACCTCGTAGTCGAACGTGTTGGTCACGTTGTACCACTCGACGACGGCGGTGCCGTTGAACTTCTTCGGTGAGATCGGGCGCCGGACCACGATTCTCGTCCGGTACTCGTGCCCGCCGTCGACGACCGCGCCGGTGGCGCCGTCCGGGGTCGTGTAGCGGTTGGCGGTGCCTTCGATGAAGTACTCCTCTTCGACATACCCGTACGCCCGGAGGTTCTGGTCGGTGGCGAAGAACGGGTAGTCGTGGGAGGGGTCGCCGGGTGGCGCCTTCGCCGGGATCGGGCCGGTGACCACCGGCGAAGGCACGGCCGCCGGGCCGGCCGGCGGGCTCGCCGGCGCCGATTCGGTGGCCGCGGCCGGACCGGTCACCATGCCGGCCAGAAGAGCCGCGGCGACAAGGAGAGCGCGCATCTCACTACACCTCGATCTTGCCGGTGGACCGGGGGCTGGACGCGTTGTCGAAGAAGTACTCGCCCCGGGTGGTGAACGGGTGGGTGGCGGACTCATCGGGTGCGGGCCGCGCGTTCACCGCGGTGGCCGCCACGCCCTTCATCAGGTCTCGTCGTTGAATCCTGGTCATACGTCACCTCGGGGGTCGGCGACCGAACGGGGACCTGCCCACGGCGGAGGAAACGCCACCGAGCAGCAGCTTCTGGAAGTACGCGGTACCGGCGAACGACCCGGCGGTGCCGGACGCCCTTCCTGGTGGCCATGGTGTTTCTCGTCCACGGTGGCCGGAACACGGCCCTTCGAGGGAACGGCGCGAGGCTGCCCCCATCATCGGTGACCACCCCGTGCACCGGGAGATCCTTTGTGGACACGTCACGCCGGTACCCGTCCGCACGGCGGAAGGTCGCTGACACGCCGGCGATGGCAGCGATGATCGGCTTCCGGTCGGCGGTCATGGCTCCGCCTCCCTCAACTCGACACAGGTCCACCAGGTGGACCGAGTGAACCGTCTCACGGGACGAACAATAAGGCGAAGTTCACCACGGGCGCAATACGCCCGATGGCCTCAGTGTGCCGGGAGGTCGTCCAAGCCGACGCCGGCGAGCCTCGTCCGGCAGTGCCATCGAGACACGGGGCCAGTGCGGCGAGACCACCGGACCTCCTTGTCCGCAACGGATGAGCGCTTACTGCCGCCACGCCCTTCCCTACCTCGACACCGGAGGCGTATAAGTAACTACCCAGTACGTTCACGGGCAAGGAGGCCGCGTGACCGCTCGAAACGGCCGTTTCCTCGTCGGGCTCATCGGTTCGGGTATCGGCACCTCGCTGAGCCCGGCACTGCACGAGCGTGAAGCCGGGAAGTTGGGGCTGGCCTACCAATACCGCCTGCTGGACCTGAACGAACTCGGCGTTCCGGTCGGCGAGGTCGTGGCCGCGGCTCGGCTGGCCGGGTTCGACGGGCTCAACATCACGCACCCGGTCAAGCAGCTCGTGCTGGCCCACCTCGATGCTCTCTCCCCCGACGCGGCGGCGCTGGCCGCGGTCAACACCGTCGTGTTCACCGGCCAGGAAGCCATCGGGCACAACACGGACCTGCCCGGCTTCGCCCGCGGTCTCACGGCCGGCCTGCCGGACGCGGCACTGGACCGGGTGGTGGTCCTCGGCGCGGGCGGCGCGGGGGCCGCGGTCACACACGCCCTGCTGTCCCTGGGCGCGCGCGAACTCCGGGTGTTCGACGTCGACCGCGAACGCGCCGAGACACTGGTCGCCTCGCTCACCGCGCGGTTCGGCGAAGGCCGGGCGACGGCGGAACCGCTGGCCGCGCTCGCCGACGCGACACGTGCCGCGGACGGGCTCGTTCACGCGACGCCGACCGGCATGGAAGGACATCCGGGCCTGCCGCTGCCCGCGGACCTGCTCCACCCGAAGCTCTGGGTGGCCGATGTGGTCTACCGGCCGCTGGACACCGAGTTGCTGATCGCGGCCCGGGCCCATGGCTGCCGGGTGCTCGGCGGCGGCCGGATGGCGGTGTTCCAGGCAGCCGGCTCCTTCCGCCTGTTCACGGGTCTCGAGCCGGATGTCGAGCGGATGCTGCGTCACTTCGACTCCCTCACCACGCAAGGAAGGGTGGCTGCCCATGCTCACCGTTGAGCGCCGCGGCGTGACCTCGTCTCCCGAATCCGGCACTGCCGACACCGCCGGCGCGCGACGACGCCTCGGCATCGCGACGGCCTGCCTGTCCGGCACCCTCGACGACAAGCTGTCCGCCGCCGCGGCGGCCGGCTTCCACAGCATCGAAGTCTTCGAACAGGACCTCGTGGCGTCCTCGTGGTCACCGAGACGGGTACGCCAGGAATGCGCCCGGCTCGGCCTGTCGATCGACCTCTACCAGCCGTTCCACGACTTCGAGGCCGTCCCGCCGGACGTGCTCGCCACCAATCTCCGTCGCGCCGAGCGGAAGTTCGACGTGCTGGAGCAACTGGGCACGGACACCTTGCTGGTCTGCTCGTCGACGTCACCGGACGCGGTGGACGACGACGACCTCGCCGCCGAACAGCTGCACCTGCTCGCCGACCGGGCCGCGGCCCGCGGGCTGCGGATCGCCTACGAGGCACTGGCCTGGGGCCGGTTCGTCGACACCTACCAGCGCGCCTGGCGGATCGTGCGCCGCGCCGGCCACCCCGCGCTGGGTCTGTGCCTGGACAGCTTCCACGTGCTCTCGCGCGGCGACGATCCCGCGGGAATCCGCGTCGTGCCCGCGGAGAAGATCTTCCACCTGCAACTCGCGGACGCCCCGCACCTCGTCATGGACGTGCGGGAGTGGAGCCGGCATCACCGGTCGTTCCCCGGGCAGGGTTCGTTCGACCTCGCCGGTTTCGCCGGCCGCGTGTTCGCGACCGGCTACGCGGGCCCGCTGTCGCTCGAGGTGTTCAACGACGTCTACCGCCAGACCGACCCGTGGCACGCGGCCGTCGACGCGATGCGCTCGCTGCTCGCCATGCAGGAGTCCGTCGTGATGAGCGGCCTTCCGCCGGCGTCCCTGCTCGGTGGGCACGTGTTCACCGAACTCACCGTGGACGAGGTGTCGGGCCCGGCGATGGCGCACACGCTGACGAGGCTCGGGTTCACCCACACCGGGCAGCACCGCTCCAAGCCCGTCCAGCTGTGGCAGCAGGGCGAAGCCAGGATCCTGCTGAACCACGGGTCACAACGGACGGTCGCTCCGGGGACGGCGATGATTTCCGCACTGGCACTGGAAAGCAGCGACCCGGCCGGTTCGGCCCGGCGTGCCGAACGCCTCCTGGCGCCCGTGCTGCCCCGGGCCCGCCGACCCGAGGAGGCGGACCTGTCGTCGGTGGCCGCACCCGACGGCATGGAGATCTTCTTCTGCCGCAACGACGGCTGGCCGGACGACTTCGTCCCCACCGGCAACGCGATCCCCTCGGCTCTGCTGACGGGTACCGACCACGTGTCACTCACCGAGTCGGTCGACGACTTCGACCAGAGCTCGCTGTTCTACCGATCGGTGCTCGGGCTCGAACCCGACCGCACCGTCGAGCTGACCGCGCCGTTCGGACTGATCCGCAGCCGGGCCGCGAGCGATCCGGCCCACCACGTCCGGATCACCCTCAACACCGCACCACTGCGCCGGGGCGACTGGGCACCCGCGGTCCCCAACCCCCAGCACGTCGCGTTCACCACGGGCGATGTCTTCGCCGTCGCGAGGGCCGCCCGCGGAAGCGTGCTGCGCATCCCGGACAACTACTACGACGACCTCGACGCCCGCCTCGCCCTGCCGGCCGAGCTGCTCGCCACCCTGCGCGCGCACTCCGTCCTCTACGACCGCGACGAGCACGGCGAGTACCTCCACTTCTACACCGGGATCGTCGGCTCACGAGTGTTCTTCGAAGTGGTGCAACGCGTCGACGACTACGCCGGGTACGGCTCGGCCAACACCCCTGTGCGCATGGCCGCGCACCGCCGCAGCCGGCTGAGCGCCCTCCGGGAGACGGCGGACGCGCACGACCACGGGCACGACTACTCCCTGGCCCACCTGACCGCGCTGAGCCTGTCGCCGCCCGAACTGGTGGCCGCGGCGGCGAACGCCGGCTATCGCTACGTCGGCCTGCGCCTGACCCGGGTGACCCGGGAAGAACCGCACTACCCGCTGGCCACCGATCCCGCGCTCATGCGCGCGACGAAGGCACGCCTGGCGGCCACGGGTGTCGAAGTCCTCGACATCGAGCTCGCCCGGATAGGCCCCACCGACGAGCCACGCGACTTCCTGCGCGTCCTCGAAGCCGGCGCCGAACTGGGCGCACGGCACGTCATCACGCAACTGCCCGATTCCGATCCGGTCCGCAAGGTCGACCACTTCACCGAACTGTGCGACCTGGCCCGCCCGCTCGGCCTGACTCTCGACCTGGAGTTCCCGTCCTGGACGGAAACCGGCGACCTCACCGAGGCCGTCCGCGTCCTGCGCGCCGCCGGCCGGCCCAACGCGGGTCTCCTGATCGACGTACTGCACTTCGCCCGCTCCGGCTCCAGCATCGACGAACTCGGCGAGCTACCGCGTGAGTGGTTCCACTTCGCCCACGTCTGCGACGCACCCGGCGAAAACCCCGCCACGACCGCCGGACTGATCTACACCGCCCGCTTCGAGCGCCTGTTCCCCGGTGAGGGCGGGCTCGACGTGCCCGGCATCCTCGCCGCTCTCCCACCCGGAATCCCGTACACCCTGGAAATCCCCCGAGCGATGCTCGTCGCCCAAGTCGGCGCGAGCGAACACGCCCGCCTCGCCCTCGCGGCCACCCGACGCCACCTCAACGCGGTCAGCCCGGCGACACTCCGACCCTGACGGCCTCGTATCGCGTCAGGCGACAACCTGATCTTCCGCCGTGACGCCGCGTCGGGCGGACATCGGGGCCCGCTCCGGTCGCAGCCCCACACCGACGAGATAGACCGCGAACGTTCGCAGGACCGGCAACCACTGTGCCGCGGTCATGATCCAGCCCGGCGGGCCCGCTTGCCTCCCGGACACGATCGGGCCGGCGAGGTCGGTGTGCATGATCCGCTGCAGGGCCTGCACCAGCAGCAGCGACGGCCACCGGCGCCGCCGGATCCGGGCGAGGTCGGTCCCGCGCACCGCACCCCGCTGTAGCTGCCCGGCCAGCAGGGTCGCGGTCGCGACGGCGTCCTGGACGGCGAGGTTGATGCCCACGCCCCCGACCGGGGACATGGCGTGCGCGGCGTCCCCGATGCACAGCAAGCCCTCGACGTGCCATCGGCGCAGCCGGTTGAGCCGCACATCGAGAAGTTTGACGTCGTCCATCGAGACCAGCTCGCCGACTCGGTCGGCGTACTCCGGGAGGAGTTCGGCCACATCACGCCGGAACGCGTCGATGCCGCGGGCACGCAGCCGGCTGTCGGTGCCCTTGCGCGCGACGTACCCGATTTGGAAGTAACCCTCCCGCGGGATGACGATCGCGAACCGTCCCCGGCCCGGCCGCCGGGTCAGCTGGTCGACCTGCTCGCCTTCACGACGCGAGAGCCGGAACCACCAGGTGTCGAACGGAACGTCGAACTCGGTCACTCCCAACCCGGCCGCCGCGGGCAGTACCGAATTCCGGCCGTTGCACGCCACCGTGAGGTCCGCCCGGATCTCGCCCTCGACCTCTCCGCCGGGCCCGCTCGTGCGGTAGCGGACCCCGGCGACCCGGTCGCGCTCGTGGATCAGCGAGGTCACCGCGGTCCCCATTTCGAGCCGGAACCCCGGTTCCGCCCGCGCGGCGTCGGCAAGCAGATTCAGCAGGTCCCACTGGGGAACGATCGCCACGTACGGATGCCGCACTCCCCACCTGCGCAACGCACCGAAATCACCGATCCGCCGGACCCCGCCGGCTCCGTCGGGCAGGACCACGTCGGTGATCCGGGTCTGGGGCAGTCGCGCGAACCGCTCCCCCAGCCCCAGCTCGTCGAGCAACTGCAGGGTCGCCGGATGCACGGTGTCGCCGCGGAAGTCGTGCAGGAAGTCCTCGTGCTTCTCCAGCACCGTGACCTCGACTCCGGCCCTCGCGAGCAGCAGTCCCAGCACCATGCCCGCCGGGCCACCGCCCACGACGCAACACGTCGTCCGCTCCACCGCGCCCCGTTCCCCCGTCGACCACCCGCCCGCGGTCGCGCAAGCGGCCATCCCACCACCTTTTACACCTGACGGTCGGCACTCTCGGGCCCGCAGCGCGGACGAGAGTATTCGGGGCAGCTTTGCCGCACGAACGTTCCAGTCGAAGTCCCTAGGAGGATCGACAGACGTGGTGCGCGGCCAGGTAACCGAAGACCAGCCCGGCTCCGATCTGGCACCCCGCCCCGGGGTACTCCGAGGCGGCCATCGACGTCGCGTCGTTACCGCAGGCGTACAGCCCCCGCACCGGATCACCGTGCTCGGTGAGGACCTGGGCGTTCGCGTTGATGCGGAGACCCAACGTGGTCGCCAACGGCGTGGGGACGACGGCGATCGCGTAGAACGGCGGCTTCTCGATGGCCCCGAGGTTCACGTTGGGACGGTGCGCCTGATCACCGTACTGGCGGCCATACGGACTTTCGCCTTTGCCGAGTTCCTCGTCGACACCCGTGCGGGCGGAGCGGTTCGTCGCGACGACCGTCTTCTTCAGACCGTCCGGGTCGACGCTGATCGCCTCGGCGAGTTCTTCGATCGTCTGTCCGTTGTGGAGGTAGCCGCCCTCGAGGTACCGGCGGAGAACACCCTCGCGGGCATGGGGACGGATCATGCCCAGCCCGTACCGCTTCAGCGTGTGCGCGTCGACCACCAGCCAAGCCGGGACGGCGTCCTGCGTGGCGTACATCGCCCGGACGAAACGGTGGTAGGACACCGACTCGTCCACGAACCGCCGGCCCGCCGCGTTCACCGCCACGATGCCCGGCTTGGCGCGGTCCCAGATGTGCGGGAAAACCGCCGTGGACCCGTTCGGGCGGCGCCCGAGCGAACTCGGGAACCACAACGCGTTGTCGTCGCGCGGCTCGGCCAGGACACCGCCGACCGACCGGGCCAGCGCGAGCGTGTCGCCCGTGGCACCTTCAGCGGCCGGCGTGAACTGCGGCGTCGGCGACGGCAGGTACTCCTCGCGCAGGTCAGGGTTCGCCGGGAACCCACCGCCGGCGAGGACGACGCCTCGGCGGGCCGCCACGCGCACGACCCTCCCCCGGTGGGACACGACCGCGCCGGTCACCCGGCCAGACGGATCGGTCGTCAGCTCGGTCGTGCGGGCGGTGAACCAGACGTTCCCGGAGCGGCGCGTGAGCTGCTCGTAGAGGGCGGTGACGAGCGCATTGCCCATCGTCAAGCGCGTCCCGCGGCGGTGGCGGAGCCGGTCGAACGCCCACCGCGCGCCGAGACGAAGGGCCAGCGCCGTCGCGCGTGCCGAGCCGTCGAACACCTTCACCAGCTGGTCGGCCTCGCGCCGGCGGACCATGAGCGTCCCGCCGAACAACGCGAACTCCGGGATCGGCCACCGGACCCGTCCGAAGTGGGCGAACCGGCGGGCGTCGAACGTGTGCGGCTCGAGCGCCCGGCCGATTCCTGATCCGGGCAAGTCCGGGTGGTAGTCGACGACGCTCGCCGAATGCCAGAACCCGAGCCCGAGCCGTTCGAAGTACTCGATCGCCTCGGGCCCGTGGCGCAGGTAGGACTCCCGCAGCTCACGGGGCGCCCGGTCGCCGACGAGCGCGTCGAGGTACCGGCGCGCCTCCGCGACGTCGGCGGCCGGGTCGGGCTGGTGCCGGTGGCCCGGGATCCAAGACGTGCCGGCCGAGTAGGCGCTCGTGCCGCCGAGCCACTCGGTCTTCTCCAACACCAGCACCGAAAGTCCCTCGGCGGCCCCGACGACGGCCACCGCCAGGCCGGCCGCGCCGGAACCCAGCACGAGGAGATCGACCGCGTGGTCGGTCACGCTTCGGCCGGGAGCACGGCCGGCAGGATCGACGGCGGCATCGGGCCCTTGTTCCGCCGCCCCTGCGTTGTCTCTTCCCAGGCGTGGGCCAGGATTCCGACACTGCGGCTGAGCACGAACAGGCCGCGGGCGAGCGGAGCCGGGAACCCGAGTTCGGCGTAGATCACCGCGGTGGCGCCGTCGATGTTCATCGGCACCGGCTTGGTCCGGCCCTTGTTCAGCAGTTCCTCCACCGCGCGCGCCGCGCGCAGGTGGTTTCCCGCGACCACACCATCGGCGACGGCGTCGTCCACCAGTCCCAGCAAGGGATCACGGCGGGGATCGCGGGGGTGGAAGCGGTGCCCGAAGCCGGGCAGGTACCGGCTGTGCTTCCGGAAGTCCGTCACGACGGCTTCGGTCGCGGCTCCGAGGGATTCTCCGGCCTCTTCACGTGAGACGATCGCCGACAACAGCTCCACGCACTGCTGCCCGGCGCCGCCGTGGGAGTCGCCGAGCGCGTTCACCCCGGACGCCATCGCGTTGTTGAGGCCCACCCCGCAGGTCGCGGTCATCCGCGCGATCGCGATGGACGGCGCCTGTGGACCGTGGTCGACCGACGCGACCATCGCCGCTTCGAGCAACGCCGCTTCCCGCGGCCCGGGGCTGGTTCCCCGCACCATCAGCCAGATCGTGGCGACGAACCCGTGGGAGCCGATCAGGTCCTGCACCGGGATCCCGCGCAGCTCGACCACGCCCGGTTCCATGCGGCAGATCGCGTTGGCCCACCAGTCGGCCGCGGCCGTCGTTCCAGCGTCCATGTCAGTCCTTGTCCACGGGCGCGAACGACCGTTCCGGAGCGGGCCGCGGGATGGGCGGTTCTTCGTTCCACCGGCGGGCCAGCAGGACGGCTTCGTCGTTGTGTTCGCCGAGCAACGGCGGCCGCGCGCTCGGCCGCAGCGGCTCGCCGTCGAGGAGGACGCCGTTGCCGCTGGCGCGCAGCGTGCGCTCGGATCCGCCGGGGAACGGAAGTTCCGTGAAGAAGCCGCGGTGGGTGAGCTGTTCCGAATCGATCGCCTGCGGCACGGTGAGGATCCGGGCCGCCGGCACCCCCGCGCCGGACAGCAGCTTCTCCCATTCGAGGGCGGATCGCCGCCCCAGTGCCTCGTTCAGTTCGGCGTCGAGGTCCGCGCGGTGGGCCTTGCGGTCCTCGCGGTCGGCGAACCGCGGGTCGGTGATCAGCTCGGGCCGTCCGACCAGCGAGCAAAGGGTGACGAACTGCTCCTGCCGGTTCGCCGCGATGTTCAGCGGGCCGTCGGCGGCGAAGAACGTCCCCGAGGGCGCTGCCGTCGCGTTGTCCCGCCCCATCGGGACCGGCGGGACGCCGCTGATGACGTAGTTCGAGACCGCCCAGCCCATGGCCGAAATGGACGCCTCGAGCATCGACAGGTCCAGAAAGGACCCTTCGCCCGTGCGGTCCCGGCCGACCAGGGCCGCCGAGATGGCCAGTGCCGCCATCAAGCCGCCGACGGTGTCGGAGACCGGAAAGCCCACGCGCAGCGGGGCGGTCTCCGGCGTTCCGGTCACGCTCATCATGCCCGAGAGGCCTTGGATGATCTGGTCGTAGGCCGGGGCCTGGCTCATCGGTCCACTTTGGCCGAACCCCGAGATGGCGCAGTACACCAAGCCGGGATTGAGCGCGCGCAGCGTGTCCCAGCCGAAGCCGAGCCGGTCGAGCACGCCCGCCCGGTAGTTCTCCAGGACGACGTCCGCGCCGCGAACGAGGTCCTGGAAGAGTTCCCGCTGCCCGGTGTCCTTGAGGTCGAGCTCGATCGACTTCTTGCCGGCGTTCTGCGCCAGGAACGACGTCCCGATCCCGGCCCGGTTCAGGGCCGCGTCCGGTCCCAGGTTCCGGGCGAGATCGCCCGAACCCGGCAGCTCGACCTTGACCACCTCGGCCCCGAACAGCATCAGCTGATAGCTGCAGTACGGTCCCGCGAGGACGTTGGTCAGGTCGAGCACCCGGATACCGCGAAGCGGTCGTTTCGTCATTCCCTCTCCTTGCACCAGAAGACGAGCGCGGCCGGAGTCAGCCGGCGAACGGATGGTCGAAGCCCCGCTCGCTCATCCGCGTTGCGGACTCGATGAGATCGGCGACGAACTCGGCGATCCGGTCCTCGGAGAATCGGACGGTGGGGCCGCTCAACGACAACGCGGCGGCGACGGTACCGTTCTTGCCGAGCACGGGGACCGCCACGGCCGACAGGCCCGCTTCGCGTTCGCCGTGACTCACCGCGTACCCCTGGTCCGCCGCCTCGATCAGTCCTTTGTGGATACTGTCCGCCTGGTCGACGCCGCCGGGGGAACTGCGCGCGATCCTCTTCAGCAAAGCAGGAGAAGCGTCGCGGAGCAAGACTTTCGACGAAGCACCACCCCACAAGGGAAGTTCGTCACCGACCCGGACGACGTGCCGCAGCGGCTGCGGGCTTTCCTGCTGCGCAACGCAAACCCGGTACATGTCCCGCCGCACGTAGAGGTTCACCGTCTCCCGTTGACGATCGCCGAGCTCGCGCATCAGCTGCATCATCTCCGCCGGCAGCTCCCAGCTCTGCCGGGCGAGGTGCGCCCACCGCCACAGCCCGGGTCCGGCCATGTAGCCCTTGCTGGTCGACCACAGCAAGCCGTTGAGCTCCAGCGTCTGCGCCAGCCGGATCGCCGTCGTCTTCGCGAGACCGGTCGCCTTCACGATGTCGGAGATCGTGACGGTGGGCCGCTCGTCGGTCAGCAACCCGAGGATGTCCAGTGCGCGCTGGACGCTCCGCACACCCCCCTCGCCGGACGAGCCATCGCGCTCCTCGGCCCCGTCAGCCTTCATCGCCGCACACCCCTTCGTCGCGTTGCGGGTCCCCGGCCGGCGGACCAGTTCGCAACAGTTTCGGATCCCGCTCTTGCCACCGGCAGGTAGCTGACCGTACGTTACACGGAGTCCGCACAGCGGTCCAGATGTGCCGTTTGATGGTTCACAAGGGAGTGTGGCGGTGCTGGAGCAGATCCTCGAAGCCGCGAAATCCGACGCCCCGGTCGAGGCCGCCGCGTTCGTCGCCGGGCAGTGGTCCCGCGACGGATCGGCCGCCGAACGCATCGGCCCCTACCAGCGAAAAGTGGTGTCCACGTCCTTCACCGCGGACGACGGCCAGGTCGCCCGCGCGGTCCGGTACGCCGCCGCGTCCGCGCCCGTCGTCGCACGCCTGGCCCCGGCCTCCCGCGCGGCGATCCTCGAGCGAGCTTCGCGACTGGCTCACGAGCACCGGGACGGCATCGCCCGGCTGATCGCCCTCGAACTCGGGAAACCCCTCAAGGACGGGCGGGGCGAGCTCGACCGCGTCGCGGACACCTTCGCCGTCTGCGCCGCCGAAACCCGCCACATCGGCGGGGAGAACCTGCCGGTCGCCGGCTGGGAACGCGGGGTCGGCAACACCGCCCTGACCTACCGCGCGCCGGCCGGGGTGGCCCTGGCGATCACGCCGTTCAACGCCCCGGCGAACCTGCTGGCTCACAAGCTGGGCGCCTCGTTCGCCGCCGGCAACACCACGCTGGTCAAGGCTCCGCCCCAGGCACCGGCCACGACCGCGGCGGTCGTGGCTTTGCTGCTGGAAGCGGGCATGCCGCCGGAGGCGGTGCAACTGCTGCACGGCGGCGGTGACGTCGGCGCCGCCCTGTGCGCGGCCCGCGAGGTCGCCGTCATCAGCTTCACCGGCAGCGCCGAAACCGGCAACGCCGTCGCCCGCGCCGCCGGCGCGAAACGCCTGGTCCTGGAACTCGGCGGCAACGCCGCGACGCTGGTGTGCGCCGACGCCGACCTCGCCCTCGCCGCCAAGACCTGCGCCCGCACCGGCTACAGCAACTCCGGCCAGAGCTGCATCTCCGTCCAGCGCGTGTACGTGCACCGCAGCCGGTTCGAGGACTTCCTCACCGCGTTCCGCACCGAGGTCGAGGGCCTGCGGGTCGGCGATCCCCTGGACGAGGCCACCGACGTCGGCTCGATGGTCGACGAGCAGGCCGCGGCCCGCGTCGAAAAGTGGACCTCCGAAGCGGCAGCCGGGGGCGCGCGAGTACTGCTGGGCGGCACCCGCGACGGGGCGACGCTGCTGCCCACCATCGTCGCCGACCCCTCCCCGGACGCCACCGTCGTCGTCGAGGAGGTGTTCGGCGCGCTGGTTGCCGTGCTGCCGTTCGACGACCTCGACACCGTGATCGCCTCGTGCAACACCAGCCGGTTCGGGCTGCAGGCCGGGATCTTCACCCAGGACATCGGCACGATCTTCACCGCGTGGCGCGAACTGCAGGTCGGCGGGCTGATCGTCAACGGCTCGTCGAACTTCCGCCTCGACCACGTGCCCTTCGGCGGGGTCAAGGACTCCGGCTTCGGCCGCGAATCGCCCGCGCCCATGATCGACGACTACACCGTCGTCAAGACCCTCGTGCTGCGCAACCTGTCCATCTGGGGCGAGCAGTGACCGAAATCGCCGAGCGATAAGAGGAGTTCGACTTCGATGAGCCACCCCGCCCCGACCATCACCGCCGCCGACGCGCTCGTCCGCCAGCTGGAGTCCTACGGCGTCGAGTACGTCTTCGGCCTGTGCGGGCACACCAACATCGCGTTCCTGGACGCTCTGGGCCGCAGCCGCATCGAGTTCGTCATGGCCCGCCACGAGCAGGCCGCCGCGCACGCGGCCGACGGCTACGCCCGCGCCACCGGCAAGCCCGGCGTCCTGCTGGTGCACGTCGGCCCCGGCATGATGAACGCGGTCACCGGCGTGGCCACCGCGGCGTTCGACTCGGTCCCGCTGATCACGATCTCCGGCGACATCCCGTCGTACTACCACGGCCGGCACCCGCACCAGGAAGTCAACCTGCACGCCGACGCCGACCAGACCGCGATCTACCGCCCGTTCGTCAAGCGGGCCTGGCAGGTGCACCGCGCCGAGGACCTCGCCCGGTTCACCGAGCGCGCGTTCTGGACGGCGACCTCGGGCCGCCCCGGCGCCGTGCTGCTCAGCGTCCCGATGGACCACTTCTCCCGCGAAGTCCCGCTCGTCGAGTACCCGCTCGTCGCGCACACGGCGAAGCCCGCGCTGTCCGACGCCGACGCGCAGCGGATCGCGCAGGCCCTGGCCGGGGCCGAACGCCCGCTCGTCTACCTCGGCGGCGGCCTCCGCTCACCGGAAGGACGGGCCGCGCTGCTCGAACTGGTCGAGCACCTCGACATCCCGGTGGCCCACTCCCTGATGGCCAAGGGCACCCTGCCCGACCGGCACCCGCTCGTCATGGGCATGACCGGGTTCTGGGGCCTCGAGCTGACCAACGAGTACACCCGCAAGGCCGACGTCGTCCTCGCCCTCGCGACGCGGTTCGCCGAGACCGACGCCAGCTCGTGGAACTCGGAGTACACCTGGGCCTTCCCGCCGGGCCGGCTGATCCAGATCGACCTCGACGCGGCCGAGATCGGCCGCAACTATCCCGTCGAGATCGGCGCGGTCGCCGACGTGAACCACGCCGTGCCGGCGATCACGGCCGCCGTCAAGAGCCTGGTGGCCGAGCCGGCCGAGCGGGCCGACGTCCGCGAGCAGATCGGCACGGTCCGCGCCGACCTGTTCGCCGCGAGCCAGGAACGCGGTCGCAGCACCGACTTCCCGCTGCGGCCCGAGCGAATCCTCGAGGACCTGCGCACGACACTGCCCGCCGACGCCGTGCTGGTCACCGACGTCGGCTGGAACAAGAACGGCGTCGCCCAGTGCTACGAACTGCCCGAAGAGGGCCGGTTCATCACCCCTGGCGGCGCGTCCACGATGGGCTTCGGCCCGGCGGCCGCGGTCGGCGTGCAGTTGGCCCAGCCCGACCGCGTCGTCGTCGCGCTGGTCGGCGACGGCGGGATGAGCGCCCAGCTGCCCGCCGTGCCGCTGGCCGTCGAGCGGGGCCTGCCCGTCCTGTTCGTGGTGATGAACAACCGGGCGCACGGCACCATCGCGGACCTGCAGGCCCACAACTTCGGCCAGAGCTTCGGCTGCGAGTTCCGCGACCGCGACGGCAACCCCTTCTCCCCCGACTTCGCCGCCTTCGGCCGGTCCTGCGGTGCCGACGGCTACACCATCGAACGCCCCGAGGATCTCGCCGCCGCCCTGCGCGAGGCGATCGCGAACCGCCGTCCGGCCGTGCTCGACGTCCCCATGGTCAACGAGCCGATACCGACGCCGGGGCACTGGAACATCAACGACATCTACCAAGGCGTCTTCGAATGATCCCCACCACCGCACACAACGGAGTGTCCCGCATGAACCGACCCGGAATCAGACGTCTCCTGGCTTCGATGACCCTGCTGGCCGCGGGCGCCGCGGCCGCCTGCAGCGCACCCGGCGGCTCGTCGCCGTCCACATCGGACAGCAGCGGCCCCATCAAGATCGCCGTGGTCAACGCGCAGAGCGGCCAGCTCAGCTCACTGGGCGCGTGGGAGTACAAGGGCGCGAAGCTGGCCGTGGACCAGTGGAACGCCAAGGGCGGCGTGAACGGCCGCAAGATCCAGCTCGACGTCTTCGACGACGCCGGCGACCCGACCGTGGGCACCAACCTGGCGCGCAAGATCGCCAGCGAGGGCTACATCGCGATGATCGGGACCGCCGAAAGCGCGGTCACCGTGGCGATGGCGCCCGTCCTGCAGCAGTCGAAGATCCCGAGCATCACCTCCGGGCAGTCGCCGGCCATCATCGCGGTGAAGAGCCCGTTCCAGTTCCTCAACGGGCCGACGAGCACGACCTATGACGAGACGCTCGGCAAGTACCTGGTGGACCTGAAGGGCCAGAAGAACATCGCGTTCATCACGAACAACGGCTCCTACGGCAAGGGTGAGCACGACGCGTTCGGCAAGGTGCTGACCGCCCGCGGGATCACGCCGGTCGACGACCAGGTCGTCACCACCGACCAGAAGGACTTCAGCGCCGCGCTGACCTCCATCCGGCAGAAGAACCCGCAGGTGCTGTTCGTCGGGACCGAGGAGGTCGAGGCGGGGCTCATCGTCAAGCAGGCCCGCGAGCTGGGCATCACCGCGACCATCGCCGGCGCCGCTCCGATGGGCACGACGGTGTACCTCACCACGGCCGGCGCGAGCAACGCCGAAGGCACGGTCGTGAGCAGCCCGTACCTCAGCAACGAAACCAGCGACGCGGCCCGCCAGTTCGCCCAGGCGTACAAGGCGGCGTACAACGAGGACGCGGAACTGCACGGGGCCAAGGCCTACGACGGCACCAGCATCTTCCTCACCGCGCTGAAGACGTCGAACGGCGCCACCGGCCAGCAGCTCGCCGACGCCATCCGCGGCACGAAGTACCCGGGCCTGCTCGGCGGCTTCACGTTCGACCAGACCGGGGTCGGCATCCACGCCACGTCGATCGGTGTCATCACCGGCGGCAAGCTCGTCGCGGCTCCCGCCAGCTGACTCGCCCCCGAGGGGCCGCGCGGTTCGCCCCGGCCATTATTGCCCGGCCCGATCCGGCTGTGGCCCACTGGTACGGAAGGTTTCCCGTGCTTCA